>JAIQFJ010000045.1 GCA_020073325.1 Terriglobia bacterium | reverse complement strand
CGCACCAGCATCACCGGATCGTCTTTGCCGGTGTACTTGCCGGCGATGTTGTGCAAACGCGACGTCGCGACGGCCACGGCCTGCTGGCCGCTCGCGCGGGACCATACGGATTCGACCACGTAGCGCTCCGGGTCGCGTAGCAGAGCGGCGATGTCGTAGAGATCCTCGGGCGCATTCAGTTCGATGATGCGATCGCCGGAGGTGTTGCTCACATCCATGATGACGAAGCGGAAGCCGCGCGACATTTTCGGCGACAGGATCAGTCCGGGAGTATTCATCGGATCGGCGAAGGCGAGGTACAGCGGCAGATTGTATGCGCCGGGGTCGGTTTTGTCGGCGGCGAAGAACAGGAATGGCTCGTTGGGACGCTCGTCGAACTCCATCTCCGCGACGGCGGGTCCCATTCCTCTCACGTTTCCGGAAAACGAGTCTTTCAGCAGGTCCTGGCCGGCGCCGTACAGACCCTCTTCGCGAGCCGCGTCGGTGGCGGCGCGAAAGGCGCCCCAGGCGAGCCGGTGGATTTGGGCATCGCCTTCTCCTCGTGTGTGGGTCATGAGAATCGCGATGTCGTCGCCGGTGTGGCTGATGTAGAAGTCGAACAGAAGTCCGCGCGCGCGTTCCTGAACATATTGCTCCACGGTCGCCTGGACGCGTTTCGATGGAGCGACATGACCGCCCACGGATCCGATATCCGCTTTAATCACGCTCAAGGTCAGTTTCATAAAGGCACTCCTTTGGTGGGGGGACTTTAAAGGAAGTGCACGCGGAGCCCCATTTCGAAGCGGCTCGCCGAGCCGGTCCTGGCTGCTGACGTGCCTGCTTAGTGCGGGGCGCTGCAGATGCCGGCCGAACTGCGAGAGTCGAAAAAACCAGGGGCGGGTTCGCCGGGTACATCGCCGCGGCTGAGCGAATTGCACCAGTTCTTTCGCCGGATCGCGCGTTATGACGAAGAGTTCCTGATTCACGATGACGGCTTTCGCGGCCGCACGTTCCGCTATGGCGAGGTCGCGCGACTGGCCGAATCGTTCGCCGTGCGGCTCGCTGCGCAGGGGATTCACAAAGGCGACACGGTGATGATCTGGTCGGAGAGCCGGCCGGGATGGATCGTCGCGTTGTGGGGGTGCCTGCTGCAGGGCGTGGTCGTTGTTCCGGTGGAGCCGCAATCGTCGATCGATCTCTTTCGACGGATCGAGCAGAAGGTCCGGCCGCGAATGATTCTGGTGGGCGATCGCGTCGCCGGAATCGACGGAGCGGCGCGAATCGCGGAACTGGAGCAGCCCGGCGATGTCGTCCGATTCGAACCGGCCGCGGTTTTCGACGACGATCTTGCCGAGATCGTGTTCACCTCGGGAACCACGGGCGAGCCCAAGGGCGTCCTGATCACGCACGGCAACCTGGCGGCACAGCTTGCCCCGATCGAACAGCAATTCGGGCCGTATCGCAAGTACGTGCGTCCATTCCGCCCGCTTCGGATCCTCAATCTTCTGCCGATGAGCCATCTGTTCGGGCAAGCGCTGGCGACTTTCGTTCCGCCGCTGATTCCCGCGTCCGTGCTTTTCATATCGAGCACCAGCCCGCGCCAGATCGTGCGCCAGATCGAGTGGCGCAAGGCGGCGATTCTGGTGGCGGTCCCGAAAATCCTGGAGGTCTTGCGCGATTTCATTCTGCACCGCTTTCCTGAGACTGCGGACACGTCGCGAAAATCCGACGCGTGGCCGCGGCGCTGGTGGCGATTCCGGCGTGTGCATCGGATGCTGGGATGGAAATTCTGCTGCGTGGTCTCGGGCGGCGCTCCGTTGCCGGTCGACCTGGAGCAGTTCTGGGCGAACCTCGGATTCGTCGTGGTGCAAGGATACGGGCTCACCGAGACCGCGCCGGTGATCAGCTTCACGCATCCGTTTCACGTGCAGCCTGGAACGTCGGGAAAGCCGCTGGAAGGTCTGGAGGTGAAGATTGCGGACGACGGCGAAGTTCTGGTCCGCGGCCCGAGCGTCACATCGGGTTACTTCGAGGCTCCACAGGAAAGCGCGGGCGCTTTCCGGCAAGGCTGGTTTCATACCGGAGATATCGGCGAACTCGATCCGACAGGCAATTTGATCATTCGCGGGCGGAAAAAAGAACTCATCGTCACGCCGGAAGGGCTGAAGGTTTTTCCCGAGGACGTGGAGGCGGTGCTCGATCATCTGCCGGGAGTTCGAGAATCGGCTGTGATTGGAAAAGAGCGCGTCCACGCGGTGCTGGTGCTGGAGCACGGCACAGATCCCGAAGAGATTGTCCGCAAGGCGAACGCGATGCTGGAGGAACATCAGAAAATCCGAGCGGTCTCGCTCTGGGCCGGCACGGAATTGCCGCGCACCAGAACGACGCGGAAGCTGCGGCGAGGCGAAATCGCGGCGACGATCGAGAAGGGAATCGCGGCCACCGCGCCGCAAAACGATCTGGCCGGCCTGATTCAGAAATACGCTCCGGGGCGGACGATCGGCCCTGAAACGACCATCGAGGAATTGGGGCTCAGTTCGCTCGACCGGGTGGAATTGATGATGGATCTGGAGGCGAAGTTCGATACGAACATCGACGAGCGGGTCTTCACGTCCATTCGCAAGGTCGGGGAGCTGGTGAATCCGGTGGCGGCGGAACAGGAAACGCCATTCCCTCGATACAACCGGAGCTGGATCGCGCGACTGGTCCGCGGCGCCGCGCTCGAAGGAATCTTGCTGCCGCTGACGAAGATGTTCGCGCGGCGCAAGGTGTGCGGCGCGGAGCATGTGGAATCTCTGGAAGGACCGCTCATCTTCGCGTCGAATCACGAAAGCCACCTGGATACGCCGGTGATTCTCGCGAGCCTTCCGGCGCGGCTGCGGCGCCGGATCGCGCCGGCCATGTGGAAGGAATATTTCGATCCGCACTTCCACCCGGAGCGATATTCGTTTCGTAAACGATGGGGCAATCGCATTTTGTATGGATTGATCACGGTGCTCTTTAACGGATTTCCGATTCCGCAAACCGAGGTGGGAGCGCGCGAATCGATCCGTTACATGGGCGAGCTGGTGGACGACGGATGGTCGATCCTGATTTTTCCCGAAGGGGAGCGATCAGGGTCGGGGAGGATGGGGCGCTTTCTTCCCGGTGTCGGGATGATCGGCTCGCGCCTGCGTCTTTCGGTGGTGCCGGTCCGGTTGCGGGGCACGGGACGGCTGCTGCCGCCGGGTACGGCGCGTCCGCGGCGAGGGGCGGTCGAGGTGAGTTTCGGGGCTCCGATGCGGCTGGCAGGAGAGTCGTATGCTGAACTGGCCCGGCGTGTGGAGGATGCGGTTCGGAGCCTGTGAACGCCGTGCGTCGAGACGAATGGCCGTTTGGCGGTCCGCATGCTGCAACCAATCTCTACACACAGGAGGTAGTTATGCCGATTGGAGAACTCTGCATTCGCCAGACGGTCATCGCGTCGCGCGAGACTTCGGTGCAGGATGCCGCGAAACTTATGCGCGAGCATCATGTTGGCGACCTGATCGTCACGGATCGCGCAAACGGGAAGCGCAAACCGATCGGTATCGTTACCGATCGGGACATCGTGATCGAAGTGATGGCGCAGGGCCTGGATCCGACGCGGATTTCGATTGAAGACATCATGGCGCCGGAGCTGGTTTCGGCTCGCGAGCAGGACGGAGTCTGGGAAACGATTGAAAAAATGCGGACCAAGGGCGTTCGCCGCGTTCCGGTTGTGGATGCGGAAGGGACGCTTGCGGGAATCATCGCAGTGGACGACTTGATCGAACTGCTGGCCGACGAGCTGGGTGATCTGGCAAAGGTGATTTCGCGCGAACAAAGGCAGGAGGCCGAAGCGCGACGCTAGGAGAACGAAATGCGTGAATTGACGCATTCGCAATGACGGCGGACGCTAGAAAGATTCAGCGACGATTCGAAGCAACGGGCCGGGATCCGGATTGAAGAAAAAGTGTCCGCCGGGCAGCATCGATACGTTGAACGCAGCCGTCGTGTGGCGGCGCCATGCTTCGAGACTCGCGCGATCCGCGAATGGATCGCCGGCTCCGCCGATTGCTGAAATCGGACACGCCAACGGCGCATCGTGCGCGAACGCGTAAGTGTCGCGCAACTGAAAATCGGCGCGAAGTGCGGGGAGAACCAGCCGGCGAAGTTCGGGATCTTCCAGCGCCGCGTCCGGTGTGCCGCCGAAATGACGAAGCTTTTCAAGAAACTCTGCTTCGGGCAGGTCGTGAATCGGCTCGCTGCGCGAAGGCGGAAGATGCGGAGCCTCACAACAGCAGACGAACAGATGCGACGGCCCAGGATAACCGCGCCTGCGCAGCGAGCGCGCCAGCTCGAAAGAAAGAATGGCGCCGGTGCTGATTCCAAGCAAAGCGAATTTCTTGTCCAACGCGGGACGCAACGCTTGCGCCATCGCCTCGACTAAAGGGCTCACGCTGGTATAAGCGGGTTCCCTCAGGCGCGCGCCGCGACCCGGCAGCAGGATCGGGAAGAGCTCGATCTCAGCGGGAAGAGAATCGCTCCAGCGCAGGAACGTCACCGCGTCGCCGCCGGCGTAGGGAAGACAAAACAGCCGTACTTTGGAGCCAGGTCTGGCGCGCCTCGCGGAGAACCATGGATTGGCCGGCGCGTGTTGCGACGTGCGCAGGTATGCGGGCTTGCGATGAACCTCGAGCGGCGTCGCCGCCGTCCTGTTCCGTTCGAAGCGCGGCACGAAGGCGAGCTCGCCGAACGGCGTGTCCGGAGCCGTCGCGACAGCGCGCAGCAGATCTTCGTAGTCGCTCGCGATCAGCGGCATCGTTTCGGGGTAAAACAGGCCGGTATTGTATTCGAGATATCCGGCGAGTCCGTCGGATCTTTCCACCAGTTCCAGCGCGAGGTCGAATTTGCAGCGCCGGTTGTCGACTTCCAGAAATTCGAATTCAATTCTTCCTCCGGCCGACGGCGGCAGCGGAACCGTGAGGAGCCTGAAGTTCACCTGCACGATGGCCATGCGGCTGGGATCGCGTTTCGGATTCAGCGCCTCCACCAGCCTGTCGAACGGAAGCGTCTGGTGGGCGAGGCCGCCCACGACGGTTTCCCGAACGCGCCGCAGCAATTCGCGAAAGTAAGGGTTCCCGGAAAGATCGGCGCGCAAGGCGAGCGTGTTGCTGAAACATCCGATCAGATTTTCGAGTTCCGGCATCTCGCGGCAAGCCATGGGCGAGCCGACCGCGAAGTGATCCTGTCCCGCATACCGCCCGAGCAGTGCCTGAAATGCCGCGAGCAGCGCCATGTAGAGCGTCGCGCTCTCGCGCCGCGCGGCGGCCTTCAGCGCGTCGATCGGCAAACCGGGCAGGTGTAGGTAGTAGCGCGCGCCGTGCGAACTCTGGACGGCTGGACGCGGCTTGTCGGACGGCAGATTGAGAAACGGCGGCACGGAAGCGAGCTGCCGCGTCCAGTAATCGAGCTGACGCTCCATTTTTTCGCCGGAGAATTGGGATCGCTCCCACAGTGCGTAATCGGCAAACTGGATCGGCAGCGGCGGGAGCGGAGATTCCAGGCCGCGCGAGAACGCATCGTAGTGCGCGACCAGTTCGCGAAACAGAATGCCGACGCTCCAGCCGTCGACGGCGATGTGGTGCATCACCAGGACAAGGATGTGTTCGTCGGCGGAAAAACACAGCAGGCGCGCCTTCAGCAGCCGGTCCTTGCTGAGATCGAACGCGTTTGCGGCTTCGGCTGCCGCGATTTTTTCGGCCTGCTCGCGATGCAACGCGGCGGGGACGTCCGTCATTTCGTCGACGGGCAGCGCGACGGATACCGGCTGAGCGATGCGCTGGACGGGTTCGCCCGCTTCGAGCGGAAACGTTGTGCGAAGAATCTCGTGGCGGCGCACGACTTCCGAAAGGCTTCGCTCGAGCGCGTCAACATTCAACGGTCCGCGCAGGACGACTCCACGAAAGACGTTGTAAGCCGGATTGCCCGGCTCCATCTGATCCAGAAACCAGAGGCGGCGCTGCGAAAAAGAAACCGGAGTCCGATCGGCGGGCGCGCGGCGGGGAATCGACGCGGGACGAACGGCGGCGGCCATTCGCTTTTCGAGAAGCGCGCGTTTCTCAGGCGAAAGACTCGCCAGGCGACGCTTCAGCTCGTCGCTGTCGACCATAATCCGTCGCCGGATTCCGCCGGGTGCTCCAGAAGCCTGCGCACTTCTTCTTCGGACAGCCCTTCCACTTCCTTCAACAGACGCGCGAGTTCCGCCTCTTCGCGCAGTTCGTGCATCGAGTGCTCGATGTGCTTCGCCATACCGGCGACCGTTGGAGCTTCGAAGATGACGCGCAGCGGAATTTCGACGTCGAAGGCGGCTCGCGCGCGCGAAATCACCAACGTCGCGAGCAGCGAATGACCACCCAGATCGAAGAAATCGTCGTTCACACCGATGTCGGGACGATGGAGCACCTCGCGCCAGATCGCCAGCAGCGATTCCTCGATTTTTCCGGCGGGTTGCGCGGGTTCGGAAGGCGGGGCGGCGACCGGATGGACCGAAGCGGCAAGCGCGCGGCGATCCGCTTTTCCGTTCGCGTTCAGCGGAAACGAATCCATGATCACGAAATGCGCCGGCACCATGTAGTCCGGTAATTGGCGGCGCAGAAAGTCGCGAAGTTCGTTTTCCGCCGGACGATCGGGTGCGATCAGGCAGGCGATCAGCATCTCACCCGCGGGGGGATGCTCTTTGAGGATCACAACGGCCTGGTTCACTGACGGGTGCTTCGCGAGCACGGCCTCAATCTCGCCGAGTTCGACGCGGAATCCGCGAATCTTGACCTGATCGTCCTCGCGGCCCAAAAATTCCACGACGCCGCCGGGAAGCCAGCGCGCGCGATCGCCGCTGCGGTAAAACAGGCGACCGCTTTCGGGATGAACCGGGTCGAGGACAAAACGCTCCGCCGTCAGTTCGGGGCGATTGAGGTATCCGTTCGACACGCCCGCGCCTCCGATCAGCAATTCGCCGGGAACGCCGACGGGAACCGGCTTCAGATTGCGGTCGAGGACATAGAGAAGCGTGTTGCCGATGCCGCGGCCCAGAGGCACAACGGCCGCATAGGCCGCCAGATGTTCGCTGCCAATGGCGTCGAGGGTCAAGGCTCCGATGGTGGTTTCGGTCGGCGAGTAGTGATTCAGAATCCGGCAGCGGCCTTCCTTCTTGATCTGCCGGACCATGTCCCAGGTGAGCCGCTCGCCGCCGACGACGAGGTAGTAGCGCGGCAGAATTTTTTCGGGGGCGCCCGCGGCGAGCAGCGTCCGCAGGTGCGACGGCGCGATTTTTAGAATATCGATGGGCTCCGCGGCGGTGTATTTCGCGTAGAGTGCGGAATCCATCAACACGTCGTCGGGGATCATGTGCAGCGCGCCGCCGGAAGCGAGCGCCGCGAAAATGTTCGTATTGCCCAGATCGGCCGTCAGCGTCGACACGTTGCCGAACGTCAACCCGGCGGCGTTCGACGGATCGTCGAGCTTCAGAATTCGCGAGATCGCCTGCGTATAGTTGACGACGTTCGCATGCCGCGTGACCACGGCCTTCGGAGTTCCGGTCGAGCCTGACGTGAAGATGACGTAGATCGGATCGGTTGGCTTGGCCAGCGGCTCGGGATTCGATTCGGGATGAGAACTGAGCTTCGCGAGGTCGCGGTCCTGGCAGAAGATTCGGCAATCGATCGCTGGCAGGCGATGCAGAAGCGACGTCTGTGTGATCAGAACCGTCACGGCCGTATCCGCAAGCTGCTGGGCGAGCCGGGCCGTGGGCGCGTGCGGATGCAGCGGAACATAGGCGCCGCCGGCCTTCAGAATTCCGAGCAGCGCGACGATCATATCCGCGGAACGCTCGATGAAAAGACCGACGCGCGAACCGGCCGCGACGCCTTGGGCCCGCAGATAGTGAGCCACGCGGTTGGCGCGCGCGTTGAGCTGGCGGTAGGTCGGCTTTTCTTCGCCGAAGACCAGCGCGATGCGCTCCGGGACGCGCTCCACCTGCTGTTCGAACATCTGGTGGTAGCAAAGATCCAGCGCGTAATCGGCTTGCGTTTGATTGAATTTTTCGGTGACCGTCCAGCGTTCGTCGTCGCTGATGATTTCGAACTGATCGACGCGCCGCTGCGGATCGGCGGAGGCTTCGCGGACGAGCCGTTCGAAAAATGCGGCGATTCGCGCGACCTCGGCCCGGTCGAGCAAAGCATGATACTCGATCGAAGCTTTTCCGTAATCGGCGCAGGTCAGTTTTGCTTTAAGCGGATAGAGCGGAGCGGAAATCGATTCCAGGCGAAACGCGGCTGAGGCCGCCTCGACATATTCGAATCCGATGCGCATCTGGCCGCCGAGGACATCGTCGGGTGCGATGAAATCCTCGATGCGCGGCGTTTCGGCGACTTGCCGCAGAATCGCGTCGAAAGCCGGGACTTCGGAAAAATGCGCCACCACCGGAACAGGCCTGGCGAAGACGCCGGCGGCCGCGCGCAGTTCCGGCCGGGTGCGGCCGTCCGCGATGCGGACCACTGGAATATCGGGCTGCCCGGTGAGTTTCCAGAGCAGCGTGCACCAGCAGGCCAAAAGAAAATCGGGATTCGCGGAAGGGGCGAGGTGGAAATCGTAGGACTCGACGTTGCCGAATGCGGGCTCCACCAGACGGTCCTCAAGCGGTAGAAGCGGCGTCGGGACGGAAAGAAAATCCAGCTTGCGCAGATATTCGGACGCTTCATTTTCCGAGGCGAGCAATCCGTTCAGCCATTCGGCGGCGTCGGCATATTGCAGCGGAGGATCCGCGAGGGGAGAGCCGGAATAAATCGAGGCGATCTCGCAGGCCAGATTCCGCAAAGTGACCGCGTCGGCGCAGAGAGTCGATGCGGTGATCCGAAATGCGCGCGATTCGGGCGATATAGAGGACACCACAAACTCGAGCACTGGACCGTCGTCCAGGTTCAACGCCGCGGGTTCCGGAGGACCGCCGACTTGGACAAACGAAACGAGAAGATTTTCTTCCACCACCTGAAAGGGCAGGTTCAGGCCGGAGGTGCGCTGAAATCGCGTGCGGAAAATTTCGTGCCGGGCGGCGGCTGTGAGTGACGCTTCGCGCAGGCGGTCCAAATTCATGTCCCGGGGCAGCGTGAAAACGCACTGCACCGCGGCCGGCAAGCCGCCTTCCTGCGTCCTCCAGATAGAGGACTGCTGCGGAGAAACGCGGAAGCCTACCACGTTCGAATCGGTCATGGACAAGTTGGAACGTGATAGTATAACACCTATTCGTTCAACCACAATCGCGGGGGATCGCCATCTATTGGTGCGTCGATGCAGGTTTTGAGAGCGCAAGCGCTTGTAAACACAGGGCTCATCGCGCCTGAGCTTTGCCCGGTTTCTTTGCTTCAGGAAAGCCTCTGGCGGCAGGACCAGGCCGGAGCCGCGGGCGCACGGGACAGGATCCTGCGCGCGTTTCGTCTGCGCGGTGAATTGCGTCGTGAGCCATTTTGCGAGGCTCTGCGCCGGGCTGTCGATTCGCATCCGCCGCTGAGAACCCGCTTCCATTTTCGCGAGCAGATACGGAGCTATGGCGCTTCGACGATCGTCCAGGTGATCGCACCGGAGGGAGAATTCGCGCTCGACACCGTTTCCGGCGATCCTATGGAAATTCTCGCGCGAGAACGCGAGCACCGGTTCGATCTGGCTCGCGGGCCCTTAATCCGCGCTGTGCTGGTTCGCACGGGCGACGATGAGCACGTTCTGATTTGCAACGTCCATCGGATTATCGCGGATGAGAAATCGGTCGACATCCTGCTGGCGGAATCGAGCGACTTTTATGCGGCGCTGCTCGACGGAGAATCGCCGAAGCCTGTCGAGCGCCCTTCTTATGCGGATTTCGCGGTCGCGCGGGACGATTTGCCGGTCGAACGGCAGATCGAGTTCTGGAAAAACCACCTGAGCGGACCGTTGCCCGCCATCGAACTTCCGGCTGACCATCGGCGCGGGCTCGCGAATCATCATCACGTCTCGATGCATGAGTTCGCGCTGCCTTCGGGCATCGAACAGGCCACCGCCTTGGCGGGACTCATGGTGCTGCTGGGTCGCTATACCGGGGCGGAAGAAGTGCTGATCGGGGTTTGCTCGGACCGGAGAACTGCGCCGTTTTCTGTCACGTTCGGGCCGTTTGAAAACACACTACTGCTGAAGATGGATCTGACCGGGGACCTCGACGTTCGCGAATCCTTCGATCGCGCCGCTGCCGTTCTCGCCGATGCATCGGCCGCGGGAGATGTGCCGTTGGGCAAGGTTGTCGATCTGAATCCCGGCACGGCGCCGTTCCAGGTGGAGTTCGACTGGCGCGACGAGCCTCCGTCAAAATTCGCATTGCGCGGACTCGAAGTCGAGCCGGTGCATCGGGAACTCCGCGGCGAAATCGCGTTCCGGTTCCGGCGGCGAGGCTCCGAGTCGTGCGCGGCGATCGATTACCACACCGGCCTGTTCGATCGGGAGACGATCGAGACGCTGGCGGGCCATTACGAGCGGCTGCTTGAGGACGTCGCAAGCTCCAGCCGCGGCCGGCGCATTTCTGAAATCTCGTTCCTGTCGGCTACCGAAGAACGGCAGATCGTTCATGAATGGAATCGAACGGAGCGGGCCTATCCTCGCGATAAGCGCGTCCATCAACTGTTCGAAGAGCAAGCCGCGCGGACTCCGCAAGCCATCGCAGCGACGTTCGACGGCGAGAATCTCACCTACGCCGAGCTGAATGCGCGCGCGAATCGACTCGCGTGGGCGCTGCGACGCAGGGGTGTCGCCCCAGGACATCTGGTGGGGATCGCGATGCACCGGTCGCTTGAGATGCTGATCGGCGTCTACGGAATTTTGAAGGCGGGTGGCGCTTACGTTCCGCTCGACCCGGCGTTTCCGGCAGAGCGGCTGGCCTACATGATGGAGCAGAGCGGACTGCAAGTGCTGGTGACGCATCGTGACCTCGACCGCCACTTGACTTTCCTGCCGCCTTCGATTGTCCACCTGGAATCGGAGGAGATCGCGAAAGAGAGCACGGCGAACCTTTCGCCGGATGGCGGTGGCACGGAAGCTCCTTCGTTCGTGATTTACACGTCGGGATCGACGGGACGGCCCAAGGGTGTTCCGATTCCGCATCGTGCGCTGGTGAACCTGCTTTGCTCGATGCGGAGCGGCCTGGAATTTTCGGCGAAAGACGTAGTGCTGGCGATCACGACGTTGTCGTTCGATATCGCGGGGCTGGAACTGCACCTGCCGCTGATCTGCGGCGCGCGCGTCGTGATCGCGAAGCGCGAACACACCACCGACGGCGTGGCGCTTGCCGAATTGATCGAATCGTCGGGCGCGACGTTCATGCAGGGGACGCCCGCCACCTGGCAACTGCTGGCCGATGCGGGCTGGCGGCACGGTCCTGGGATCCGAATCCTGACCGGCGGCGACGCGCTTCGTTGGCCGCTGGCGGAAAAGCTTCTTCCCAACGTCGACACGCTGTTCAACGCCTATGGACCGACGGAAACCACCATTTACTCGACCATGGGCAAGGTTGCGCCGGGGGATGGGCCGATCCTGATCGGGCGGTCCCTGGCGAATATCCAGACCTATATTCTCGATTCGCGCCTGCGGCCGGTGCCGCCGGGTGTCGTCGGCGAAATTTATCACGGCGGCGATTGCCTGAGTCTCGGATATCTGCATCAGCCGGAGTTGACGGCGAAGGCATTCCTTCCGAATCCGTTTCCGGGAAAGCCGGGCACGCTTATATATAAGACCGGCGATCTGGGCCGCTATCGGCGGACTGGCGAAATCGAATGCCTGGGCCGCAGCGACCAGCAGGTGAAAATTCGCGGATTCCGCATCGAGCCGGGGGAGATCGAAGCGGTCCTGCTGCAGCATCCCTCCGTCGCGGGAGCACTGGTCAGGGCTTGGACGGACGCGAACGGGCGCAAGCACCTGGTGGCTTATCTGGAGGCTTCCGCGGAGAAGCCGGCCGCGGCTGAGCTCCGCGAATTCTTGAGCCGCAAGCTGCCGCCGTACATGGTGCCGTCGTTTTTTGTCACGCTCGACAAATTTCCGCAGACGCCGAATCGAAAAATCGATAAACGCGCGCTGCCGCCGCCCGATCCGGATTCTGCGTCGGAAAAAGAATATGTCGCGCCGCGCACAGCGACGGAGAAAAAGCTGGCCGCGATCTGGCAAGAGATGCTCGGCATCGGGCGGATCGGCGTGCGCGACAACTATTTCGACCTCGGCGCGGAGTCGCTCGTGACGGCGCGCGTGTTCGGACGCATCCGGCGCGAGTTCGCCTATCGGATCGGCCCGGAAATTCTGTTCGAATCGCCGACAGTCGCGCAATTGGCGGAAATTCTCGATCGCGGCGAAGCGCCGCCGCGCGACTCTTCGCTGGTGCCGATTCAAGCATCAGGATCGAAGCCTCCGCTGTTTTGCATTCACGGCGGCGCCGGAACGATCCTGTTCTTCCGCAACCTGCCGCGCTATCTTTCCGATCGGCCCGTGTACGGTTTGCAGGCCCGCGGCCTATATGGCGACGCGCCTCCGATGACCAGCGTTCAGGAGATGGCGGACGCGTATCTCGCCGAAATCCGGCGCGTGCAGAAGAAGGGTCCCTATCGTCTGCTGGGGTTCTGCTTCGGGTCGCAGGTGGCTTTGGAGATTGCACATCGGATCCGCAAGAGCGGCGAAAGCGTCGCGCTGCTGGCGTTCTTGAACGGACCGGCGCCGGCGTACGGAGCCGAGACCGAAGAAAACCTGATGGGCGGACCGGACGCGAAGCTCGGGCCGTGGAAGCTGTTTCGCCGCACGCTGCGGCGTACGCGCAACAAAGCGATCTTCCGCATCGGCGATTCCTACATCCGCCGCAGGAAGCCGATTCCGGAGCGGATGCGCGACACGTACTTTCTGATGCTGAATTTCCGTGCCGAGCTTGCATACAGGCCGGAGCCGTATGCGGAGAAAGTCGTGATGTTTCGCGCGCGCGGAATATATGCCGATCCGCTTGCCGGCTGGGGCGGGATCCTGACGGGAGAGATTGAAAATCACGAAATTCCGGGGAAGCATGAGGATCATCGCGCGATTGTCGAAGAGCCGGCCGTCGCGCTGGTCGGCGAAGCGTTGAATCGCGCGCTCGAGCGAGCGGATGCGATGAGGGCGGGCGCATGAACGTCGCGCAACGCATCGCCGCGCTCTCTCCTGAACAGCGCGCGCTGTTGCAGCGCAAGGTGGAGCAGAGAGCCGGCGCGACGAATCTTCAGCCGCGCGCTGCGGCGGGTCCGTGTCCCCTTTCCCCGTCGCAGCAGTTGATGTGGCTGCTGAATCAACTGGTCGCGGAGCCGAGCGTTTATCATGTGCCGATTTTCCTGCGGCTGCGCGGCAATCTGAATCATCCAGCGCTCGAAGATGCGCTCGAAACGATTCGCGACCGGCATGAGGTGCTGCGGACGACGGTCGCGGTGGTCGACGGCGAGCCTCTGCAATCCGTTCAGGAATCGCGACGCGTTGGATTACCGATTCTGGATGTTCCCGGCGCGACGATCGAGGATCGAGAGGCGGCGATCGAGTCATTGTGCCTGGCGGAGGCGCGGCGTCCGTTCGACCTGGGGCACGATCTTCCGCTGCGCGCAACGCTGCTGCGCGTCGATGCTCGCGATCACATCTTGCTGGTGCTGGCGAATCACCTGGCGTTCGACGGCTGGAGCCGGAAGATTTTCCTGAATGAGCTGAGCGCGCTGTACGCGGCGTTTTGTCAGGGAAAACCGAATCCGCTCTCGCCGCTCGCCGTGCAATATGCGGATTTCGCGGTGTGGCAGCACGCCCAGTCGCAGACGATCGCGCGACAGATCGAATATTGGAAAAGCCGGCTGGCCGGTGCGCCGCAGGTGCTGGACCTGCCCTCGGACCGGCCTCGTCCGGCAGAGCAAAGTTTTCGCGGCGGACGGCTGGTGAATTTTCATCCAATGGACGTGCTCGACGGGTTGACCTCGGTGTGGCGCTCCGCGGGGGCCACGCAGTTCATGACGCTGCTGGCCGCGTTCAACCTGCTGTTGTCGCGCTATTCGGCGAGCGAAGATCTGGTGATCGGCACGCCGATCCTGGGGCGTCTGACCCCGGCGGTCGAGCCGCTGATCGGATATTTTTCGAACACGCTGCTGATCCGCACGGATCTTTCAGGCGATCCGACGTTCCGCGAACTGCTCGGGCGCGTGCGCGGAGGATTGCTGGAAGCCCTGGAGCATCAGGATGCGCCGCTCGAACTGCTGACGGCGGAGATGCATCCGGAACGGAGCGCCGGACGGTCGCCGCTGTTTCAGGTGATGTTTTCGCTGACGCAGGAACGCGCCCGTCCGCCTGCGCTGCCCGGTCTGGAGGTCAGCGTCGTGCGTGTCGATCGCGGAATCTCGCGTCTGGACCTGACGATGGGCATTTCGATCGGCGAGCGGGATTTCGCGACGATGGTGGAATACAGTAACGACCTGTTCGACGCGGCCACGATCGCGCGCATGGTGGGTCAGTATCGCACGCTGCTCGGAAGCATCGCGGCGAATCCCGACGAGCGAATTTCGCGGCTGAAGATTCTGCCGGACGCGGAGCGGCGGCAACTGGTCGCACTGACGAACGGGCGGGGCCAGGAACCCGGCGCACGGTCGGTGCATGCTCTCTTTGAAGACCAGGTGCAACGCACGCCAGAGGCTCGCGCAGTGGAGTCTCGCGATCGGTCGTTGACATATGCGGAACTGAATGCGAGGGCAAACCAGGCGGCCCGGTGTCTGCGGCTGCGCGGCGCCGGGCCAGGCCAGATGGTGGGGCTCTACGCCGCACGCTCGATCGACGCGGTCGTCGGGATGCTTGCCATTCTGAAAACGGGCGCCGCCGCGGTGCCGCTCGATCCGGCCTATCCGAGGCACCGGCTGGAAATGATGATCGCCGACACCGGGATGAAGCTCGCACTGGGCGAGGGCGTGGCGGAGTACGGTGTCGAGACGATCTCGCTGGGCGAGACTGCCGGGCAATCGACAGAAGATCCGGAGAGCGCGGCAGAGCCGGAAGATGCCGCGTATGTGATCTACACCTCGGGCTCGACGGGACGTCCTAAAGGCGTGGTGCTGACGCATCGCGGCCTGGTGAATCATCACGTTTTCGCGCGACGCTTCTACGATCTCGGCCCGCGCGACCGTGTGCTGCAATCCTCGCCGATCAGTTTCGACATTTCGCTGGAGGAAATTTTCCCGGCGCTCGCCAGCGGGGCGGCGGTGGTGATTCGACCTGACGAAGTCGTGCCCGGCGGACGCGATTTCCTCAACTGGATCGAACAGAAGCGGATCACCGTGCTCGATCTTCCGACGGGTTTGTGGCATCAATGGACCAGCGAACTCGCTGCGCTGCGTAGACCCTTGCCCGACGGACTTCGCATGGTGATCGTCGGTGGAGAAAAAGCGCAGACTTCGGCATTTCTTAAGTGGCGCGAAGTCGCCGGGACATCGATTCGATGGATCAATACGTACGGTCCGACCGAGGCGAGCATCATTGCCTCCGCCTACGAACCCGGGGATCGCGAAATCGATTCTCGGCTCCCGCTGCCGATCGGACGTCCCGTCGCCGGAGCGCGGATTTATATTCTTGATCGCCATCGCCAGCCGGTCCCCATCGGAGTTCCCGGCGAATTGTATCTGGGCGGAGAAATTCTCGCACGCGGCTATCTGAATCAGCCCCAACCCAATGCCGAGCGCTTTGTCGAGGATCCGTTCATCCCGGGCGCGCGTTGCTTCAAAACGGGCGACATCGCTCGTTTTCTGGACGACGGCAACATCGAGTTCATCGGCCGCGCCGACCGGCAGGTGAAGATTCGCGGCTATCGCGTGGAGCCGGGCGAAATCGAATCGCTGCTGCTGCAGCATCCGGGCGTTGCGGATGCAGCCGTGGTCGATCAGGACGATGGCGCGGGCCAACTGCGCCTGGTCGCGTATGTCGCCGATCCGTCGCTTCGCGCGGACGAAAACGAGTTGCGGCGTCTTTTGAAGGCTCATCTACCGGATTACATGATTCCGTCGGCCTTCGTGGTTATGGCTGAGCTGCCGCGCACGGATCGCGGGAAGCTCGACCGAAGCCGTCTGCCCGCGGCCGGAGATGCGGTACGTGCGACGGAGCACGGATTCACGGCCCCGCGCGACGCGATCGAAATGCAGCTCGCCAGGATCTGGGAAAGCGTCCTGCGTATTCGCAACGTCGGCGTGCGCGACAGCTTCTTCGATTTGGGCGGCCATTCGCTGCAGGCCGTCGCGATGTTCGGACAGATCGAAAAAGTGTTCGGCATGCGCCTGCCGCCGGCGACGCTGTTCCGATCTCAGACGATCGAGGAACTGGCCGGTGTCCTGCGGGGCGAGGGATGTCCGTCCACATGGTCGTCGCTGGTTCCGATTCAGCCGGGCGGGTCGCGGCCTCCGCTGTTTTGCGTTCATGCGCAGAGCGGGCACGTGGTTTTCTACCAGTCCCTGGCGAATCGTCTTGGGCCGGATCAGCCGCTCTATGGGCTGCAATCGGCGGGGCTCGATGGATCGCGCGCGCCGCTGGCGACGGTCGAAGAGATGGCGCGGCACTACCTCAGTGAAATTCGTACGGTGCAGCCGGAGGGTCCTTATTACCTGGGCGGATTCTGCCTCGGGTCTTATGTCGCATTCGAGATGGCCCGGCAACTGGATGCCGCTGGCGAGAAGGTGTCGCTGCTCGCGATTTTCGAAACCGATGGTGCCTGGAGAACAGCGACATCCCTGCTCAGAGGCGTCGCCTATCACCGGCAGCGGATGCGCGGGCTCAGATTTTCACAGAGAGTGAACTACCTATCCGCGAGGACGCGCTTCCGGCTCGACCGGACGAAGAATGCTCTAACGCGGTTTGGCGCGAAGTCGGTAATGCGATGGCGAGGCTCGCTGCCCAGGTCGCTGCGGGAGGCGTACGTCCACGAAACCAATTTCGAGGCGAATCATCGCTACCAACCGCGGCCGTTCAGCGGCAGGATCGCCTATTTCGGGGGCGCCAAGCGAGGTTTCGATCCCACCACCTTCTGGGGCGGAGTCGCGCAAGGCGGCGTTCACTTCTGGGGAGTTCCCGGAACGGGTAGAAGAATTTTTCGCGAGCCGAACGTTCAAGCCCTGGCGGTGGCCCTGACAGAGGCGCTCGACGAAGCAAGGAACAAGCTACCGTAGATGGCCTACCATCTGCGCGAAAAGCACTACTGGATCTGGCTGTGCGCCGGCAAGGTGGCGACCGCTGTCGCGTTTGTATGGCGGCGGCTGATGTTCCGCACCACGTTCATCGCGATCACGGGCAGCGTGGGCAAAACCACAGCGAAGGAATGCATCGCCGCGATGCTCGCCGCGCATGCGCCGATCGTCAAGACGTTCGACACGCAGAATGGACGCTTCTTCGTGGCGCGCGCAATTCTGCGGGTCCGGCCGGGGCATCGCTTCGCAGTGATCGAAGTCGCGACGAACCGCCCCGGCGGCTTGTGGAGTGAAGCGCGCCTGGTGAATCCCGATCTCGCGCTGATCCTCAGCGTCGCGCAAACGCACAGCAACAATTTCAATTCGCTGGAGGAGATCGCGCAGGAAAAGGCACGCATGCTCGACGCGCTGAGGCCCGGCGGAACGGCTGTGCTCAATGGCGACGATCCTCGCGTTCTGGCGATGGCGAAGGGGGCCCGAAAGAAAGTTCGCATAGCCGGAAGCTCGCCGCAGTTCGATGTATGGGCCGATGAGATTTCCTCCATTTGGCCGGACCGTCTGTCGTTTCGCGTCCATTGCGGGTCGGAGTCGCGCCGCGTGCGGACTCGCCTGGTGGGCGAGCATTGGCTCGGTACCGCGCTCGCCTCGCTTGCCATCGCGCTCGAATGCGGAGTGAGCCTGGAAGCCGCCGCGACCGCGCTCGAAACGGCGCCGCCGTATCGCGCACGGCTCGAGCCGGTCGAATTGCCGTCCGGCGCGATCATGCTGCGCGACGATTTCAACGACGAATTGTCCACTCTGGCGCCCGCGCTGCGGGTCCTCGAACAGGCGATCGCCGCGCGACGGATTCTGGTGATGAGCGGCGCGCTCGATCCCAAGTCCAAAACAAAAGGAAAGCTGATGGATGCCGGACGGCTGGTGGTTCATTCCGCGGACCTGGTCGTATTCGTCGGCGAGGATGCAATGCATCACGCGGAATGCGCCGCAGCCGCGGGTCTGGAGAATGCGGCGATGCGAGCGTTTCCTTCCCTTCCTGACGCGGCGAAATTTCTGAACGATGAACTGCGCAACGGGGACCTGGTGCTGCTTCGCGGCCTGCTGATGGATCACATCCAGCGCCTGCTGTTCGCGCAGTTCGGATCGGTCGGCTGCTGGAAACCGACCTGCGCGAAACAGTGCCTCTGCGACCATTGCCCCGAGCTTCGCCCCGGTCTGGAGCGAGCGGCCGGCGCTCCCGCGCCCGCGTGGCCCTTCTGGCATCCGCTGTGACGATTTAGGATAGAAGACCGGATGGCAAAGCGATTTGGAGTCGTGCTGAGCTTGCTGGCCTTCGTGTGGCGAAGGCTGATGTTCCGCACCACGTTCATCGCGGTCACGGGCAGCCTGGGGAAAACCACGACCACTCGCATGCTGGCGACCACGCTTGCGACGCGATTCCCGATCAACTCGACAAGGGGCGCCAACAATTCCCGCCTTGGGCTGACGCGATCGATGCTGCGGACCCGGCCGGGGCACAAGTACGCTGTGCTTGAGGTGGGCACGAAGCGTCCCGGCGCACTTCGCCGCGCCGCGTGGCTGGTGGATCCGGATATGGTGGTGATCCTGAATGTCGCTCGGACCCATCTGGAATATTTCCCCACCCTGGACGACATCGCGGCGGAAAAAGAAACTCTGCTCAGCCGCATGAAGGGCCGCGGCACGCTGATCGTCAATGGCGACGACCCTCGCGTCATGTGGATCGCGTCGCGATTTTCAGGACGCGTCCGCACCTTCGGCATGTCGGACCGGTTCGATGTGTGGGCCAGCGACGTGTCTTCGCGATGGCCGTCGCGCCTGGAATTTGCGGTCCACGCCGGAGGCGAGTCGCGCAGAGTGCGGACACAACTGGTCGGCGAGCAGTGGGTCCTGGGCACGATGGCCGCGATCAGCGTCGCGCTCGAATGCGGAATGGATCTCGACTCGGCGGTCAAGGGAGCCGAACAAGCGCAGCCCTACGTCGGCCGGATGCAGCCCGCGCCGGTGCCGTCGGGAGCCGTGTTTTTACGTGACGACTTCAGCCCGTCGCCCGATTCGTGGCTGGCCGCCCTGCGTGTCATGGCCGATGCCGACGCGAATCGCAAGATGGTGGCGATCAGCGACCTGGATCACCCCGGTGTGCCCGTCGAAGAGCGCATGCGGACGATCGGCCAGACGTCGGCCAAGGTGATGGACGTCGCAATCTTTTTCGGGGAACACGGCGGCGCGGCTGCCGCGGCGGCGATCGAAGCCGGGATGAAGCCGGAATCGGTCCACGCCTTTCCCAGCCAGCGCGAGGCCGGACAATTTCTGCGCGGGGAACTTCGCGCGGGAGATCTGGTGCTGCTGCGGCCCAGCATGACCGATAAGCCCGAGCGGATTTACTACACGCAGTTCGGCGAGGTCGGCTGCACGCGATTCCATTGCGCGCTGACGCACCTGTGCGACGCGTGCCCGCAACTGCGGCCGACACTGGAGAAGATCGCTGAGGTGCCGCCCGATGTTCGTCCGCAGTGGCATTCGCCGGCGGGCAAGCCGTGATCTCTACTACAGCGCCTTCTGCGCCCGCGCCGCGACGAAGCACGCGCTGAAGCGTCTCGTCGGGAAACGATTCGAAAGCGCGAACAACGCGAGCAGCGCACGGATCGGACCGTCCGCGTAACGGCCAAGCATCCGCCGCAGCGCGAGAAAGATGCCGGTCGAAATGATTCTGGGATTGTGGATCAACCAATCGTTCGCCGTGACCTGGAGCCCGAATTCTTCGAGCCATCGGTTCAGTTGCTTTTGCGACGCCGTTTGTCCCAGCGAGAACGGCGCCCATCTGCGCCGGCTCATCCAGCGCAATGCCGCGTACAGCGGATTCGCCGGATTGTCCAGCGTCACGATCAGCGTTCCGCCCGGCCGCAGTACGCGCACCAGTTCTTTCAAAGCCGCGCGCAAATCCTCGCGCGTTTCGAAATGGTCGAGCGTCGAATTCGAGATCACGACATCGAAACTCCCGGTTGGAAACGCCGTCGCGCGGACGTCGGTGACGACGAACGAAAATCCGCTGAGGGGAGCCCGGCCGCGCGCACCGGTGACATAATCAGATTCAATGTCCATGCCGACCACGTGTTCCGCGCCGGGAAACAGGTCGAAGAGGATCCAATCGGCGCCGTTGGCTTCTTCGAACAAATCGGTCTTGAGGACGGTTTGCGGGCTGGTTTTACCGGTCCACCGGCGCACCAGCTCCTGATGGATGCGCCGCTTCTGCTCTGCGGCCAGAGGATCGAGATACCAGGACGCGCCGCCGCGGCTGGCTGCATGGGCCGCCGGCGCCGCCACGGGCGCGTGCAGGATTTGGGCATGCTCGGCCATATCATCCGCGCCTCCGACGCGGAGTTCTGGAAAAAACAACAGGATAGGATAGTATACTGATTCCGCTTCGCCCAAACATGGAGATTGCGATTTCAACCGACCCAGCGAACCGCGAGCGGCCGCTGGAGTGGGTCCGGAAAACCGAAATCCTGACCTTTCGTTTTGGCCGCCACACGATCAAGCGCCGCCTCATTTCCGCCGTGTCGCTCGAAACGCCTTGCACCTCGCTGACCTTCGACATCGATGCGACGTTCGCGCAACTGCCATCCATCCCGGACGATTGCGACGCTGTGGTTCTGCCGTCACATCCGATCCGTCGCGACCTGCCGCGCTTTGCGGGCTGGTTCGCTCCGGTGCTCCGCTATGTAAGCAACTCCGGGCCAAGACAACTCGTCGATCTCCGCGGCACATTCGAGGAATACATCGCGAAGTTCACGCACAATCGCCGGAACTGGCTGGCTCGCAAGGCACGCAGGTTCGCGGAACTCTCCGGCGGCACGCTGGAACTGAAAACATTTTCCGCGCCGCGGGAGATGCTCGAATTTCAGCAAGCCGCGGCCAGCATCACGGCGAAGACCTATAAGGCCAGGGTGGGGGCTGCGTTTGAAGAGTCCGCCGAGGATCTGGCCGGGTCGGCCGGACGCGAAGGAGTGCGGGGCTACGTGCTTTATTCGCAAGGATCGCCCGTCGCCTATCAGTTGTGGCGCGTGCAGGCCCGCAATCTGGTCCTGGCGACCACAGCCTACGATCCGGCGCATGCCAAAGCGTCGCCGGGAATGGTCCTGCTCTGGCTGGCGCTTCAGTCGCTGTTCGAGGAACAGAGATTCGACTACCTGGATTTTCTGTGGGGCCAGTATCCGTACAAGAAAGTTTTCGCGACCGCTACGATAAACGTCGCAGCCGTGTTTTGTTTCCGCAATACGCTGCGCAATAAACTCCTGGCGCTCAGCCATTATTCGCTGATCCTCGCGACGCGCGCGATGATCCGGGTCACGCAAGGCTTCGGCCTGGCGCCGCTGGCGGGAAGATTCGGCGAAAAACTTCGGGGAACGCGTTGATGGCGGAACCCGTGGAGGCGCCGTTGAAATGGGCGCGGCGCAATGAGACTCTCGCCTTCCGTTTCGGCCGCTACTACCTCGCACGCGTCGATATCCGGGCCCAGTCGCTGCAAAATCCATGCACCGAGCTTGCGCCGGATCTCGACAGTACCCTGGCTCGCCTGCCCGATCTGCCGCCGGAATGCGATGCGGCGTTTCTTCCGGCCCATCCCGTCGGCGACGGCGTGCCTCGCGCGCGCGGGCTGTTCGGGCCGGTGCTTCAGTACGTCTGCAATTCCGGACCGCGCCATCTGATCGATCTGCGCGGTTCTTTCGACGAATACATCGCCAAATTCAGCCGCAAGCGCCGTCACGAGCTGCGGCGCACCGTCCGCAGATTCGAGGAGCTGTCCGAAGGCGCGCTCGAGTTGCGGCGCTTTGGGACTCCCGAAGAGATGGAGCGGTTTCGCGACATCGCCGTCGAGCTTTCGGGCAAGACTTACAAAGCGGCTTTCGGAGCCGCGTTCAACGACATCGGTCCGTCGCGCGACTTAGCGGAAGCCGCGGCGCGCGGCGACGTCAGAGGTTATGTTCTCTACTCGGCGGGCCGCCCCGCGGCTTACGGATTTTTTCGCGCGCAAGGCTCGAACCTGGCGTTTGTCCATACCGCTTACGACCCGGTGTACACCAAGTCCTCGCCGGGGACGGTCATGCTCTGGCTGATCCTGCAGGAGCTTATCGCCGAACAAAGATTCGCTTACCTGGACTTTCTGTGGGGCCAGTACTCGTTCAAGGAACTTTTCGCCACCACGACCATCCACGTCGCCGCGATCTACTGTTTCCGCAATACGCTCCGCAACAAGCTGCTGGTCGGGAGCCATTGGGCTCTGATTCTCCTGTCGCGCCTGATGGTTTCGATGACGCGAGCCCTCGGCATCGACCGCCTCGTGAAAACGATCGAGGAAAAGCGGCTGCCGGAAAGCCGTCCGGACGCCCCACCAGTGGCCTGACCGCATACATGAGAACAACAGGAGGGCGGGCTTCAGCCCGCGCGGAGCTTTAGCTCCGCATTGTCAATGCGAGGCCAAAGCCTCACGTGGGCTCAGACCTCTTTCGCGCGTCACACGCAGACCTCGCGGCCCGCGTCGCCTCCCACCTGGCGTAGCCACAGGTCGCGATAGAGTCCTTCGGTTTCCATGAGCTCGGCATGCGTGCCGGATTGCACGATCGTGCCATGGTTCAAAATATAGATCCGATCGGCGTGCAGCACCGTCGAAAGACGATGCGCGATCAGGACCGTAATGGCTCGTGCCGTTCGCGCCGCGTCGCGCATCGTGTCGCTGATTTCTTTTTCCGTGATCGAATCGAGCGACGACGTGGCTTCGTCGAAAATCAGCAGGTCCGGACGGCGCAGCAGCGCGCGCGCAATGGCCAGGCGCTGCTTTTCGCCGCCCGATAATCGCACGCCGCCCTCGCCGATCACCGTGTCGAGCCCGTCGATGCAGCGCTCCATCAGTCCGTCGGCGGCCGCGTGTTGCAGGGCCACCAGACACTCCTGGTCATTCGCGTCCGGATTCGCGAACAGCAGATTATCCCGAATCGTTCCCGCGAACAACTGCGTCTCCTGTGTCACCAGGCCGATCCGCTGGCGCATCGAGTTCATATCGACGCGCCCGTGAGAAATTCCGTTATAAAGGACCTGCCCGCTGGCCGGCGCGTAGAGTCCGGAGATCAGCTTGATCAGCGTCGTCTTGCCTGAGCCGGAGGGTCCCACGAATGCCACCGTCTCGCCCCGCGTCACTCCGAACGACACCTGCCGGATCGCGGGACGATCGACCGAGGGATAGCGGAACTCCACGTCCTCGAATTCGAGCTTCTGGACCGCGCCCAGTTCCACGCAATCCGGCGAGCGGCGCTCTACCGGAACGTCCAGCAGATCGCGGAAGCGGTTCAGCGAGACTTCGGTTTCGCGATAGTCGGTCGCCACCTGGCTCAATTCCTGCAGAGGAGTGAAGAGGAAAGTCGAATAAAGATAGAGCGCCAGGAATTGTCCCACGGTCATGTGGCCGCGGAACAGCACGTAGATCGCAAACACCAGCAGCACGCCGCGGCACGCATGCACGGCGGCTCCGTGATAGAACGTCAGCCGGCGCACGCGGCGGCCTTTTTCCAGCTCGAAATTCAAGATCCGGTCCGTGCTGCGATGAAGGCGCGATATTTCCTGCCGGGCGAGTCCCAGGCTCTTGACGACCTCGATATTCCGCAGCGTCTCCGTCGCCGAGCCCGCCTGCATCGCCTTGTGCTGCAGCAGTTGCTCATCGATTTCCTTGATCTTGCGGCTCAGCGCGAGACTCGCCCAGCCGAGCAGCGGCGTCATCAACAACAGGCACACGCCGATCGCCCAATAGACGGTCATGGCATAGCCGATCACAAAAAAGACGCGCACGGCCGGAGCGAACGCCAGGTTCACCAGCGTCACGACGAATCGTTCCACGGTCGAGCGCAGGCGCTGCAGCCGGTCCAGGGTCTCGCCGCTCCGCCGCTGCTCGAATTCCAGATACGGCAATTCCAGCGAGTGGCGCACGCCGTCGGCGAACATAGCCGCGCTGATGCTGTGCGCGGCGCGATTCAAATGATCCAGCAGAAGCGTCTTTCCGATCCACGCGATCATGATCGACGCCATCATCACGACCACCCAGAATCCCACTCCGAGCAGCAATTCGCTCGGCGAGAGATTCCTGTAATTGCCCACGAAATCGTCCACAATGCGGCGGAAAATGTACGGATCCGCCATCAGGAAGATTTGATTGACCGCCGTGAACAGCAACGCGGCGGCGATCGCCTTGCGCTGAGCGGGCAGATACCTGAAGAGAAGCTTCATTGCCGGAGTTTGCGCGAGTTCTTATGCTAACGCACTCACGAGCTAGACTGGTCTGATCGGCGGCGACCGGATGGGGATCAGGCGCGGTATCGTCTACAAATTTCGAAAGAGCCTGCGCAAACGGGGCGTCGCGGGAACCGTGAAGGAATGCTTCCGCGTCGCGCCATTGCTCTTCATGAAAATGACGCCTTCATGGAGACGCCACAAAGCTGAGCAGCGGAAGTTCGACTCGGAACGCGGACTGATTACCGAGTCGCTGATTTTCCTCGACGACATGGAGATCCCCGGCCCGAATGCCGCTCTGGGTAGCGCCTATCAGGCGACCGCCGTGGGCGACATCGAAGGAGTTCTGGACGAACTCGCGCTCGATTATTCCGGCTACACCTTCATCGACATCGGCTGCGGTTTGGGGCGGCCTTTGTTCGCGGCGGCGGAGTATCCGTTTCGCAGAATCGTCGGCGTCGAGTTCGCCCCCGATCTGCACGCCCTGGCTT
>JAIQFJ010000483.1 GCA_020073325.1 Terriglobia bacterium | reverse complement strand
GAAAAACGGGGATCAACATGACGCCGATGATCGACATTCTGCTGGTGCTGATCATCATCTTCATGATGATCGCGCCGGAAAAATCGACGGGCATCCCGGCCCTGGCTCCGCAAGGCGCGGGAAGCAGAGAAAGCGGCCGCGATATTATCGTTCGCGTCGCCGAGGACGGCAGCCTGACGATCAACACGGAGCCGGTCGGCTGGCCGAATTTCGCCGACCGCCTCGCCGGATCTTTGCCGCGCGCGCGGAAAAAATCCTGTTCGTCTCCGGCGCGCCGAAAGCGGATTTCGAAAATATCGCGCGCGTCTTCGACACCGCGCGAGGCGCGGGAATCGACCGCGTCGCGCTGATCCCGAAAAAAGCTCAGAAGGAGATCCCCGTCAAAAACTCCAACTGATTCGGATTCCCGCGCGTATACCCAGGCGACCGCTCCGGCCCCCATCGCGTGTACCGCAGCACCGGCGCGATGCGCAGCCGCCGCATGCGCGCCTCCACCCCGAGCCCCGCCGTCGCCCCGAAAGGCGACAATGTCGACGCACCCGGCGGAATCCGGAAGGACGGACCAAGCTCCGCGATCGGCGTGAATCGCCGTCCCGCGAAGCGATATTTCGCCAACACCGGAAATTTCCACTCCGGCTGAGTGTACGTCGATGATCCGGGGAAAAGTCCGACGGTGCCCGACGTCTCCACGCGCGACGAGCTGCTCAGACGGCCGTATATCACATCGGCCTCGACCGAAAAATTTCCCCGCACCGCGACCTCGACCATCGCGCCGGGAAGAAAGGTCCGCGGACCGGATCCGGCAAATATGTTCACCTCCCCGCCGCTGGGCAGCTCGGTGTAGTGATAACTCTGCGGCCGAAAATCGCCCAGCAGATTCACGCCGAGGACCGCCCCGAATGAAACCCGGCTCCCCATCGGACGCCAGTTCGACCGCGGCGCGCCGGCGCTGAACCCGACCAGCAGTTCCACCTGATCGGGGACCGTCGCGACGACATAGGGCCCGTCGCGCATCCAGCGCGTGTAGCGAACTTCGGGCGAGATCGCGAGTCCCTTCACGCGCATCTCGACTCCCACGCCGCCCGTAACACCGGCGTGCGACGGATTGGCCGAGTTCAGATTTCCCGTCGTTCGAAACGATGGTCCCGCTTCAACGAACGGCGACACGCGATGAAAGGCGAAGCGATACTTGGCGAGCACTGGAAATTCCCACGTCACCACCGTCGCCGGCGAAATGCTGTTCAGCGATCCGTCGGGCCCGATGCCCGCGAACGTGTAGCCCAGCGGATGATACAACCCGTCCGCTTCGATGGAAAAATGCGGCGTCAAGCGATATTCGAGCGAGGCTCCGAAAATATAATGCTTCGGCGTCGAGTAATTCAAAAATCCCGGGAAATTGTTGCCGCTGGGAGAAATCTGATTCTGAAAATCGCTGGTGGGGCTCGCTCCGCCGATGAATCCGACAGACAAATTCTGACCCGCCGCGGACAAAGCGATGATGAAAAGAAGAGTACGCATAGAATATCGCGCTGACGTGCAACCGTAACGCCACGCGCGGGCCGATGAGGAACAAACATTTGCGAGCCATCGCGTGTGCCGTGCGGGCACAGGTGCATGCTATCCTCGACGTTTCGCATGCGCTCCCTCGGATTTTTCACCGCCTGGCTCGCGATTCTTCCTTCTGCTTTCGGCTGGAACGCCACCGGACACCGCATCATCGCCGCCATCGCCTATGAGCGGCTCAATCCCAAAACGCGCGCGCGTGTCGACGAACTGATCAAGCATCATCCCGACTACGTCGCCTTCCTCCGCGACGCACCCACCGATCCCGCGGCTCGGGCCCGCGCCGCGTTCATCGTCGCCGCCGTCTGGCCCGACGCGATCAAAGGCGACCCGCGCTTCTGGGACGACACCCGTATCGACAGGCACCCAACCCCGCTGCTTCCCGGCTTCCCCGATATGAAGCGCCACACCAACTGGCATTACTACGACACGCCCTACGCGCCCGATGGCGCCGAGCCCGGGCATCAGGATCCTCCGCACGCCTTGAGCGAGCTTCCGCGCATGATTCGCGAAATCAATCGCGTCTCCGACGACACCGCCTCCTACGACCTGCCCTGGATCGAGCACATCGAAGGCGATCTGCATCAGCCGCTGCACTGCGTCAGTCGATTTCTGAAATCGCAGCCCAAGGGCGACGCCGGCGGAAATTTCGTCATCCTGGGCGAGCGCAGCAATCTTCATTCGCTGTGGGACGACGCGGCCGGCCGCGATGTGAGCGACTCCTACGTGACGAAATACGCCGCCGAAGCCGTCGCCGCGCATCCGCGCCCGAAGAAGATCGAAAAGGATCCGAAGAAATGGATTAAGGAGGGATTCGAGCTGGCGAAGTCCGACGTCTACACCTTCGGCAACGAAACCGGATCGCGCGATTATCCGCTGCGGCTGCCCTCCGGTTACGAAGAAAACGCGCGCCGCGTCGCGCAGGCGCAGATCGCGATGGCGGGCTACCGTCTGGCCGCCGTTTTAAATTACAAACTGAAATGATGCGACGCCGGGAATTTGTCGCGGCCCTTGCCGCCGCCTCTACCGCCATGGCCCAGGAAAAAGTAGAACGCAAAGGACGCCTCAAACAATGCGTCACCCGCGGAGTCTTCGCGCGCGACATGCCGTTTGAAGAAACCTGCCGCATCGCCGCGCGGCTCGGCTGCAAAGGCTACGACCTGGTGGAGCCCGCCGACTGGCCGACGCTCAAAAAATACGGTCTTCTTTCGACCATGTATCCCGCGGGCGCCGGCGGAACCATTACCGACGCACTCAATCGCAAAGAGAATCACGACCGCATCGAAAAATCGATCCGCGCCGCGATCGATCTGAGCGCCGCCAACGGCGCGCCCAACGTGATCACGTTTTCGGGCAATCGCCGCGGCATGTCCGACGCCGAAGGAGCCGACAACTGCGTCGCGTTCCTCAATCGGATCAAGTCGCATGCCGAAGACAAAGGCGTCACCATCTGCATGGAACTGCTCAACAGCAAGGTGAATCACAAGGACTACATGTGCGACCACACGTCCTGGGGCGTCGACGTAATGAAGCGCGTCAATTCGCCGCGGGTGAAGCTGCTCTACGACATTTATCACCTGCAGATCATGGAAGGCGACATTGTCCGCACGATTCGCGAAAACCTCCCGTGGATCGCGCATTTCCACACCGGCGGAAACCCCGGCCGTCACGAGATCGACGACACGCAGGAACTGAACTACCGCTTCATCGCGAAGAGCATCGCCGATCTCGGCTTCACCGGCTACGTCGCCCACGAATATTCGCCGGCGCCGGGCCGCGATCCGATCAAAAGCCTCGACCAGGCCCTCGAAATTTTCGACGTTTAGCCTGCTGATTCCAGCACGGAACCGCGCGCGTCAGAGTCTGTGTGAAAATCCTACGACCTGCCCGCGCCATCACTGGTCGCGGCTTTTCCGGTCCGCCGGGGCAGGGCCGCCGTGCGAGGAACCCGGTGAGCAGCACGTTGCGCCTGAGCGCGCACCCCCACTTGTAACTCAATTTGACCAAGAATGTGGGGCGGCTCGTCGAGCCGCGAGCCGGCAGCCATGCCGGCTGATGTGGATTGGTTACGAAACGTTCAAATCCTCACCACTGAGCCGCGCGCGTCAGCAAGCGGTTCCTGCGCGATTCGCACCCCGCCAATCGCTTGCTGACGCATGCGGCTCAGTGCCCCGGACGCACCCACTCGGGCTCATCCGGCTCGCCTGTATTCGGCATCCCCTTCGCCCGCGACCAGCGATGGATCCACGAAAATCCCCCGCGACCCACGTAATTCTCCGGCAGCCCGTACACATCGTCCCCGAGCGCCCGATCGAGCGATACAAACGAGTACCCGCGCCGCCGGAACATCGCCAGAATCTCAGGCATCTTACGCGAGTTCAGCTCGCTCGCATGGATCAGCAGGATCTGCGGAAATTCGCGACCCGTCACCTCCACCGACCGTTTTTCGAACCACGCGATGACGGACTCCAGATACGGAACGTACTCCCGATTCACGCGATCTTTTAACTCAGGTTTCAAATACGCGGCCGCGAACATGTAGTCCGAATCGTCGAACGTGACCGGCCCGTTGCGATATCCGTGCTGCGCGAGATACGCCGCAATCGCGTTTTTCGATTCCGCCGTCGCGCCGGCATGCAGATAGGGATACCGGAAAAACTCCAGCTTCTTTCGGCGTCCCTCGACGATCGGCCTGAGAAAAGCGTCGTTCTTCGCGATCTCCTCTTCAAACTGCGCCACCGGCGTCGTCGAAAGATCCGCATGCGACCAGGTGTGATTCCCCAATTCCGCGCCCGCGTCCAGCCACAATTCCAAAATCCGCCGCAGTTCGTCGGGAGCCATCTTCGTCCGCCCCGCATTGACGAACCCGGTCACAGGAATTTTTTCGTCGCGAAACGGCGCGAGCAGCCGGACGGTCATCTCGCGAATCGCCTGATACGATTCCCCGCCCCCATCGCCCCCGCGCGGCAAATCGTCGATGGTGATCGCCACTTCGCGCGTCGCCGCGCTCGCCGAGACCACCAGGAAGCCGGCACAAGCGAGCCGCGACCAAAGGGAGCGGTTCAACC
>JAIQFJ010000044.1 GCA_020073325.1 Terriglobia bacterium | reverse complement strand
GGGTCCGCTCACTCGCGTTCGCGGTTCAGTGCTATGCGATGGAGTTGCAATGTAGACCACAGAACCACGAGCGCCAGCGAGTGGCTAGCGCCGCTTTCGAAATCGCCGGGACAGCTTACTAGAACGACGTATAGCGTTTCAGAATCTGCGGCAGATTCTGCGAAAACGCCGACCGCGCCATCACCACGTCGCAGCCCGATTCCTGAGCTTTCTGCTTCAGCTCGCCCTGCACATGCGATAAGTACCCGATCACGCTGACCGATTTCGTCTCCGCGCCCGACTTCAATTTCCCGATCAGCGCCAGCGGATCGATCTGTCCGCAATTCAGGTCGATGATCATCAGCGCGGGCTTTCCCGCCGCCTGATCGAGCGCGTCCTGTTCGCTTTTGACGAACACGATCGGCATCGCCGCGCGCTTGGCCGATTCATTGATCTTCACGGTGAAAAACAAGTCGTCCAACACGGCTACAATTTTGGAGTTTCCGTTCGGCATAGTTCCGTTTGAGGGCCCGTCTGTGACCTTAGACTGCGGTGGGTAAATTCGATGTTACCACGAGCCGCTCCTTTCGCCTCAAAAATAGCGCGACCTGCCGCCGAGCCTCCTGCGGCGAATCGTTATCTGATTGACATCGCCCGATTTCCCAGCCTCCTTCAAGCAAGTACTGGTGGTAGTAGAATGTGCCAATGGACCCGCGTCTGGCCCTCACGATTCTTAGTGCGGCCGCTCAGGTGTTCGCCTTTTCTCGCCTGCTGACGCGCGGGACGTATAAGACCTATCCGTGGTTTGCCGCCTACCTTCTGGTGGGCGCGGCCCAATCCTTTGTGTGGCTCGCCGGACCACCCGAATCGCGCGGCTATCTCAACGCTTATCGCTGGACCATGCCCGTAATCCTCGCCTTTCAGTACCTGGTGGTCCTGGAACTGTGGCGGCGGCTGATGGCCTGCTACCGCGGGATTCATCACGTTTCGCACGGCCTCGGCATCGCGATCGTCGTGGTCGCGATGGCCCTCTCTTTCTCCACCGGATTCGACGGCTTAAAGATGTGGGGACACTCCGTCAGTTCGATGACCTTCCACTGGCTGATCTGGGGAGCGCGCTATTCGGCCTCCATGCTCTGCATCGCCTGCGCCTTACTGGCTCTGTGGGCGAGCGCGTTCGACCACGGCGTCCCCGTCAACACGATTCGCCACGCGCGTCTGCTCTCCGGCTATTTCGGATCCGTCGCCGTAGGGTTATTGATCGTGAACCTGGCCCCGGGCAGCGCCGTCGTCGTGGGCGCATTCATGACCGGCGCGTCAGTTGCGTTCTACGTTCTGTGGGCCACGGTGCTCGACGCAAAGGGCCAGGTGCCGATCGAACGTCTGATCGCGCCGCAACGCTGCGCCTCGAAACCGCTGCCGTGGGTGATTCGCCGATTCATGCCTTACTAGTAAGAACGGACCCGCTCACTCGCGTTCGCGCTTCAATGCTGAGCGATGGAGTTGCAGTGCAGACCACAGAACCACGAGCGCCAGCGAGTGGGTATCGCCGCGTTCGAACTCGCCGCGAGCTTACCCGGGCACAGCTCTCGTGGGGCAGGATTGCCGCCTGCGGTGGACTTGTAGTCCACCTGCTTGCGCCGGTAATCGGCTCGATGCTAAGGGATGACGGGAACCCCGTCGCGCCGGCCTATTCTTTCCGCAGCACCGCCAATAGCGATTGTCCGAACGGCGGACGAATCACAGTTTCGACGCGCGACATCACCGGCACAATCCATCGGTCGAACACGTCGATCTGCACCTCCGACTGCGCCTCCCGCCGGAAGATTCGCGCATTCGCCCACCATCCCAAAAACCCGACCGCGTTCACGTGATGCAGCCTGGCGACACGCAAACCGGCCGCGTCCGCCAGTTCGCGAATCGCGCGCGGCGCATAGCGGCGATAGTGGCCCAGATGCCGGTCGATCGGCCCGAACAGGCTCTGAAACGCGGGGACGAAAATAATTACGGAGCCGCCCGGCGCGAGCAGCTCCGCGGCGTCGCACACCGCTTGCCGGTCGTTCTCGACATGCTCCAGAACATTGATGAACAGGCACGAATCCGGACGGAACCGCGCCAGATCCGCGATCGATTCGCGACCGATGTCGCGCACAAAGCACTCGACGCCGGGAAATTCTTTCGCCACGATCTCGACGCACGCCGGCTCCGAATCGACGGCTACGATCTTCTCGCACCCCAGAATTTCGCGTGTGAAATTTCCGATTCCGCAGCCGATTTCGATCACGCGCCTTCCCAGGTGCGGCCGGATCAGGCGGCTCTGCCAGGCGAAGTAGTTCCGTGCCCGCCGCATGCGCCGCAGATCTTCCAGGATGTACGCCGACGCCGCCGTCACTCGTGATTATTCTAGAGCATCTGCAAAAATAGGAGTCTCGATGTTCTATCTGCACCACCTGTTCCGCTCGCTGCAGCCGGTGCATAACCCCATCGGCTTCGGAGCCGTGGATTTCATCGAGTTCTTTCTCGCCGCCGTTCTTGTCCTGCTGGTGCTGGCGTGGCCTCGTCTTCAGCCGGTCTCCTCGCGCCTCGCTTCACGAACCGCTGTGTCGATGGCCGTCCTGTTCCTGCTGCCCATCGTTCTGCGCATAGCGCTACTGCGCGTCCATCCGATTCCCGAGCCCTATGTCGCCGACGATTTCGGGTACACGCTGCTCGCCGACACGCTGTCGCATTTCCGGCTGACAAATCCGCCACACCCGATGCATCGCTTCTTCGAAACGTTCTTCGTTCTGCAGGAGCCGACTTACAGTTCGATCTATCCGCCCGGCCCCGCGCTCGCGATGGCGGCCGGACGCGCGCTGTTCGGCCATTTCTGGGCCGGCATCGCTTTGGCGATCGGGGCGCTCTGCGCGTCGTGCTACTGGATGCTGCGCGCGTGGACCACTCCGGGCTGGGCGCTCGCCGGTGGACTGCTCGCCGTGCTCGAATTCGGTCCTCTCAGCCAGTGGATGAACAGCTTTTGGGGAGGCGCGGTTTCCGCGACCGCCGGCTGCCTGGTCTTCGGCGCACTGCCCCGCCTGCGCGATCGTCATCGCATCCGCGACGCGATCATCCTGGGCGCGGGACTCGGCCTGCAACTCATCACGCGGCCCTTTGAGTCGCTTTTCCTGCTGGCCGCCGCCATTATTTTTCTGATTCCCGATTTCCGCCGCGCGATTCGATTGGCTCCCGTCATCGCTCTTGCCGCGCTTCCCGCCCTGGCCCTGACGCTGCTGCACGACAAGCGCGTCACCGGCGAATGGACCACGCTGCCCTACGCGCTGAGCCGCTACCAGTACGGCGTTCCCTCGACGTTCACGTTTCAGTCCGGTGTGTCGCCGCATCGCGAACTGACGCGCGAACAGCGGCTCGATTATGAAGCGCAGGCGTCGGTTCATGGCGAAAACACGGACTCCCTCGCGCGCTACGCGGGGCGGCTCGCGTCACGCGCGCGTTTCTATCGATTCTTTTTTCTGACGCCGCTGTATCTCGCGCTGCTCGCATTTCCGTTCGCATTGAAGAACCGGAAATACAGGTGGCTGCTGCTGCCGCTGGCCCTGTTCATACTCGGCGGAAACTTCTATGCGTACTTTTTCACGCATTACGTCGCGGCGATCACGTGCGTGCTGGTGCTGATCGGCATTTTGGGATTGCAGAAGCTTCCCCCCATCGCCGCGCAGTGGATTTATTTCGCCTGCATCGCGCAATTCGCGCTGTGGTACGCCGCGCACCTCACCGGCGATCCGGCCATGTGGCAGTTCGAAACCTGGGACGCGATCAATTATGGCGACCCCGAAGGGCGCCTCGCCGTGAATCGCGAACTCGCCGCAGTGCCGGGGAAACAACTGGTGTTCGTCCGCTACGGCCCGCGGCATACGTTCAAGGAATGGGTTTTCAACGACGCCGATATCGATCATTCGCGCGTCGTGTGGGCGCGCGACCTCGGCCCGGACGAGGATGAAAAACTGCGCGCCTATTATCCCAACCGCACCGCATGGCTGCTCGAGCCCGACCTGCGGCCCGTGCATCTCAAGCCCTACGCCGCTCCGCCGCCGGCCGCGCCCGAAAAGCCGCCGCCGAATCCGAAACTTCCGCACCTGAAATTTGAAGAGGTGCATTAGTGTCGTTCTATCCGTTCGAAAACTGGGTCGGGTTTGGCGTCGCGGACTTCGTGGCGCTCGCGCTCACCTGCGCGCTGGTCGCCGCGGCGTTATGGAACCGCGCGTGGCTGGCGCAATTCGCGGAACGAACGAAAGCCTGCATGATCGCGCTCGCCGCGCTGCCGGTGATCTTGCGATTGCTGCTGCTGCCGCATCACCCCGCGCCGACGCCCGATATTTATGACGAGTTCGGTCATCTGCTGGTCGCCGACACGCTGCGCCATTTTCGGCTGGCGAATCCCACGCATCCGATGCACCGCTTCTTCGAGACATTTTTCGTATTGCAGGAGCCGACTTATAGTTCGATCTATCCGCTCGGCCAGGGACTCATGCTGGCGATCGGATGGACCATCCTCGGCCACCCCTGGTTCGGCGTGCTGATCGCGACCGCGGCGCTGTGTTCGCTGACTTATTGGATGCTGCGCGCCTGGACGTCGCCCGGTTGGGCGCTGGTGGGCGGCGCGATCGCCGTGATGACATTCGGTCCGCTCAATCCGTGGATGAACAGCTACTGGGGTGGCTCGTTCGCGGCGGCCGCGGGATGCCTGGTCTTCGGAGCGCTACCGCGCCGAAACTATTTCCTGCTCGGAGTGGGTCTCGCGTGCGTGGTCCTGATCCGGCCCTATGAGTCCGTCTTTCTGTTCATCGCGGTCTTTACGTTTTTCCTGGGGACGCGCGATCGAGCGAAAAAATACCGCAAAGAGGCAGGCTCTCCCGCGATGATGGCGGTCCCGCTGATCGTCGCCGCGCTGCTGATCCTGTTTCAGAACAACGCCGTCACGGGACACTGGACCACGCTGCCCTACGTGCTCAGCCAGGATCAATACGGCGTCCCCGCGGCGCTGACGTTTCAGTCTGACCCGGCGCCGCATCGCGACCTCACACCGCAGCAGGCCATGGAGTACAAATCGCAGCTTGCATTTCGCGGCACGGAAAAAGAATCGCTGCAATCCTTCCTGCTGCGGCTGGAATATCGGGTCCGCTTCTACCGCTTCTTCATCCTCGCGCCGCTGTTCGTCGCGCTGTTGTTCTTCATCGCGGAACTCCGCCAGCGCCGATTTCTGTGGGTCGCGCTGACCGCCGTTCTCTTCGCGCTCGGCGTCAATTTCTTTCCCGCGTTTCAGTTCCACTACCTCGCGCCGATCGCTCCGCTGTTCATCCTGATGTCTGTTGTCGGACTCGCGCGCATGCCGAATGGCGCCGCCCGAGCATTGATCGCGCTGTGCGCGGCGCAATTCGTCTTTTGGTATGTGATGCACATTTTCGACGACCGCGAATTTTCGAAAGCCGCGCGCGGTTATGAAACCTGGGTCGCGATCAACCACGCCAATCCGGAACGCCGCATCGCGGTGAATCGCGAACTGGCGGGAGTACAGGGGAAACTTTTAGTCTTCGTGCGTTACTCACCGACGCACGTGTTTCAGGACGAGTGGGTGTACAACGAAGCCGACATCGATCATGCGCGCATCGTGTGGGCGCGCGACCTGGGTGAGGCGGAAGACGAAAAGCTGCGCGCGTATTATCCCGATCGCCAGGCTTTTCTGCTCGAGCCCGACGAGCGCCCTCCGAGTTTAGAGCCGCTGGCTCCGCAGCCTCAATAATTCAGCGTCGCCATCAGCCATTCGCGATTCGCGCGAACGTCTTCGTTCAACCGGCGGCACAAATCTTCGCGCTGCTCGAATAATCGATAACCCGCGCGAGGCCGCAAATATCCGCGAGCTTTCGGGTCCTTCGCAAACAGCGTCTCTGCGCCGGTCTCCGCCGCCTGCTTTTCATACCGCGCGCGATTCTCCAGCAGCGCCTTGACGATGAACGGCATCAGCGCCGAATAATCCGCCTGCATGCTCTCGGTGCCCTGCTGATACGTGTCCTTGTCGACTTTGCCCCACGTCACCGCTTCCGCCGGAGGACATGACGAGAGCGACCCGTCCGTTACCGGCGCCGTCACGATCTGGACGTCGAAATTGTAGCCGCGCACATTGGGGATCCCCAGCACTTGCCCCAGCGCGGGCTCGGGCTGAAGATTGTAGTTTTTCGGAACGCCGCCCCCGAGGATCAGCGTCGCGAGCGCGTTCGGAGGATTGTCGAACAGACCCCAGCGATGATACGCGCAGGCTTCGAAGACTTCCGCGTGAAGATCGATTTCGAACTTGTACGACTCGATCAGCCCCGATTGCTTCATCGCCCACAACTTCATGGAATTGAGGAACACGCTGCCGTCGGCCGGCGCTCCGACGAATACCGGGATCGCCAGGCGATGGCATGTCGAAAGCAGCCCGGCCTGCGTGCCCGTCGCCTGTTCCGCATCGCGATACAGCGCGCCGAGAAGATAGCGTAGCTCTGTCCCGGTCATGGACCGCTGAAATTCAGGGCGCGCTAGCGCGGCCGTCAGAAACCGATCCTGATCGAGCAGCACGTCCTCATCGAACGCCATGTCGGTGACGCGAATGGTGCGTTCGTCGCGCAGCGCGCCGTCATCGCCCCAGATGGGGACTTCGAAAATCGGATCGCGATGCTCGTTCAGGCTGCGATGCCCGTCGTGGTAGCAGACAGCATCGGTGGTGCTCAGATAACCCACCCATCCTGTTTCGAGCAGCGGAATGAGCCAGGCCTGATGCTGACCGGAAACCGTGACCGGTCCCGCAATCGCCATGGTCAGCGGACATCCCATGCCGATGGCGCGGTCGAGAATCGTATAGATGCGGCGCAAAAAAGCTCCGCCAAATGCGGGGAAGCAGTTGAGAATCAATTCGTCGAGCGTCTCACACTGATCCACTCGCCGGACGCGGACACGTTGCCGCGATTCACTTTGAGGCATAAATATCGATCTTAGCGGTTTGCGAGTCGCGATCCTTGAAGGTCTTATTTCAATCGGGCGACAAATTGCGATGGAGTTGTGGGGCCGGTCGCAAGACCGGCGAGCCGGTTGTCAAACCGGCTGGGGCATTTTCTGTCAAGCGACCACTCAAAGACCAGCCGGTCGGGCGACCGGCTTGCCGGTCTCACGACCGGCCCCACGACGATCGTCGCCTCTATTGCTCCACGACCAGAGTTCGATCGCGCTCGGCAATTCGGACCTTGCTCGATCCGCTGCATGGCCCGAGAGCGTGATCCGCGTAGTAATTCAGCCCGTATTCCCATTCGCGGCGGACGCCGTCCAGGCACGCGTTCGACACCGCATCTTTATGCGCGCGCCAGAACCCGCGCGCGGAAACGCGCCGGTCGAGTTCCGGAAAGGCACTGCCCTTCACATAAGCCAGCGCGAAAACGATGGTCACGCCTGCCGCGAGCATCGCAAGATTCGGCCGCTCCCGCCACGTGAGCCACCACACGACCAGCGCCGCCGCAAGGAACGGAATCCCCGGTGTCAGCACCAGCGGAGCTCTACGAATTCCCGAAAGCAGCGCCGCCGGCAGCATCGCGACCAACACCGGCAACACGACCAGCGACGCGACGCTCGCCCCCAGCCACCAGCTCGATTTCACGCCCACTTTGTCGAGCCCCACCGCCGCCATGATCGCCAGCGCGGGCACCAGTGGCAAAACATATCCCGGCAATTTGTTTAACGAAACGGAGAAGAACAGCAGCGCATAGATCGTCCAGGCGAACAGGAATCGAACGCGCACATCGTCGTAGGTCTTGCGGCGGAACAGCAGCCCGAGCAGCGGAGTCCACGGAAACAGGCCCGCCAGGACGATCGGCAGGTAATACCACAGCGGCTGCACGTGCTGTAGCGAGGGCGAAAAGAATCGCTCGAAGTGATGTTTCCAGATCAGTTCCTCGATCGCTCCGCGTCCGTTGCGCAGATACGCGAGGACGTACCATGGCGCGCCGACCGCGATGCATCCGGCGAGCATCGTCAGCCGTTTCCCGCGCGCGATCAGCAGCACGGGAACGAACAGCACCAGCGGGACCAGTCCTTTGGCCAGCACCGCCAAACCCAGCAGCGCGCCCGCGATGTAGCCCTGATTGCGGCGCGTGTCATACATGGCGATCAGCATGGCGGCCCAGAACGCGGCCGACATCGGCAGATCGGTCACGGCGGCGAAGCTGAAGGCGAGCCATCCTGCCGACGTCGCCAGCATCGTGGTCGCGGCGATCGCGGTGCGCGGTGAAAATTCGCGCGCCAGGATCCAGAAAAAGAAAACCAGAAACGCGATGCTTGCCAGTGCGAGGGGCAATCGCGCCGCCCATTCGTCGGAAAGATGCGCGAAGCGTCCCGCGGCGATCATCCAGTACAGCAGCGGCGGCTTTTCGAACCACGGCTTCCCGTCGAGCACCGGCGTCACGAAATTGTGCGAACGCGCCATTTCGCGCCCGATAGAAGCGTAGCGCGGCTCGTCAGGGCCAAGAAATCCCACGCCCCCCAGGTCCCACAGATAGAGCATCAGCAGGGGAAAGATCAGCCAAGTTCGCGGCAAGCATTTAGTATCGCTGATGGAAATGATGCGCTGAAACCCCGGCCTAACGGCCAGGGCTGGTCGTCAGGGCAGCCCTGGCCGTTAGGCCGGGGTTCAGCGCCGTTCCCCAAAGCCGCATGCTCGTCTAAGAACGCGAGGGTCGAAATCCGGTGCCAAGTATAATGAGGCGATGCGTGTCGCCGTTACTTTTCTGCTTTTCCTGACGGCCCTGCGCGCACAAGTCGCCTGCGCCTGCGACCCGCAGGATCCCGACTCGCTCAAGGAACGCCGCTGTTCCCTGTGCGCCGTCGTCGAACATGCGCCACCGGGAACACCTGTGGTCCTGGTGAAGGACAATAGCCTGAAAAAGCCCGACCGCTGGCTCGCCTTGCCGCGCACCCATTCCCCGGGAATGCATCAAATGAGCGCGCTTACCGACGCGCAACGTACCGAGCTGTGGAGCACCGCCATCGCGAAAGCCAAGGAGCTATGGGGCGACCAGTGGGCGGTCGCCTACAATGCCGAAAAGCTACATACGCAGTGTCACGTGCACGTGCATATCGGAAAACTGCTCGACGGCGTCGAATGGGGTGAGTTTAAAGTGATCGACAGCCCCGACCAGATCCCGCAGCCCGGCGCCGACGGCCTGTGGATCCATCCGGTGAACGGAAAACTTCATGTCCACCTCGGCGAGCAGCTCACCGAAACGGTCCTTTGGCAATGATCACCCTGGCGACGTCTGAAAACTCGACCATCCTGCTTCACCCGCACGACAACGTGGCGATCGCGCGCGTTCCGATCAGCACCGGAAGCACAGTTCGCGGAGTCGTCGCGCGCACGGCGATTCCCGCGGGTCACAAAATCGCCGTCCGCGAAATCGCAGCCGGAGCGGACGTCATCCGCTACGGCCAGTTCATCGGACGCGCCAAAACTCGCATCGAGCCCGGCGATCATGTCCACACGCATAACCTGGCGTTTGAAGAACTGAATCTCGATTACGAATTTCCCTCCATCGACATTCCGATTCCGGCGCCTCCCGCCGACGCGCCTTCCTTCATGGGCTATGCGCGCGCGGATGGCCGAGTCGGGACACGGAACTACATCGCGGTGGTCGCGGCTAGCAACTGCGCGGCACACACCGCGCAGCTCATCGCGGATTCCTACATCGGGGAAACGCTGCCCGAAAATGTCGACGGCGTAGTCGCGTTTCCGCATGGCGAAGGCTGCGGACACTCGATCGGTCCCGACACGACGCAGCTTCAGCGGACGCTCGCAGGCGTGCTCGATCATCCCAACGTGTCGTCGGCGATCATCCTGGGCCTCGGTTGCGAGGTCAACCAGATCGATCAATATAAGGGCGCGCGCCTCACCGGCATGACTCTGCAATCGTCGGGCGGCACGCGCGCGACGGTCGAGGCTGCACGAAAAGCGATCGCGCAGATGATCGAACGTGCCGCGTCGGAAAAACGCACAACGGCGCCGGCGTCGAAGATCGTCGTTGGGCTGAACTGCGGTGGAAGCGATTCGTTTTCCGGGATCACGGCGAATCCGGCGTTGGGCGTGTGTTCCGATCTGATCGCGCAAGCTGGAGGAACGGCGGTGCTCGCCGAAACCACCGAAATTTTCGGAGCCGAGCATCTGCTGATCCGCCGCGCGCGCAATCGTGCGGTGGGCGAAAAGCTGCTCGGGTTCGTCAAGAGCTACAAACAATATCTGGTGCGATTCGGCGGGAGCTTCGACGACAATCCGACTCCCGGCAACAAGGCCGGCGGTCTGACCACGATCCTCGAAAAATCGCTCGGCGCGGCGGCCAAGGCGGGTACTTCACCGCTCAACGACGCGGTCGACTACGCCGAGCGCGTCGCGACTCCCGGATTCGTTTTCATGAACACGCCGGGTTACGATCCGGTTTCCCTGACCGGCCTCGCCGCGGGCGGCTGCAATCTGATCGCGTTCACGACGGGTCGCGGCAGCGCCATCGGTTTCCCCACGATTCCGGTGTTGAAGATCGCCAGCAACTCGAATATTTTTGGCCGGATGCGCGACAATATGGATGTCAACGCCGGAAAGATCGGCGATGGCGAGGGGACCGTTTCCGCCGTCGGCCAGGAAATTTTCGATCTTCTGCTGCGTGTCGCCTCGGGCGAACGGACGGCCAGCGAACGGCTGGGCCACCACGAGTTTGTTCCTTGGCGCATCGGGCCGGTATTGTAAGAAGATTCAGGAATCAGGAGTCAGAATGAAATTCGCCGCGTTTTTACTTGCTTCCGTTGCCGCCATGGCGCAGCCCGCGCCCGCGCCGGCCAAATCGGCTTTCGATAAGGCCACGCTCGAGGCGTACCTGCGCAACGTCGAACTGTTTCTTCCCCAGGTGACCGCGAAAATCGACGACGCCAAGCCGTCCACCGATCTGCCGGGCTTCTTCGACGTGTGGGTTCACTGGTCGGCCAACGGCGCGGCGAAGGACGAACTGGTCTACGTGTCGAAGGACGGCAAGAGCATCGTCCGCGGCGATGCGTTCGACGTGAACAAGAATCCGTTCCAGTCGAATCTCGACAAGCTCAAGACCGACCTGCAGCCGAGCTTCGGCCAGGCCGGCGCGCCGGTGGTTCTGGTGGTCTTTAGCGATTTCCAGTGCCCGGTGTGCCGCGAGGAATCGCAGATCCTGCGGCAGGCGGTGGCGAAAAACTTCCCCGACAAGGTTCGCGTCTACTTCAAGGATTTTCCGCTGGAGTCGATCCACAATTGGGCCAAGCCGGCCGCGCTGGCGGGCCGCTGCGTGTTCAAACAGACTCCGGCGAAGTTCTGGGACTACTTCGACTGGGTTTACGAAAATCAGCAACTGATCGGCGCCGACAATTTTTCGAGCAAGCTGCAGGGATTTTTGTCGGACAAGGGCCTGGACGGCATGCAGATCGGCCGCTGCATGGAAAACAAGACCACGGAAGCCGAAGTGAATCGCGAAATCGACGAAGGCCACGCGCTGCAGGTTTCGGCGACGCCGACCATTTTCCTCAACGGCCGCAAGCTGGAAGGCAGCATGCCGTGGGAAACGCTGCAGCAACTGCTCAATCTTGAAATCGAGCATCAGGCCAAGGCGAACGACGCGGGCGAAAAGTGCTGCGAAGTGTCGCTGCCGCAGGTCGGGAAGAAGAAGTAACCCATGAATCGAACGCGCCTGCTGACGTTGCTCGCGGCGGCGTCGCTTGCGGCGGCCGGCAGTGTCGACCCTAAGAATTATCAGGCCGACGTCAACTATCTCGCCTCGCCGGAACTCAAAGGACGCGCGACCGGCAGTCCCGAACTCGAAAAAGCGGCCGACTTCATCGCCCGGAAATTCAAATCGTTCGGCTTGAAGCCGGATGAGCAGCCGTTCCCCGTCATCACCGGCGCACACCTGGGACCGAAAAATTCGCTCGACGCATTCCCCTCCTCCGATTTTCAGCCGTTCAGTTTCTCATCGAGCGGCAGCATCACGGCACCGGTCGTCTTCGCCGGCTACGGCATCACCAATCCCGACGTCCATTACGACGACTACTCCGGCATCGATGTGACCGGAAAAATCGTCCTGATTCTGCGGCATGAACCGAAGGAGCCCAAGGAGCTTTCGACGTACTCCGCGCTGGCCGAAAAAGCGGTCAACGCAAAGATGCATGGAGCCAAGGGCGTTCTGCTGGTCAACGACATCTACGCACACGGCGGAGAAGACAAGGGACTCGACAAGTTCGGCGTCACCGCCGGACCTACCGACGCCGGAATCTTCTTTGTGCAGGTCAAGCCGGAGGTCGCCGAAAAGATGCTCGGCCCCGGGAAACTTCGCGAACTCACCGAGCAGCCGCGATCGTTCGCTCTCGACGGGCCGCCGCTCGCGCTTTCAGTCGACATCCGGCGCGAATCGAAGACCGTTCATAACGTCACGGCTTATCTTCGCGGCCAGACCGATGAGTACGTCATCATCGGAGCGCATTACGACCACCTGGGCCTGGGCGACGAGCATTCCCTGGCTCCTTCGCAGATCGGCACGATTCACCCCGGAGCCGACGACAACGCGTCCGGCACCGCCGGCGTGATCGAACTGGCGCGCTGGTTCACGAAGCAGCCCAAGCCGAAGCGCGGCATCCTGTTTATGACCTTCGCGGGCGAGGAATTAGGACTCCTCGGCAGCGGGTTCTATGTGAACAACCCGACCATGCCGCTCGACAAAGCGGTCACGATGATCAATATGGATATGATCGGGCGGATCCGCGACGGAAAAGTTTACATCGGCGGCACCGGAACCGGCTCGACGTTTGATCAGTTGCTTTCTTCCGTCCACGCCCCCGCGCCGATCAATATTATTCCGTCCGAAAAAACGGGCTACGGTTCGAGCGATCATACGTCGTTCACCACCAAGTCGATCCCGACGCTGTTTTTCTTTTCCGGCCTGCACGGCGATTATCACAAGCCGAGCGATACGGCCGATAAGATCGATGCGGGGGATGCCGCGAAATTGCTGGACTACATCGCGCAACTGGCGGTGCATCTGGAAAACGACGCGTCGCGCCCCCAGTTCGTGCGCGTGGCGGAGCCGTCCATGCCGTCGGGATCGTCGGGTGGCGGCAGCGGCTACGGACCGAACTTCGGCAGCATTCCCGATTTTAACGAGCCTCCTAAAGGCGTCCGCTTCGCCGACGTGCGCGACGGAACGCCCGCCGCCAAGGCCGGTTTGAAGGCCGGCGACATCCTGATCGAGTTCGACGGCAAGGAGATCGGCAACCTGTACGACTTCACGTATGCCCTGCGCGCGCACAAGCCCGGCGACTTAGTACTCGTGAAGGTTATCCGTGGTACCCAGACAATTGAGGCCAAAGTACTGCTGACGGAAAGGAAGTAATTTGTCAAACTTGGTCATCAAGTTATGGCTATCGCGACCTCGCTTCCTCCACTGATTCTTCACCCCTTCGCCGACGCCGGCGGACCAGACAAACTGGTGGAAAGCTCGCGCGCCAGCCTGATGCTGCAAGGGCTGCTGCCGACGGGCGACCGTACGCAGGACGAACTGGATCGCGCGCTGCTCGAAGGCCGCTACTGCGAGATCCGCATGCTGTTCTACGTCGGCAAGGACCTGGTGCGCTGGATCGACCAGTGTCTGGAGCACGTGGATCGCAACGACGATCTGCGCAACGCCGGCATCCGCTATCAGAGCTTCGCGGCGTACCTAGTGAATCACACCCCGCCTCCGGTGCAGGAGAAGCTGCGGAAGTGGGGCGTGGCCGATTACAAGTCGATCTTCACGCGCGCGCTGGGCTTGAACTCGGTGCTGGCCGGAGTGCCGCGCCGAGAACAGTTCGCCGACGATTTCATCCGCAATTATTATCGGTACGCCGACCAGATGTTCGCCTGCCGCCAGGCGGAAACCGCGTTCACCGACATTTCCGAAATCGGCTTCGACTTCGAGATCTTCGCGTCGGGCGAATATTCGCGCATGCTCGAGCGCGAATGGGCCGAAAGCTAGGACCAGCGCTCTCGTCATAGCCGTGGCCGCTCCCCTTTTATGGCTGATCCCGTAAGGTGCGGACAATGAACCGCGACCAGAGGGAGCGGCCAGCGCGGATCCTTTTCACACAAACTCGTCAGGGCGGGGTTTTGGTCCCCGTTTTAGCTAGAATCGGAGTAGATGAAACGTGCTGGCCTTCTGCTCCTTCCCGCACTGATCCTCAACGCCGCTGAACTTGAAACCGCCCGCGACCGTCAGGACCGCGCCGCGCTCGACCGGCTGGCGATCCAGGCATCGGTCGCCGCCGAAAAGGCTCCCAACGACGCCGTCCTGCAATACAAAGCCGCGTTGGCGCAATCCTACGCCGCCGAAGTCGCCATCGAAATGCGCGACAAGAATCAGGCGCACGCCGCCGCCGAAGCCGGCATCGACGCCGCCAAACGCGCCGTCGCGCTCAAGGATTCCTCCGCCGAATACCATCGCATCTACGGGACCCTGTGCGGCCAGGCGATTTCCGCCAACGTCATGCAAGGCCTGAAGTACGGGCACTGCGCCAAGGACGAGGTGGAAAAGGCGGTGCAGCTCGACCCGAAGTCGGCGATCAATTATGTCAGCCGCGGCGTCGGCTACTATTATTTGCCTCCCGCGCTCGGCGGCGGCAATGAGCTGGCCATCAAGGATTTTCAGAAGGCGATCGAACTGGATACGAAGTCGCCCGATGCTCACTTGTGGCTCGGCCTCGCATTGCGAAAAGCGAACCGGAACGTGGAGGCTCGCAAGGAGTTTCAGAAGGCGCTGGAGCTGAATCCGTCGCGGGCGTGGATCAAACAGCAGCTCGAAAAGACGCCGGCCGGTTGATCGAGAATACGCCGCCAGTTGCGCGTTCAACGCTTGCTAAGGCATCGATACTCGCCGCTTCCTGCGGTCGCGGTTCACTTTTCGCCAGCCGAACCGCGACCAGAGGGAGCGGCCAGCCGCGCTAATGCGTCAGATCGTACATGAAATAATTCATCGCGATCCGGTACGCGAGCGACGCCCATTTTTCCGGATACTCCGGGTCGTCCGACCATTCCCACGCATCGCCCAGATCCATGTTGTGGCAGATCGCCACCATCACGCGGCCTTTGTCGTCGCGGATCGCGCGCCAGTGCGGGATGCGGCCGGTCTCGCCTTTTTCGTAGGTCAAGCCTGAGCGGAAATACTGCGCGCCGGCGACCTGGAAGCGCTCGCTCAGATCGTAGATGGTGTGAAAGATCGCATCGTCGTCCGGCAGATCCTCAATCGGACGCTCCGGAAAAACCTTCGTCATGCTGTGGACGAAGACATCCCACTCGTTGATGCCGCGCCACATTTCCGAGCCGTGGAAATCGTCGACCATCAGGAAACCTCCGCGCAATAGAAAATCGCGAAGCTGCGTGGCCTGATCGTCGGGAAGATTCCAGTGCCCGACCTCCACCGCATACATCATCGGCCAGTTATACACGTCATCGCTGCCGTCCAGATCCACCACCTGTTCCACCGACCGCGTGTTGATGCGCGTCAGCCGCCTCACGCCTTGCAGCAGATGCCGGTCCGAACGCGGATAATCGATGGTCCAGTTGAGATCGTCGCCGCGGCGCCAACTGCGTCCGTAGACGCTCGGATAGCGCAGCCGCGCGCGCGTCCACTCGGTCTTTTCCTGATAATCGTTGGGAAGCGGGAAATTTTCGTACTCGGTGCCGGGGTATTCCTTAAAAGGACGCTGGGCGCGAAGCACGCCCCATGCGGCCAGTCCGGCGACGAGCAGAGCTACCACGGATCGCGGTCGCATTGAAGAATTCCTCGAACGACGATCAGGATATCATAGCGGGCCGGCGCCATCGCGAAATATGCGGATCGCTTTCGTGAACGGACGCGCCGGATCTGCCGCCCTCGACGGCGTATCCCAGCCGCCATCGAGGACCCACACCGGATCGCGTTCGCCCAGGCCGTAGCGAAGCCGCGTGTCGCGCAAAGCCGCGCCGTAAGTTTCCGGGGTCAGATATTTGTAGTCGCGAAACGCGACCCGCCAGCGTCCGTCGAGCTTGACCTGGCTGAACTGACCGGGCGGGCTCAACCCCAAATGCTCGACTTCCGTGTAATAAGCGAGAATCAGCAGGGTTTCCTGCTCGGTGAAAATGAGCGAGCCGGGCGGGATTTCGCGGCGCATGTAGTCGACACAGTCGAGGACCAGTTGCTTGCGATAGCGGTCGGGCGCGATCTCCTGCGGATCGAAGTCCGCCTTCCACAGCCACAGCGGTGTCACTACGAGCAGTCCCCACAACAGAGGCGTCGAAATGCGGCTCGGAAGATTCCCGACGAAAATTCCCAGTCCGATCGCGATCATCACGCCGAGCACCAGTGTATGGCGCGATCGCCCGTAAGGAAACAGACTGGCGCAGGCCAGCAGAAACGCGACAGCAAAGGGAACCGTCAGCAGCAGCGCAATCGGGCGCGACTTCAATTGATCCACTCCGGCTCGCCATTTCCACAACCGGAAAATCGCTACGGCGAAGATCGCGACCGCCGCGACGCCCAGCGGGATGGAGGCCATCAGGTAGGCGAACTGCTTCAGCGTGCCGGCGAACGGGAACACCAGCAGCAAAAGCCTCTCGGCACCCTGAGGAAACGCGCCCCGGAGCCATCCGCCTCCGGCTGTCGTGGATTCCCTGCCCTGCAGAAGTCTTACTTGCGCCCAATACAGGACCCCGTACAGCGCGAGCGCCGCGGCCTGCCCCGCGATCCACACGATCCGGACGGTCTGAGACGAGCGCCGCAGGCGAACGATCGCGTAGATGCCCGCGCCCGCCGCGAAAGACGCGACGCTGTAATCGGAAACGATCGCGGCGCAGAGGAACACGCTGAAGAGGGCGATCTTTTTCCAGTCGTCATGATCGAGCGCGACTTCGAGCGTCAGCAGCGCGAGCGAGACGAACAGAAAAGCCAGCGTGTAGCTGCGCACCTCGGCGCTAATGGTGACCAGGTGCGGCGCGAGCGTCAGCACGAGCAGCACCGTCAGCGCCGCAACGGTTCCCGCAATTTTCCGGAGCCACACGGCGAGGACGATCGGGAAGAGGATTCCGGCGGCGACCGGGACGAATCGGAACGCGAGTTCGCTGCGGACAAAGAGCGAGATCGCGTGGTTGATCATGATCAGCAGCGGAGGATGCGTCACCCCCACGGAATTTCGCAGCGCGTCCCTCCACGTGCCGTAGGAGAGCAGGACGTGCAGAGCTTCGTCGGGATTGAGATAGTTGATCAGCGCAAGCCGGAAGCGCAGGATCGCGCCCGCGATGATCACGATCGCGGCGAGCAGGATCTGCCAGCGTTCGAGGCCGCGTTTCATCCGACCGATTATACCGGTGTTCCCATGATCACGTTTGAAAACCGCGGCGCTATCGCGTCTCGACCACCTGAATCGCCTTGGCGAACGGGCGCGCTTCACCCGGAGCGATCCAGGATTGGCCCCAGCCCCCGTCCAGAATCCAGACCGGGTCTTGTTCCGCGATCCGATATTCGCGGCGAAAATCTGCCAGGGCCTTCTTGAAGTCGCGCAGGTTCTCGTATTGATACCCCGACGTGACGGCTCGCCACCGTCCGTCCAGCCGGTATTCCAGGAAACCAGGCGTCGGCATATTCGCCGGAGCCAAGTCCCCGGCATAGTACTTCAAAATCCAAAGCGTCTCGATTTCGGTAAAGACCGGGGCTCCCGGCGGGATCGCCGACCGCATATACTCCAGGCATTGCGGGATCAGCTCTTTCGCGGCTCGATCGCGGGGGATCTCATAGAGAGCCGTTTCGTACCGGCGAATCCACAAGGGCGACAGCAGCAATGCGGCGGCGAGGCTCGCGAGTGCGGCGCGCCGCGGAAGCGTTTCAATAACAATCGCTGCGCCGACCACTCCAAAAATCCCCAGCACCAGATCGTGACGGGACCTGCCGTAGGGAAACAGATGCGCGTACGCGCCGGCCAGCCCCAAGCCGAACGGAACCACCAGCAGGACCGCCAGGGCGCGCGCCCGACGCGGCTCGATGCGGGTTTCTCTCATCCACAACAGATAAACGCCCGCGGCGAACAGCGCCATCAGCGCGGCGCCCAGAAAAATCGAGGACATCACAAACGCGAACAGCTTCGGCGTGTTGTAGAACGGAAAAATGAACGCGTTCTGTCTGTGCGGAAAAGCGCCCATCAGCCAGCCATTCACCGCTTGGGTGCCTGAGGTGACGCGAAGTTTGGGAACCTGCAGCCGGAACAGCACGGCGTAAATCGCCAGCGCGACGGCTTGTCCCATGGTCCATACAGTCTTGACGCGCGCCGGCAAACCGGGCAGCCGCATCAGCGCGTAGATGCCGGCAGCGCCGGCAAACCAGGCCATGCTGTAGTCCGAAAGAATCGCCCCGTAAAGAAGAACCGTATAGAGCGCCATCTTCCACGCGCTCGCGGCGGCGATCGCTTCCTCGAATACCAGCAGCGACAGCGAGAGAAACAGAAATGCCAGCGTATAGCTGCGGACCACCGCACTGATGGCGATCAGCGCGGGCGACAGCATGAGCAGCAGCAGCACCACGCCCGCCGTCATCGTCCCGGCCACACGCCGTACCCACAGCGCCAGCACGACGGGGAACGCGCTCCCGGCCAGGAGAGGCACCATACGCGCCGCAAGTTCGGCGCGGCTGAACGGAACGATCAGATGATTGATCAGGATCAGCAGTGGCGGATGCGTCACCATCAGCGAGTGCCGCAATACTTCGCGCCACGTTCCGATCGAAAAAAGCGCATGCAACGCCTCGTCAGGATTGAGATACGTCGTGGCGGCGAGCCGCAGTCTCAGGACGAATCCGGCTGCGACAACCAGCACGGCAAAGGCGATCTCCCACCGGCTGAGTCCCCGCTTCATCCCGACGATTGTAGCTTTTTTAGTGAGTCAGGTCGTAGACGAAATAATTCATCGCGACCCGGTACGCGAGCGATGCCCAGTTTTCCTGATACTTCGGGTCGTCCGAATTTTCCCACGCGTCGCCCAGGTCCATGTTGTGGCAGATCGCCACCATGATCCGGCCCTTGTCGTCGCGGATGCAGCGCCAGTGCGGCTGTTTTCCCGTTTCACCTTTTTCGTAGGTGATGTGATTTTCCATCCAGTTTACATAGCCGGGAACCTGGAACCGATCGTCCAGATCGTACAGCGTGTGAAAAATCGGATCGTTGTTGGGAATCTCTTCAATCTCGCGATCCGGAAAAACCTTGCTCATGCTGTCGGTGAACATCTGCCATTCGTTCAAGCCCTCGAACGGAGCCGAGCCGTGGAAATCGTCCACCATGAAAAATCCGCCGCGCAGAAGATATTGGCGAAGCTGCTGCGCCTGCTCGTCCGGCAGCCGCCAGTGCCCCACTTCGACTCCATAGAGCACAGGCCAGTTGTAGATTTCATCCGTGCCGTCGAGCGAGACCACCTGCTCCACCGACCTCGAATCGATGCGCGTCAATCGGCGCACGCCTTGCAGCAAATGGCGGTCCGAGCGCGGATAATCCATCGTCCAATAGCCGGGGAACGAGCGGCCGTCGGTCAGTTGCAGCGACCGGAACGGATAACCGTAGATATCCGGATACCGAAGCCGCGCGCGAACCCATTCCGCCGGCTGATTCCAATCCTTGGGCAGCGGGAAGTTTTCGTATTCGAGGGCCGGGTATTCTTTAAACGGCTTCTGTGCGCGGAGGACGCCGAGGACCGAGACCAGTCCTACGCACCCTACCGCGAGCGAAGTGCGGAAATGCATGCTGACGACACTCGTGTCGCCCCCAGAATAGCACGCGGGTCCCCGCGCCTATTGGTTGTTGTTGTTGGTGGACTTGCTCCACTTATCGCTGTTGCGCGTGGTCTTCCAGTAGTCGTCGCCCCACCAGGCGTCCGAAGAGGTCTTCGCCTGATTCGCCGGCTTCGACGCAGCGCGCTTCGCCGGTTTCGCCGACGCGGTGTCCTTCTGTTCCGGAGCGAACGACTTGCCCGTGCGCTCTTCCAGCGTCGACACCACGCCCTTCATGGCCGGCTGCGCGAGTTCGAGCGTCATCGACTGCTCTTCGCCTTCGTCATTCTTATAGCCGACAATCAGAAGCTGCGTTTCGGTCTTGTTGCCGCCGGTGAAGCGCTTGTGCAGAGCCCAGACCTTGTAAAGCGGGACGTCGTGCGACGTTTCCTTCACAGCTCCCAGTTCCACCTTGCTGATGCCCTCGTAAGGCACTTCGACATTGGCGAGGCCGGTGCGGAAAAACATCGCCTTTTCGTCGGACAGCACCAGCGTGCCGCCGGTATTGGGCGAGACGCCTTTGACGTTGCCGTCGACATAGGTGGTCGTTTCGGAACGCGAAGCCGCAAAAGCGGCGATGGAGAAAACAGCCAGCAGAGTGAAGCGCTTCATTGTATCGATCCTTTCCGTCAGGAGAGGATCGACAGAAACGTGCCTCGACTTTAGCCCGAAGGTCCCCGAAGTACTATGTGAACTAATCCCCGATCTTCTCGGGCGGCTGCGGCAGGAAGAAACTCATCGTCAGCGCGAACAGATAAACCCCCAGCGCCACCGCCGCCGCCGCATAAGCGAGCCGCATCGGAGCCGTCCCGCCCGGCATCACCGCCTGAAGATGACTGGTGACATAAGCCGCCGACGTCCCCAGCATTCTCCCGCCGACGTTCGCCGCGAATCCCTCGCCGGTCCCCCGCAAATGGACCGGATAAACGCGAGGCAGATAATTCCCCCAGTAGCTCAACTGCGCCACCGTGCAGAATCCCGCGAAGAACATGCCCATGCGGAACATGTCGAGGTCGTGCGTCGCCGGGTAGTAGAACACGAACGGCACGATGATCAACCCCGGCACCAGGAAGACGCGCAGCAGCGCGCGCCGGCTGACGATCACCATCGCGAGAATCGCCAGCGCGATGCGTCCCGCGAGTCCGCCCAGTTCCTGAGTTCCCTGCACCGCCGAAACCATCTGGCCGATGGTCTGTTCCCGGACGCGTCCGCGCTCGGGCGGCGTCAATTTGTGACCCGCTTTCGCCTCCGCCGCGGCCGCCGCGTCGTCTGCCGACTTCACCACCTGCGCCAGTCCCGGTGTGATCTGCGGCGCCTGCTGGATCGCCCCAAACGCCGCCGCGTATCCGCAGGCGAACAGCAGCGTCGTGACCAGAGTCGTTTTGCGATACGCCGGCTGGAACAATTCGCCGATGCTCGGCCGCTTGAGCAGTCCGGTCTCGCGCAGCCGCTCCCATTGCGGCGACTCCGGCAGGAACGGGCGAATAATCATCAACGGAATCGCCGGCACCACCGCCGAAATCAGCGTGTAGCGCCACGCTTTGTGATCGCCGTAAATCGCCGGCAGCGACATCGCGTAGTGATTCGCCAGATAGTTCGCCCCGGAAATGCACACGCCGCCGAGCGAGGAAAACGCCTGCGTCCATCCGAGCACGGCTTCCCTCTGCTTCGGCTCCGTGAACAATTCGGCGAGCCACGCCACCGCCGCGACAAACTCGACGCACACGCCGATGAAGCTGATCGTCCGCCACATCAGCAGCATCTGCAGCGACGTGGAATATCCGGCCGCGACCGCGGCCAGCGAATACAGCAGGATGCTCCAGACCAGAATGCGGCGCCGTCCGAAAATGTCGGTCAGATACCCGCCGATCAGTCCGAAAAATCCACCGACCAGCGGCGGGATCCAGAACATTCTTCCGGCCCAGTCTGCGTAAGCGGGCGTGCCGGGCGTCAGATGCCCCAGTTCGGTGAGCGCCGGCCGCAGGATCAGCGGCGCCACCAGAACGGTATAGATGTCGAAAAGAAACCCGATCGCGGCGACTACACAGATGGTCCACTTGACAGCGGTCGATACGCGCGGAGCGGCGGTCATAAGAAGGTCAGGCTATCACATTAGACCTCGCTGCTCCGATTTCGTCACGGAGTCCGGCGGTGACGCCGGGTTACTTCGCCAGCGGCCGGATGATCTCCGACAACACGTCCGCCTTCGACTCATCGCGCACCAGGTGCGGATACATCTCGCCACCCTGGTAATCGACATGATGGACGCTGTAATATTCCCCGCTCTTGATCAGTAAATCCAACCCGTGAGGATCGTGCGCGGTCCGCGCGACCGCATCCCGCAGCACACCGGTGGTGAACTGGCGATTGTCCACCGCGACGATCTTCGAATCCGGCGCGACTCCCGCCTGCTTCGCCGGACCGTCATAGGCGACATCCGGCACCGTGCCGTCCTCCTTCACCACCAGTCCGATCGAATACATCAGATCCGCATCCTTGCGCTCGTCCTCATAGGCGCGCCACAGATCGGACCGCGTGCCGTTGAACACCAGCTTCCATCCGCCATTCTCGAATCCCCCGAACGGCGCCCGCGGAGCCACCGCCTGCACCCGAGCCTTCAGGAACCCGGCCCAATCGTGAGCCTGCACCGAATTCAGCCCCGCCACGACATCGTCGAAGTTGTACATCTTCAGCGCCGGCGCTCCGCCCGGTCCTCCATGAAACAATTTGCAAAAATCGTTCAGCGACTTTTTCCCGCCGCTCAGCCGGCGGATCGTGACATCCGCATCCAGCCAGATCAGAGTGCCTTCATCGTAGTAGTCGACGCCGCGCCGGTACTCGGAATAGTCCGTTCGAGCCGCATACAACAACTGTGCCGCCGTCGCCGTATCCTCCAGCGGCCGCCACTTCCTGCCGGCTTTCCGATCGAGCGCCGCCGCGATCATTGCGATCCTCTCGCGAAACTCCCCCGGCGTCGACAACCCGCTGCGCGGCGTCAGCACCTCGCCCAGGTACTGCGTGAGCCCTTCATAAACCCACAGCAGATCCCCTTTCATCGGCTCGCTGTAGTCCGGCGTCGCCAGCCCCGCGGGCCGCCGGTACTTCCCGTTCCACGAATGCACAAACTCATGCGGCAGCAGATCTGCGTTCACCTTCGCCGCCGTCTCATCCGTCAGCCCGCGCTCCCCCACGCGATCGTCGCTCGATTCGTGATGCTCCAACCCGAAGCTCGCCACATGATCGCTCAGCGTGTATAAAAAGTGATAACTGCGGTAGTGCCGCGACCCGAACAGTTTTCCCGCCTCGGCCACCAGATTCTTGTAATGCTCGATCTGCTCGGGCGTTATGTCCACCGCGCGATCGCTGTCGCCCGCCAGATGCAGATAGTGCGCGATCGACCCGTCGCGCCCCAGTTCGATCGTCCTGTAGTGTTTTCCCGTCGACAGCGGCGAATCGATCAGCGTCGTCAGCGACGACGGCTGAAACTCCACTACGTTGCCCGATTCCCGCGCGATCGGCAGCGCCGTCCCATACCGCCACGACTGCGGCACCGTCAGCGACGCCTGATACTGCAGCTGATCCGACGGCGTCCCTTCCGGATACAGCAGGAACTGATTCCAGTTCAGCACCGCCAGTTCCGTCGTCGCCGACGCGCCGGAAGAAAATCCCGAAGTATCGGGCGGAGAAATCAGATCGAACACCGCTTCGACGCTCGACGCGCCGCTCGGCACGTTGATATGGAACGCAAACATGTTCACCGGATCGCGCGACCATGCCACCGCCTGCCCGCCCGCCGTGATCCTCAGCCCCACCACATCCGCGATCGGCCCCGTCGGCCCATGCTCGCCCGGAATCCATTCGGGATACAGCAGCGTCATCGGCCCCGCCTTGGCCGGAATCGTCAGATGTGCGTGAAATATTTTTCGTGGCGCGTCCGTCGCATCGACCTGAATCTTAATGTCCTGTGAGAACGCGATCGCCGCAAAGAGAAACCCCAGAGCCATTCGCATAACTCTGATCATCGCTCACCGCGCGCTCGAACCGCGACCGCAGGGAGCGGCCAACACGATGTCTTTGCAGAGCCGGCCGTACGCCGCTTCCTCCGGTCACGGTCACCCGCCCTGCCGATAATAAAAAATCAAATCCGTCGCCGGCGGCGCGACACTCAACTGCCGCAGCATCCCCATCACCTGCCCGCGATGCAGCGTCGCATGATTCACCACATGCAGCACGATCTCATCCAGCCGCGACCGGTGCGCATTCCCCTTCAGGTCGCGATACTCCACGACGCGCTCCAGGTCCGCATCGGACCACGAAGCCGCCGCCTCCTCCCACTGCTTCCACAAGTGCGGCCACTCTTCCTCGATCAGCCCCGCCGCCGGTGGAGCTTCGCCCAGCACGCGATAAAGCCAGTTCCGATCCGCCATCACGATGTGATGCAGCGTATGCATCACACCCTTGTGCGACGTCCCCAGGTCGCGCTCGCGCTGCTCCTCGGGGATCGCCAGCGCCGCCTCCAGAATCCGCCGCGAAGCCCACGTCGAATACGCCAGATGCCGCCGCGCTTCATTTGCCGTCATCGGTCGATCCCTCTTATCTCAACAACCACGCCCGCATCGTCCGCGACACCAGGTCCGACGCATCCTGCTGCACGAAATGCCCCGCCCCCGGAATTGTCACCAGCGTCAGATCCTTGCCCATCCAGTCCCACGTATTATTCAGCGCCCCCGACAACAGAGCCGTATCGCCCAGCCCGTGAATCATCAGCACTGACATCTGCGTCTTCACCACGGGCGAGGTATCTTCCGTGTACGGCTCGCGCGGATAGTTGCGCTTGTAGTAATTCAGCATGGCCTCGGGGTCGGACTTCTTCATCGCCTCCAGCCACTTCACGCGGGCATCCGGATCCTTCACCCAGTTCCACTGCTCGGGCTTGAACTTTTCAGCCGCGTCCGGCTGCTGGAAATTGCGCGCGTACTGCGAATTCTTCTGCTGCTCCGGATTATGCACCAGCTCGCGATTCAGTCCCTTCGGGTGCGGCAGATTCAGAATGATCAGCCGGTCGACTGCCTGCGGAACATTCAGCGCCACCTGCCACGCCACCGCGCCGCCCCAGTCATGCCCGACGACGATCGCCTTCTGCGCCCCGTTCGCCTTGATCACCGCCAGCACATCGCCCACCAGCAGCTTCATATCGTAATTTTCGACACCCTTGGGCTTGTCGCTCAGGTTGTAGCCGCGC
>JAIQFJ010000043.1 GCA_020073325.1 Terriglobia bacterium | reverse complement strand
ACCAAAGGAAGCGGCGAGCATTGAGCTACACACAGACGCATGAAGTCGGGTTTTCGAGCGTTTAATACGGATTTAATGAAAAAATTCTTGGCGCTCGCAGCGACTCATGTTAATCTGCTGGAGATCCAACCTTCAAGGAAAGGAGGCAACCTTTGCAAATTCTCAATCGACTCGATCACCTGCTGATGAACGTCGCGCGCGAAGGCAGCCTGCTTTCTTCCTTCGACCGCGTCTAGGCCTCTTCCCCTTAATCCTGCGAACCGCCGGCATTGCCGGCCAAAAATTTTTCATTCGAAAAGACCATGCAGATTCTGGAATTTGCTTCTCCCTTCGAGCGTCGCACCGAACCGAAAATCACGCTTTCGCCTGCCCAGCGCAAGGCGGCGGACGGAGTTCTGCTCGCTCTTGAACGCGGCGATTTCGCTGTCGTGCAGGACTACGGAAGCGACGGCAAGACCACCGTTCTCGAATCCGTCAACCGCGAACTGGGCGGCATCCGCGTCGGCGCGCGCGACTTTCTGAGCAAACTGGCCGCCTACGAACCGCTGGCGATCGAAGAGGCGTTTCTCGATCTGGTCGACTCGAAAATGGCCGAGCACGACCTGGTCATCATCGACGATCTGCACCTGCTCAAGTACGTCGTCGAAGGCGGCCAGTACGGGCGGCAGCATCTGTTCGACGTCGCGCTTTCCGCCATTTTTTCGAAGGCTATTTTCGGCGACCGGAAATTGCTGTTCGCGACGGATCACATTCCGGAGCCGGTGCTGAACCGCGCGCATTCCTCCACCATCGCGGACTTCGCGCCTGCCGACTTCGAATGCATCTGCGGGGCATATCTCGATCCCGCCGCGCGCCGGCGCCTGGATTTCGGCGAGATTCATCGCTTCGCGCCGAGCCTGAACGCGCATCAGTTGCGCAAGGCCGCCGTGTGGCTTTCACATGAGCCGGGTGTCGACACGGCGCGCTTTCTCCACTATCTGGAAACCCACAACCTGGTGAGCAACGTGGAGATCGAAGAGGTGGAGCCGGTCACCTGGAACGATCTGCGCGGAGTGGACGACCTGATTCAGGCGCTGGAAGCGAAGATCGCGCTGCCGTTTGAGAATCGCGAACTGGCCGCCGAACTCGGCTTGAAGCCGAAACGCGGCGTACTGCTCGCCGGACCTCCGGGAACCGGCAAGACGACGATCGGCCGCGCCCTGGCGCACCGGCTGAAAGGAAAATTCTTTCTGGTCGACGGCACCATGATCGCGGGATCGCACAATTTCTACGTCGAGATCAATCGCCTGTTCGACGCGGCGAAGCGCAACGCGCCGTCGATCGTGTTCATCGACGACGCTGACGTCATCTTCGGCGGCGACAAGGAAAGCGGCCTGTATCGCTATCTTCTGACCAAGCTCGACGGGCTCGAGAGCGCGAGCAGCGGCCGTGTCTGCGTCATGATGACGGCGATGGAACCGTCCGATCTTCCCGCCGCGATTCTGCGGTCGGGCCGGGTAGAACTGTGGCTCGAAACGAAGCTGCCCGATGATGCCGCGCGGGCCGAAATTTTTCGAGGGAAGCTCGAATCGATGCCGCCGCCACTCGGCGGAGCGGACGTTTCGGTTCTGGCATCGGTGACGCGCGGCTTCACCGGAGCCGACCTGAAAGCGGCGGTCGAAGACGGCAAACTGCTGTTCGCCTACGACCAGATGCGCGCTCTGCCGGCGCGTCCGGTGGAACAATATTTTCTCGAAGCGATCACCGCGATCCGGCAGAATCGTAAAAAATATCGCAAGCGAAGGCCGGAGCCCGATTCGCAACCGATCGGCTATCGCGTCGATCGCCGGTGAATACGGTCCCACATTTTTCCGCTCGATCTGTAACACAACGCTGCTAGAATCCAGAAACCGAGGTGCCGCCATGGCTTGCAATCCGGATGTCCTGAAAAACGTTCCTTTGTTCGCGCTGCTCGACGACGATGAAACCGCGGTTCTGGCGAGCCAGGTCGAGTTGAAGCATTTTGCGCCGCGCCAGCGGATCTATAAAATGGACGACCCCGGCGGCCGCGCCTACGTCATGGTCAGCGGATCGGTGCGCGTCACCACCGTCGATGACGACCATCAGGAGGTCCTGGTCGACCAGCCGGCATCCGGTGAATTTTTCGGGTTCGCGTCGATGCTCGACGAGACGCCGCACCAGACCACCGCGGTCGCCATGGAAGAAACCACCTGCATCGAGGTCGATCGCAACGATATTCAGGTCCTGCTCGAACGCAAGCCGCACGCGGGGATGGATATGCTGACGGTGCTCGGAAAGCAATTCCACGGCTCGCAGCGGCTGGTGCGGATCCGGGCGCAGCGCAATCCGAATGAATTGATCGAAGAAGAAGCCACGCTCGGCGAGCACGTTGCCGACACCGTCGCGCGGTTCGGCGGATCGTGGACCTTCATCATCACGTTCCTGGTCATGCTGGTGATCTACAGCTTGATCAATGTGGCGCTCGGCAAATCGGCGTGGGATCCGTATCCGTTCATCCTGCTCAATCTGCTGCTGTCGATGCTCGCCGCGATTCAGGCGCCGGTCATTATGATGAGCCAGAACCGGCAGGATAAGAAAGACCGCCTGCGCAGCGAGCTGGATTTCGACGTGAATCGTCGCGCGGAGTCGGAAATTCAGGGGCTCGCGCGCAAGTTGAATGCGCTGGGAGATAAAGTCGACGATCTGCACGACCTGCTCCGGGACAAATAGGGATTGGCATTTGTGCCATTGGGCAGATGGCGTCCCCATCCTGTTGGCGTAGAATGATGGACCGGACCCAACAGGAGGGCCGTGCACATGGAAAGCTTGATCGCAAAACTACTGAGTGACTTCGAACAAGGGAAGATGAACCGGCGCCAACTGGTCACCACCATCGCGGCGGCTGCTGCGGCCGTGGGCGGCGCGGCTTCGTCGGCCGAGGCTGCCGGCAAGGGATTCAAGGCCGTCACCGTGAACCATATTTCCTACAACGTCGCCGACTACACCAAGACGCGTGATTTTTACGCCGACCTGATGGGCATGGCGCCCAAGCAGGACGACGGCAAGAACCAGTGCTACATGGCTTTCGGCGACACGTTCCTGTTGCCGCGCAACGCTCGTGGACAGCGCCAGCCTCCGCTGGTGGACCATATCGCGTACACCATCGAAGGCTGGAATACGGCGCAGGTGGAAGACGAGCTGAAGCGCCGCGGCTACAAGAAGATGGAGCGCGGCGAAAAAGGCGGACCGCCCACTCGCCTGGGTCCCATGCAATATCGCCCGGATACCGAAAACAGCTTCCATATCCTCGATCCGGACGGGTTCGATCTGCAGATCAGCGGCAAGGACATGAAGGCCTAAACAGTTCAGCCGTTAATGAACATGAATCAGCGTGAATCCAGAGATTCACGCGTCATAACGTTCATTAACGGCTGCGTTTACTTCAGCAGTTCGTGGATTTGCCGAACCGCGTAATCGACCTTCGTATCGAAGATCTTCTTGCCGAGTTCGGCGGTCGACTTTCGCGCGTCGCCCTGGATTCCGTTGTTGATCCGCGGGGGCGCGTTCGGGTCGCGCTGGCCGCGTCCACGGCCGCCATTTCCACGGCCGCCCGGGGCCGGAGGCGTTGCCGGATCGCCCACCGCCGTCGCCACCAGTTCCTTCCGCACCCAGCCCTTGTCGCCGCCTAAGTACAGCATTTCCGAGGTGTCGGGGATCCCCGCGTGCGAGCTGTAGGGCAAGCCTTGCGATTCCAGGTATTTATCGAAATCGCCGTTGGCTTTGGCGTAAACTTCGTCGCAGAAGACGACTTTGATGCCTTGCCCGGCGTACTTTTCGCTGAGCTTTTTCGCCACTTCTCCGAGCTGGGCCTGTCCACCGCCGTGGTCGCCCATCAGAACAACGTTCTTGAATCCTGATTTAATCATCTGATCGGCGATTTGTTCGTTCATGTCGGCGAAAAGCTGCGGCGTGAGGCCGATGGTCCCGGGAAGCGTCGCGCTCGCGTTATTCGGAGAGAACGGCAGAACGGGCGCCGCGACCGCGTTGCCCAGCTTTTCGGCGATAGCCAGGACGGTGGCCTGGGCCATCAGGGTGTGGCCGCCGTTGACGTTCTGCGGTCCGCGCTGCTCGGTGCCGCCGTTGTAGATCAGAGCCGTAGTCTTGCCGGCCGCGAGGGCGTCCTTCACTTCTTTCCAGGTCATCATCCCGAAATCGACCTTGTTGGGGTCGTGAGCCTGGGCATGAATCGAGGTGGCGGCAAGCGCGAGAATCGGCAACGTGGCGATGAATCGGGAACGCATCAGGTATCCTCTCCTATTCGTGCGAGCATAGCATTGGAACCAGGCTGAAACAAGCTTTCGGGATGTTGTTCACAAGCGGGTGGTGGTCGCTATGCCGTTGAGCATACGTAACATCTGGTCTTTTTCACCCCTTGACTCCGTCATAGCGTGTTTATATAATTCTGGCGGACGTTAATGTGCGCCATCGGTGCCTCCGATGAAATGAAAGATCGCTGTGCCTCGGTGACAACGTTGGTTTTCGAGGGCTTTCTCGAAGGAGAGAAGTGATGAACGTGTGGAAGGTTCCGGCGGCTGTAGCGTTTCTGGCGGCTGCTGGCTTGGCGCAAACTCCGCCGGCTGCGGCTCCCCAACAAACCGGACCGATGACGCTCACCGCGCAAAAGGCGATGGTGACGCAGTATTGCTCGGGCTGCCACAACGACAAACTGAAGTCGGGTGGGTTCACCTTTTCCAAGGTCGATCTGGCGAAGCCGGGCGACAGCGCGGAACAGCTCGAGAAAGTGATTCGCAAGCTGCAGGCCGGCATGATGCCGCCCGCGGGGATGCCGCGTCCCAATGCGGCGACGGTCAAAGGTTTCGTAACGGCGGTGTCGAACGGAGTCGATCAGGCTGCCGCGGCGCATTTGAACCCGGGCCGTCCTCCGCTGCACCGCTTGAATCGGACCGAATATGCCAACTCGATCCGGGATTTGCTGAAAGTCGATGTTGACGTTTCGCAATTGCTGCCTCCGGACGATTCCAGTCACGGTTTCGACAACATGGCGGACGTGCTCACGATTTCGCCGGCGCTGATGGAGGGTTACATTCGCGCGGCGGGCCGGATCAGCCGGGAAGCGGTGGGCGACAAGGACGCCGCCGCGGTCACCAGCACTTATCAGATCTCGCGCACGATTTCGCAAATGCGCCACGTGGACGGAGCCCCGATGGGCACGCGCGGCGGCATGGTGATTACGCACGATTTTCCGGCCGACGGCGAATACGTGTTCAAGCTGGGCTTCTATTATTCTCCGACCGGTCCGCTGTTCGGGCTGAATCAGGGCAAGGGTCAGCAGATCGAGATTTCGGTGAATGGCGAGCGCGCGGCGCTGCTCGATATCAACCCGGCGATGACGCTGGCGAACGACGGCATCAAGACTCCGCCGATCAAAGTTAAAGCCGGTCCGCAGAAGATCGCGGCCGCGTTTATTTCGACGTTCGACGGTCCGCTCGAAGACGAATACCGCATGGTGGAGCAGAGCCTGGTGGATGTGAGCGCAGGAACGATTCCCGGCGTCAGCACGCTGCCGCACCTGCATGAGATGAGCATCACGGGTCCGGTGAAGGTCGAAGGAATTTCGGAGACCCCGGCCCGCAAGAAGATTTTCTCCTGCCGTCCCGCGGCGGGCTCGGACGAAGTTCCCTGCGCCAAGAAAATCATCACGACTCTGGCGAAGCAGGCCTACCGGCGTCCGGTGAATGAAAACGATATCGAAGGCTTGCTCGGATTCTTCCAGCAGGGCCGCAATGCGGAGAACGATTTCGACGCCGGGATCCGCACGGCGATCCAGGCGATGATTGCGAGTCCCGAGTTTGTGTTCCGCTTTGAGCGCGCGCCCGCGAATGTCGCGCCGGGGTCGAATTACCGGATCACGGATCTGGAGCTGGCGTCGCGGCTCTCCTATTTCCTGTGGAGCGCAAGCCCCGACGACCAACTGGTGAGCATCGCCAGCCAGAACAAACTGCACGAGCCCGCGATTCTCGAAAAGCAGGTGAAGCGCATGCTGGCGGATCCCCGCTCCGATGCGTTGACCAACACGTTCGCCTATCAGTGGCTGCACCTTCAGAACATTAAGGAGTGGAGCCCGGATCTGTTCCTGTTCCCCGATTTCGATCGTACGCTGTCGCAATCCGCGGTGAAAGAAACGGAGATGCTGTTCGATAACGTGATGCGCGAGGACCGTCCGCTGACGGAACTGCTGACGGCGAACTATACGTTCGTCAACGAGCGGCTCGCCAAGCATTACGGGATTCCGAATATCGTCGGCGAGCGTTTCCGCCGCATCCCGCTGACCGACCCCAACCGGTTCGGGCTGCTCGGGCAGACCAGCATTCTGATGTTGACGTCGTATGCGAATCGCACCTCGCCGACGGTCCGCGGTAAATATGTGATGGAAGTGATTCTCGGCACGCCGCCGCCGAATCCGCCGCCCAACGTTCCGGCGTTTAAAGAAGTCGGGCTGAACGACAAGCCGCAGTCGGTGCGCGAGCGCATCGAAGAGCATCGTAAGAATGAGCCTTGCCGGAGCTGTCATCAGATGATGGATCCGATCGGGCTGGCGTTGGAGAACTTTGATGCCGTGGGTCTGTGGCGGGTCAACGATGGCGGTTTCAAGATCGATGCAACGGGCAAGATGTTCGACGGCGCAAAGCTCGATGGCCCGGTCAGTCTGCGCCAGGCGATCCTCAGCCATAGCGATGCGTTCATCGGTGGGTTCACCGAGAGCCTGATGTCGTATGGTCTGGGCCGCGTGATCGATTATCGCGACATGCCGTTCGTTCGTGCCGCGGAAAGAGAGGCGGGCAGGAATGATAACCGCTTCTCGGCGTTCATTTTAGGTATTGTAAAGAGTCCGCCGTTCCAGTTGCGCAAGGCGGATGAAGCGGAGCCGGCGACCACGGTCGTCGACCACGAACAGCATTAAGATGTTACGTTTAGGAAATTTTACAAGCTGAAGCACTCGAGGTTCAGGTACAATCTCACGTATTGAAGGAGACCAGTGATGTTGATCACGAAGAAGCATCTTTCACGCCGCGCAGTTCTACGAGGAATGGGCGTGACCATGGCCCTGCCGCTGCTCGATTCGATGGTGCCCGCCCAGACGCCCATCGCGAAGTCGGCTGCAGCGCCGAAGACTCGCCTGGCTTGCATCGAGATGGTGCACGGCATGGCGGGAAGCACGGCGGAGGGATCCGCCAAGCACTATTGGTCTCCTGAAAAGACGGGCGCGGACTTCGAATGGAGCCAGACGCTCGAGCCATTGAAGGATTTCCGCGACTACATCACGATCGTCAGCGACACGGATCTGCATCCGGCGACGGCGTGGTCGGCGGCGGAAGAAGGTGCGGATCACTTCCGGTCGAGCGCGGTGTACCTGACCGCGGCGCACCCGAAGATGACCGAGGGCTCGGACTACTTCGTCGGGACTTCGATCGATCAGCTTTATGCGCAGCAGTTCGGCCAGGACACGCCGCTGCCGTCGATCCAGCTTTGTATTGAAGCGGTCGACGCGTCGGGCGCGTGCGATTACGGGTACGCGTGCGTCTATGCGGACACGATTTCGTGGGCCTCGCCGACGACGCCGCTGCCGATGACGCTCGATCCGCGGCAGGCTTTCGAAAATCTGTTCGGCGACGGCCGCACTCCGGAAGAGCGCGCCAAGCGACTGGCGACGAACCGCAGCATTCTTGACTGGATCTCGCAGGATGTGGCCAAGCTGCAGCGGTCGCTGGGTCCGACCGATCGGCATCGCCTGGGCCAGTACCTGGAAGACGTGCGCGAAATCGAGCGCCGCATCCAGAGAATCGAAAAGTACAACACCAGCGGCGAGGCTCGTGCGCTGCCGGCGGCTCCGCTCGGGGTGCCGGATTCGTATGAAGAGCATGTAAAGCTGATGTTTGACCTGCAGGCGCTGGCGTTCATGACGGAAACCACGCGCGTGTCGGCGTTCAAGATGTCGCGCGACGTTTCGGGCCGCGTCTTTAAAGAGAGCGGTGTGAATCAGAGCTTCCACCCGGCGTCGCACCACGGCGAACAGCCGGCCAAGGTCGCCGAATTCGCGAAGATCAACCGCTACCACGTCAGCCTGATCCCGTATTTCCTGGAAAAACTGAAGAATACGCCGGACGGCGACGGCAGCCTGCTGGATCACTCGCTGGTGATGTACGGCAGCCCGATGGGCGACGGCAGCGTGCACAATCACAAGCGCGTTCCGGTGGTCCTGGCGGGTCACGCGAGCGGCAAGATCAAGGGCAACAATCACGTTCGCTGCGAAGATGGCACGCCGATGGCGAACGTCATGCTGACGATGCTGCACCGGCTGGGCGTGAACGTGGAAACGTTTGGCGACAGCAAGGGCGAAGTCGCAATCTAAGCATTTTCAAGGAGCTCCCATGTTGAAGAAAAGCTTCCTCGCGCTGACGGCGGCCGCGGGATTGGTTGCCGCGGGCGACATGCGCATTGCGGACGCCGCCCAGCAAGGCAATAAAGACGTCGTCAAGACGCTGCTGAAGGACAAAGCGGACGTCAACGCCGCGCAGGGCGACGGCATGACGGCCCTGCATTGGGCGGCAAGCAAGGACGATCTGGAACTGGTCAAGTCGCTGCTGGCGGCGGGAGCGAATCCCAACGCGAAGACGCGCATCGGCGAGATCACGCCGCTGTTCCTCGCCTGCACCAACGGCGATGCGGCGATGATTCAGGCGATGCTCAACGCGGGCGCGGATGCGAAATCGGTCAAGGCAAACGGCACCACGGCTTTGATGATGGCGGCGACCTCGGGCGGTGCGGACGCGGTGAAGGTGCTGCTCGACAAGGGCGCCGACGTCAACGCCAAAGAGAACGCGCACGGGCAGACGGCGATCATGTTCGCCTCCGCGCTGAATCGCGCCTCGGTGGTGAAGCTGCTGACCTCGCGCGGCGCGCAGCTTGACCTGGAAACCTCGGTGCGCAAGCTGGAACGGGTCCGCTTCGATCAGGATGGCAACATTGTGGACGACAAAGCGGCTGCGAAGAAGGGCGAGGCGGTGAAAGCCGCGACTCCGGAAGCGGAGCAGCTCAATGTGTTCGCCCGCTCCATCGGCTTCGAGTCGGCGGAATACAAGATCGATACCGCGGCGGCCGAGAAGAATCAATACGACGTCTTCGCGAAGTCGGTCGGCTTTAAAGAAGTCGCCTACAATCCGGCGAAGAAGGTCGCGAAGGCCGGCGACATCGGATTCCGCGGTCCGCGCAAAGTGGGTCCGGATTTCGCGGGTGGAATGACCGCGCTGATCTATGCCGTTCGCGAAGGGCATATGGATGCCGTCAAAGTGCTGGTCGAAGCCGGAGCCAACGTGAATCACGTGAGCGGCGGCGACAAGATGAGCCCCATCGTCGAGGCGATCATCAACGGCCATCTCGACATCGCGAAGTACCTGTTGGACAAGGGCGCGGATCCGAACCTGGTGGGATTGAGCGGCCTGGCTCCGCTGTACGCGACGATCGACGTGCAATGGGCGCCCAAGGCGTGGTTCCCGCAGCCTTCGGTCGAACAGGAAAAGACGACGCACCTGGAATTGATGAAGGCGTTGCTCGACAAGGGCGCGAACGTGAATACGCAGGTCGGCGAGAAGTTGTGGTTCCGGTCGTTCACCAATGACTACACCTGGGTGGATCCCGCCGGTGCGACGGCTTTCTGGCGCGCGGCGCAGTCCGGCGACGTGCCTGCGATGAAGCTCCTTTTGGAGCACGGCGCGGATCCGAAACTTGCCAACAAGGCGCTTGAAACTCCGCTGCACGCGGCGGCCGGCATCGGCTGGGCGTGGAACTGGACGGTTCGCGCTCCGTTCCCGCCGATCGACGCCGTGAAGCTTTGCGTCGAGCAGGGTAACGACGTGAACGCGCAGGACAATCGCGGATATACTCCGCTGCACGGCGCGGCGTTCCTGGGCGACAACGACATGATCAACTATCTGGTGTCGAAGGGCGCCAAGACGGATCTGAAGAGCCGCTCCGGCGATTCGATCGCGGATATGGCGAACGGTCCCACGCGCTTCGGCCAGCCGCACGCGGAGACGGTGGCGCTGCTCGAGAAACTGGGGTCGCCGAATTCGCACAATTGCCGTTCGGATCAATGCGTGATCGCGTCGAAGTCCGATATCTACGATCGCAAGACGCCTGAGGACTACGATCAGATTGCGCGGATGGATGCCTTCGCGAAGTCGGTCGGGTTCGCCTCGGCGGTGTACAGCGTGGACGCCCCGAATTTCCGCGGCGCGGCTCGTCCGGGCGGAAGCAACTAAGGGCCGATCGGATGTGACCAGGCGCTTCCTGATTTTCGGTTGCGCGGCCGTAGTCGCTACGGCGCAGATTTATCAAGCGAGTATACCGGTGGATCACCCGGCGATCCGGTATTTCGAGGACGCCGGGGATAACCCGGTCTCGCGTCTCGCTCACGATCCCAACGCGAAAATCGACTCGCTGACGGCGCTGCTCCAGGCTTTAAAGATCAATCCCGATACGCAGGCGCTGGTTTTTTCCAAGACCAGTTTCCAGGCTCCGAAAATTTCTCCGCGCAATCCGCGTGCGATTTATTTCAACGATCAAGTTGCGGTCGGCTATGTGCCCGGGGGAGACGGGATTGAAGTCGCGGTGGCCGATCCGCGGCAGGGGACGGTCTTCTACACCTTCAATCCGAAAAAAGGCGGGTTCCAGCGCGGCGCGGTGTGCCTGCGCTGTCATCAGGGACCGGCGACGCTCGGCGTACCGGGGATGTTCATCGGCTCCGTGTTCCCGAACTCGGCAGGGCAGCCTTATGGCCAGAATGCGATCATCACGGACCATCGCACGGCGTTCGCGGAACGGTGGGGTGGGTGGTATGTGAACGCGAAGCACGGCGAGCAGCGGGATCGCGCCAATTCGGTCGCGCCGGATCCGGCCGAGCCGGAGAATCTCGATACGGAGGGTCACCAGAATCTGCCGACGCTCGCGGCCTTCTTGAATCCCGCGCCGTATCTGCGTCCGTTCAGCGATATCGTCGCGCTGATGACGTTCGAGCATCAGACCCAGATGCAGAATTTCTTTACGCGGCTCAACTGGGAGTCGCGGGCCGGCAAAGTGGAAGAGGCGGACGTGGCGGCGACGGTCGATTACATGCTGTTCATCGACGAAGCGCCGCTGGTGGAGCCGCTCGAAGGCGTGTCGCCGTTCAGCAAGGATTTTGCGGCGCGCGGTCCACGAGACCGGCAAGGGCGTTCGCTGCGCGATTTCGATTTGAAGACGCGGCTGTTCCGGTATGCGCTCAGCTACGGGATTTACAGTCCCGCGTTCGATGCGCTGCCGGACGCGGTTCGCGAAGATCTCTATCGGCGGCTGTATCAGGTGGTGTCGGGCAAGGATCAGAGCCGCAAATTCGCGAAGCTGAGCGACCAGGACCGGCGTGCGATTCGAGAGATCGTCACGGATACGAAAAAAGGATTGCCCGATTGGTGGAAATGACCCAGGCCGCGTTCTGTGACTCACTCGTTTGGCGACGGCGCGCGGAAAACATGGGCATTTTCGCGGCGGGAGAATTGCTCAAATAGCGAAAATGCGCCTCGTCTGCGTCTTCATCTGCACGGTTGCGTACGCGCAACACGATCGAATCCCTCCGGAGTCGACCTTTGTTCCCGCCGATCATCCGGCGATCGATTACTACAAGGCTCCGATCGACGACCCGGTCACGCGGCTCGCGAAGAAGATGGAAGCGGGCAAGGCGAAGCTCACCTACGATCCGCGGCTCGGCTATCTGCCCAGCCTGCTGCAAAATCTGGGGATCCATGTCGACTCGCAGGTCATGGTTTTTTCCAAGACGAGCTTTCAGGCCGCGAAGATTTCGCCGGCGAATCCGCGGGCGCTGTTCTTCAGCGATGACGTGCAGGTCGGCTATGTGCGGGGCGGCGAGGTTATGGAGGTTATCGCGCTCGATCCGAAACAGGGTGACGTTTTCTACACGCTGGATGCGGCGAAGACCGACGCGCCCACATTCGACCGGCGCGATGTCTGCATGCAGTGCCATTTGGGGCCCGCGACGCTCGGCGTGCCCGGAATCATGGTGGCGTCGGTGTATGCGGATTCGTCGGGAATGCCGGCGTTTCGCCTGGGCGAGCCGGTCACCGACCATCGGACCCCGTTCGGCGACCGGTGGGGCGGGTGGTACGTCACGGGCGATAGCGGGACGCAGCGTCACCGCGGCAACGCCATGTCGCACGATCCGCGGAATCCGGGGATGCTCGATATTCGCGACACGCAGAACCTGACGACGCTGGCGGGGCGCTTCGATCCGGCTGGATACTTGACCACCACCAGCGACATCGTCGCGTTGCTGACGCTGGAGCATCAGACGCGCATCACGAATCTGCTGACGCGGATCGGCTGGGAGGCGCGGATCGCGGCGTACGATAAGAAGCCGAATCCGCAGATCGACGCGGACATCGAGTCGGCGGTGACCTATATGCTGTTCGCCGACGAGCCTCCGCTGCGCGAGCCCGTGCGCGGCTTTTCGGGATTCACCAAGAGCTTCGCCGAGCGCGGGCCGCGCGATCAGCAGGGCCGGTCGCTGCGCGATTTCGATTTGCAGACGCGGATGTTCAAGTATCCGCTCAGCTACATGATTTACAGCCCGTCGTTCGACGCGCTGCCGGATTCGGCTCGCGAGGCGCTGCTGCGCCGCCTGTATGAAGTCCTCACGGGCAAAGACAAGAGCGAGAAATTCGCGCGGCTGTCGGACCAGGACCGCGCGGCGATCCTTGCGATTCTGCGCGACACGAAACCGAATTTGCCAGCCTATTTTCGCGAATAGATTATTCCGGCCATTTCGGCAACCGCCTGCGGGACAAGATGCTCCCACGGCTCGCCCGCTTCGATTCGCCGGCGGACTTCGGTGGACGAGACCTCATCGAGATTGGGAATCTTGAGGGAGCGGACGGTGTGGCGCAAGTGAACAGGCGGCTCGAAGTGGCCCTGGCGCGAGGCGACCAATAACTGAAACTCGTCGAGCATGCGCTCGATCGCGCCGGGCTCGCCGTAATCCCAGGTGAGAACGCGTTCGGCGGCGTCGCGTCCGCAGATGAAGTACAACTCGCGGCCGGGTCGGGCGAGTTCGCGCGCGATATCGACAAACAGGCCGCCTTCCGTGATCTCGACGCGGTCGAAATTTCCCGTGCGCTGCAGCATCTCGATGCGTTCGTCGAGGGTCGCGCCGTGCAGTTCCTTGTGAGGATAGGCGCGGGGCAGGACGCAGACGATTTCGTCGACGGCTTCTCGCGCGGCGTCGGCCAGCGCCGCATGCGCGCGCGTGACGGGGTTGAAGGCTCCCGCCAAGACTCCGGTCTTCACCGCAGATTTGCCAGCGCGCCGGGATGCACCGAGTGGATCACGTGTCCGTTTGCGTCGACGGCGCCCGCGTAGTGCGGATGATCGCGTCCGGCAAGGATCAGCGCGAACGCGTGCTCCGGGTACCACAGCCGGCGGTGGTTGCGGCCCCAACGATCCTCGGCCGGAGGACCGATCCGGCGGACGATGGAATCGTAATCGTCCTGAGCGGTGAAAGGCAGCTCAATTCGTCCCGCGGACTGCCGCGCGAGCAGGCGCGACGTGATCGCGCTATCGCGAAAAACGGTGACCACCGCCATGCACGCCAGCAATCCCGCGGCGATCGAGTAAATCCAGTTGCGCGATCGGCGTCCCGACTCCACGCGAATCCCGACGACGGGCGCGGGGCCTGGAGGCTGCGGCGCGCGCACTCTCCGCCAGTCGTTCACGGCGCGCGGCATCTCGATCACGCGGCGGACATAGGGATACACGGCGCCTTCGCGATACTCGATTTCCTTGATCAATCCGACGATCAGCACCGGCTCGCCGATCAGCGAAACTTCGCCGACGAAATGACGCGGGATCGCGAGTTCCTCGGATGTCTTGGTGTTGATTACTTCGATTTCATTCCACGTCGCGCGGCGGAAAATCCATTCGTTGTGTTCCACGCCGACGATCGGAGGATAGAAGGAGAACGGCGCGCGGCCGAGCTGGCTGAGTGGCGACGCAATGGGCGGAACAGACACTCGCCTTCATTGTAGCGTCCAGGCGGGGAACGGATACAATGTAGCTGGTGAAGGCCGCCCTCGTACTGCTCGCCGGCTGCACGCTGCTCGCTCAGTCCCCGGTCAAGGTTGAATACGCTTGTCCGCCGGAAGATATCGACGGCTTCGGGCTGTCGTGTTCGCCGGAAGATCCTTGTCCGGTGTTTCTCGAACTCACGTCGGCCGATTCGGCGGCTGCGCGGATCCTGGTCAGCGGCAATCTTCACACGGAGCGGACCACGCTCTACAGTATTCTGCTCGCGAGCGAAGACGGCGGCAAAACGTGGACCGAGCCGCTGAAGCGGATCCGCGCGGCATCGCTGGAACAAATCCAATTTTTCGATACGTCGACGGGGTGGATCAGCGGGCAGGTGATCGAGCCGCTGCCGAAGGATCCGTTCATGCTGCTGACTTCCGACGGCGGCAAGACCTGGCGACAGAAGCCGCTGTTTGAAGAATCGCGCTTCGGATCAGTGGCGCAATTCTGGTTCGAGTCGAAAACCGCGGGAGAACTGGTGATCGACCACGCGTCGAAGCACGAAGTGTTTCAGACCAACACGGGCGGCGAAAGCTGGGAAGTGAAGGAAGTGACCACGGAGCCCGTTCGCTTGAAAGGCCGCCGCGACGAGAGCGTCTGGCGGCTTCGCGCGGACGGCAAGACGTTCCATCTGGAGCGCCGCGGATCGCCGGCGTGGGAGCCGGTGGCGCAGTTCGCGATTCACGTCGCGGACTGCAAATGACTTCAGTGCCGGAAAACGTCGACCAGTTCGATCACCAGAATCGCCACGACCAGCACTTCGAGCACGAACGCGCGGGCCTGGTGAAATTCGTTGACCATGAACTGATAGAGTTCGCCCGCAGTCTTTAGTTTTTCCTCGACCAGATAGCGGTTCTCACTGACGCCGATGCGGTCCGCGGCGGTTCGGTAGAGGCGCGCGTAGAAGCGATCGCCCAGGAATTTGATCGCATAATCGGCACGCTCGGTCAGCTCGGTGACGTCGAGACGAATCGTATTCAGCCATTGCGCTTCGCCGGCCAGCTTCCAGCGCCCGAACAGGCTGGTTTTGTTCTCCAGCGACCGGTAAACGCGCTGCAGGACTTCGGTGAACACCACATCGTAATGCCTGAACTCCAGCAACTGGCTGTTGGCGTATTCCAGGATCTGGATGACGGGCGCGGCGCCGAGCGGCGTGTCGTAGACCAGCGCGGCGTTCCATCCGGTCACCACGAGGTCGGTCGGATAATACGACATGCTGGAGCGCAGGACGCGCTCGCGCTCCGCTTCCGAAACGGGGATCGTCTCGCCTAAAACGATCTGCGCGATCTGATCGCCGCGCGTGTCGATCATCGCCTGCGCGGTCAACGGACGGCCCTCGGGATGCCACGCTTCGCGAATGTGAATGATGCGATAGTCCTCGGTGAGCCACGTGGCATAAGGTTGATCGAGCGTGGTGCGTGCGCGTTCCAGGCGCGCTTTGAGCACCTCGGACGCGCAGCGCTCCGCTTCGGGCTCCTCGATCCAGCGGCTGGAAAGAGCGACCAGATCGTCCCAGCTCGCCTCGAAATCCATCACCATCTCGACGCTCACCACGCCGTAGTCGAAATATTTCAGGTGGCACTGGAAATTGTCGCCGCCTTTGGTCGCGACGGATCCGGCGTTCTCGATCACAGGGGGACGCTCGAAGCGCACGTAATCGGCCGCGGGATGTTTCAGGGCAGGCTGGCCGTCTTGAGCCGAGCCGAGGATGCCCCGCAGATCGTCGAGGCGAATCTGCTCGGCGACATCGAACAGAATGAGGACCCAAAACGAGCCCGTTACGGCGGGACGCGCATCCACTGCGATCAGGATATCAGTGCAGGGACTTCTTCACGCGCTCCTGATATTCCGCGGCTTTCGCCAGGACGGCGCCGGAGTCAAGCGTCAGCATCCTGCGATCGCGCACGATCGCGCGTCCGTTCACGATCACGTCCGAGACATCGGAAGCCTTGAGCGCGTACACAAGCTGCGAATAAACGTTGTACATCGGCACGGCGTGCGGTGCGTCGAGCCTTACCATGATCGCGTCCGCGCGTTTGCCTTTTTCGAGTGACCCGATGATGTTGTCGAGCCGGATGGCGCGGGCGCCGGTGATGGTGGCCATCGCGAAAGCCTGCTCCGCGGGCAGCGCGCGCGGGTCGCCGGTCGAAACTTTTTGCAGCTTCGCGGCGAGGTCCATCTCTTCCATCATGTCGACGTCGTTGTTCGATCCGGCGACGCCGTCGGTGCCGAGGCCCATTGCGATTCCCAGGTTCAGAATCTTCACCACCGGTGCGATGCCGCTGGCGAGTTTCATATTGCTCGACGGATTGTGCGCCAGGCCGACGCCGCGCGCCTTGATGATCTTCAGATCCGCATCGTCGAGCCACACGCCGTGCGCCGCGATGGTCCAGCCTTTGAGAACGCCCATCGCGTCCAGCGCGGCCGTCGGCGTCATTTTGCGCTTTGCGAGCGATTCGTCGTTTTCGGTTTTCGTTTCTGAAAGATGGATCACCAGCGGCTTCCGGTATCGATCCGCCAGCGCGCGGGCCGCTTTCAGCGATTCGTCGGAGTTGGTGAAAATCGCATGTGGAGCGACGGCCGGCACGATCAGCGGATCGTTGGCGAATTCCTTGAAGAATTTCTCGGTCGCGGCGAGCGAGGCTTGCGGAGTCTTGTAATCGGGCGCGGGAAATCCGATGATCGTTTCGCCGAGCACGCCGCGCAGCCCGGCTTCTTTAGTCGCCTGGGCGATCGTGTCCTCGAAATAGTACATGTCGACGTAGGTGGTGGTGCCGGAAAGCGCCATTTCGAGGCACGCCAGGCGCGTCCCCCAGCGGACGAATTCCGCATCGACATTTTTTGCCTCGGCCGGGAAAATATATTTTTCGAGCCACTCCTGCAATTTCAAATCGTCCGCGACGCCGCGAAATAGCGACATGGGCGCATGCGTGTGAGTGTTGATCAGGCCCGGAGTAAGGATGGCGTCGGGACGATCGAGGCGCTGCCGGGGCTGCCACGCTTTATCGATCGCCGCGCGCGCGCCGACGTCGACGATATGGTCGCCCACGATGGCGATCGCGCCGTTCTCGATCACGCGGCGTTGCGGGTCCATGGTGACGACGTAGCGCGCGCTCCAGATCCAGTCGGCGGGCGCGGCGAAGGTAATTGCGGCGAAGAAAATCGCGCTACAGAGAATGCGCATCGAATGGCCTCGGAAACAGATCTTTCATCCGCATCGTTTCGGTGTCGCCGCGCGGATTCACCAGAATCACCTCGATATCGCCGCAAAATTCCCACAGGATCTGGCGGCACGCGCCGCACGGCGGAGTCAGGCGATCGGCATCGGCGGCGACCGCGATGCGCCGGAATTGTCGCACGCCTTCGGAGATTGCTTTGACGACGGCCACGCGCTCTGCGCAGATCGTCAGGCCATAGCTCGCGTTTTCGACGTTGCAGCCGGTGTGGACGCCGCCCGCGTCGTCTTCGAGTGCGGCGCCGACTCGAAATTTCGAAAACGGCGCGTACGCGTGCTCGCGCGCGGCAAGAGCGAGTTTTCCCAGCGGATGCATTCGGTGTTCTTCCTGAGTAGCACAGAAACGTATAATGCTCAAGAGTGCCGCCCCCCCGCACGCGAATCCACTGGATTCTCTTTGTGATCTTCGCCGCCATCGTGATCGTGCAGGCGTTTGTCCCGCCGCCGGTCGGCATGGCGAACAACGGCGATTTCAGCAAAATCGCGGGGATCTTCGGGCTGACGGCTCCCACTGACGACGAATTCAAGTTTCTGATCCGCACCTGGCATTTCGATCCTGCGTCGCGATTTTACGCCGGGTTTGTCAGCACGGAGCACGTGCTCGCGGCCGTCGCGGTGCGCGTCGATCGTATTGTCCGCCGCGACGGGCTCTTCGATATCCGCATGATCGGCGCGGTTCACGCAGCGCTTTATCTGCTGGCCTTCTGGCTTCTGCTTCCGCTGCTGCCTCCGCGCGCGACGATCATCACTGGTCTGCTGCTGGTCGCGATCTTCGCGGGCTCGATGTACGTGGAGTGGATGAACACGTTCTACATGGACGCGGCGACGCTGGTCTTTCTGATGCTCGCCGCTGTGTTCTATCTGCGCGCGGTCGCGTGGGGACGGAATCGCGATCTGATCGCCTTTGTCGCGTGCGCGATTCTCATGGCGGCCTCGAAGGCGCAGCACGCGCTGCTTGCCGTGCCCGTGGCGGCGCTGATCCTCGCCGAACCGAAGTGGCGTCATCGGATCTTCTTCACGCGACGCTCCGCCGCCCTGGTGCTGGCGGGTGCCGGTGTCGCGTGGTGGTTCACGCCGCCGGATTATCGCGTGGGCCCGACCTTCAACGTCATCTTCACCGACCTGCTGCCGCGATCGCATTCCGTGGATGCCGACTTGAAAGAGCTCGGCCTGGATTCTTCCTACCGCAGCCTGATCGGCACGTTCAATTACGAGCCGCAATCGCCGATGCGCCGTCCTGAATTCGTCCAGGAGTTTTCGTCACGCACTTCGCATGCGCGGATTTTCCAATTCCTGCTGCGCCACCCGGCGCGCGGCTTTCTCGCCGTGATCCACGGATTGAACAGCGCCGCGCGGCAGCGTCCCGAGATGGGCAACTACGAACACGCGTCCGGACGCGATCAATTCACGCAGGCTCGCGCGTTTGCCCCGTGGAGCAATCTTAAGGAATTGTTCTTTAACGGAAACGGGTCGATGTATCTCGCCTACATCGTCGTGGTGTGTGTGCTGGCGCTAATCGTGACGTGGCCCACTCGTTATCGCGCCGGGACGATCTGCCTGGCCGGGATGATGTGGATGGCGATGCTGATCACCACGCTGGGGGATGCCCTGGAGCCGGTGCGGCACGCATTTCTTTTCAGTGTGCTGGTCGATCTGCTGCTCGCGTCGGCAGCCGCGGCGTTGCTCGGGCGTTACTGGGACGAAGCGAGCGAGAAGGGAATTTCGAGATGAGCCGCCGCGCGCACGCGCCTGCCCCCCTGCTCGAACGGCTGGAACATGTACTTCTTCGCGGCCTGCAGCGCCGCCGGAGCCAGTAGAGGATGTCCGCTCACTAAGCGCGCGTCCTGCACATGCCCGTCCTTGCCGATGATCACCGCGATGCGCACCACGCCCTGAATATTCGCGTCGCGTGCGTCGGGAGGATAGACCGGATCGGCTCTGTGGACGATCTTCGATTCCGGAATTTTATCGACGCGCAACAGCCCGTCGGCCGCCGCCAGAGTGATCGCCGTCGCCGCAAGCACCGCGGCGAGTTTTCGGGACATCATGAACCGATTATAACAGCGCGTTTCTCAGCGACTCGAATTTGCGCGGGGTCACCAGGTGAAATCGCATTTCGAGAGCCGTGAATTGACGCAGCGCCGCGTTCATTTCGTCGGAAGGAAGCTGGGGAGTGGCCAGTAGCAGGTTCCCTTCGGCGACGCGGAACGGCAGCACGCGCCACTGGCGGACGGCGTGTTCAGGGATCGCGCGCGCGATCGCCGGTGGAACTTCGCAGGGATCGGGGTCGCCCAGCGGCAATCCTTGCTGCATGCCCAGGGCCTGATAGAGACTGTCCTCGTCGATCAGCCGCAGGTTCAGCAGATGCTCGCCGATGGGCATTTGCGCGGGCTGCGTCGCCGTGGCCGCGGCGAGCGCCGCTTCGCTGATAGATCCCGATCCCACCAGAATTTCCTCCAGCGTCCGCTTGTGCTCGAGCAGCGCGGCGCGCGAGGGAAACGCGTGGTCCGTCTTCAGCCACACCAGCGGTCGTCCCCGCGCGCGCGACAGCGTGTATCGATACACGGCGCGAACCGTGGCCGAGGCGTTCAGCACGTTGCCATAGATCGCGCGAATCGGCGCCGCGAGCGCGAAGGCGCATCCGTAAACCCGCGCCGTGCATCCCATGCGGACGGCGAGGCGAATCATCGCGATCGCCGCCGTCGTGATGACGATGTGCGCAGCGAGCGGCGTGGTGCGCGTCCAGATCCGCGTGGCCGCGCCGTAGACGAACAGCAGATTCGCGGCGAGTCCCAGCGGGCTCGCGATCAATCCCTTGCGATCGCGCCATAGCCAGTATGCCTCGGCCGGGTTGCGGCCCCACCCGAACCGCTCCCATCCCTGCAGTGCGATCCCCATCACCCAGCGCGTCCGCTGGCGCAGCGCGGCCGTCCAATTCTGCGGAAAATATTCGCGCGTCGCCATGAACCCCGGCCCGTGGGCGCGCATGGCCGGAATGAATGCCTGCGAGCAGCCCAGGCGAAACAGCTCGAATCCGTTTTCATAATCTTCGGTGAGCGCCTCGGGTTCGAAGACGCGATTCGATCGCGCGGCCGCGAGTTTCTCGAGTGCCGCGCGGCGATACGCCGTACCAACCCCCGCGCTCGGCACGAATCCTCCGAGCATTGGCCGCACCGGCATGTCGCGCAGGTGATATTCGGCGAATTCGTCGCAGTACAGTCCATGCGTCATCTGCGACAGCGGTGTTGGCAGCGCCAGCACGGGAGTCTGAATGAAATCGTAGCGGCCGGCGTAGTAGTTGATCCAGCGCAACTCGTCTGGATGAATCAGATCCTCGGCATCGTGCACCAGGACCACGTCGAATGTTTGTCCCGTTTGTTCCTCGAACAGCCCGATATGCTGAAAAATCCAGTTGAGGCAATCGGCCTTCGACGTCGGCCCGTCGTGCGGAACCAGCGCCAGGTGGACGTTCGGGAATCGATCCGAGACGTCGCGCACGGCTTCCTGGGTGCGGTCGTCGTTCGGATACGCGCCCGCGAAGATGTGATATTCCGTGTATCGGATCGAGGCCAGATTATGCTCCAGCATGCGCGCGATCACTTCATGTTCGTCCCACAGCGGGACGATGATTGCGATCGACAGCCGCGGCGCCGAATCGAGCTGTCGTGGCCCGGGCGGCCAGAGTTTCGCCGCGGGCCGCAGTTTTTCGCCGAGCCATGAAATCGCCCACGCCGCGTCGATCACCAGGTCGTCCAGGCCGCTGATCAACAGCGCGGCCGCCAGAGGCGCGAGCATCACGACGATCGCGGCATCCACAGGACGCAGCCACACTGGTAGCGAATGAAGCACCTATGGAGTAAGTGGGCCGAGCGACGCGACAATCTCACCGCCGCGCCGCATATTCCCCGGCAGATTCGCCTGCTGTTCGCTCAGCGGCCGCAGATTATCCCGCGAAATGATTCAGCGGCCCCGATCCGCGGCCAAGGCCGGGGTTGCTGCGGATCGCTTCGCACAAAAACGTCTTCGCGCGGCGGATGGCCTCGATCAGTTCGGTCCCCTTGGCGATTTCGGCGGTGATCGCCGCCGAATAGGTGCAGCCGGTGCCGTGCGTGTGCGGCGTCGCGATGCGTGGCGAACTGAACTTGTGAAAAGTCCCGTTGTAGAGCAGATCGATGGCATCGCCTTGCAGATGGCCGCCTTTGATCAGCACGTTCTTCACGCCGAGCGACGCGATTTTTTCCGCCGCGCGGCGCATGGAGTCGACGTCGGTCACTGGAAAACCAGCCAGCATCGACGCTTCGTCCAGATTCGGAGTCAGCAGAAACGCGCGCGGAAGCAGAGCGTCGATCGCGTGGCCCAGCGAAGCGCCGCTGGTGCTGGTCATTACCGGATCGACGATCAGCGGGCAGGGAAGCTCGGTTGAGGCGATCATTTCGACAATTTCGCGGCTCCCGAGCGCACCTGTTTTTACGGCGTGCGGAGGGATGTCTTCGAGGACGGCATGAAGCTGTTCGCGAACCAGTGTCGCGTCGAGCAGATGGACGGCGCGCACGCCGCGCGTGTTCTGCACGGTGATCAGCGTGATCACAGCTTCGCCGTAGACGCCGAAGCGATGGAATGTCTTGAGATCGGCCTGAATGCCCGCGCCGCCGCTCGGGTCGCTTCCGGCGATCGACAGCGCGACCGGCGTCTTCATCCTTTCACGTTACTGGAAGACGAGATTCCCTGTCTGCGACGGGCCCGCCGAGTTCGTCAGCGTGACCTGAACTTTGGCGACCTGCGTCTGATCGCCCTGCACCGGGAACGACACGCGCATCAGAAACGCGCTGCCCACGGCCGCGCCGGAATAGAAGGTCCTGAAGTTCGGCGTGAAGTCGGCCGCGATGGGCGACCCGATGGTTTTTCCAGCCGCATCGAAAAACGTGAACGACATGGCGCCGGCGCTGTACGTGTTGTCGAAGCCGACAATCTGAATATCGAGTTCTCCCAGGCGCTGATTCGACGCCGAGGCGGCCTCGATCGTGATCGGCGCGGGCGCGACAGTCAGCGTGGTTGTGGCGTCGCCGTTGATGGGGGTGCCGCTCAACGTGAAGGTGAGGGTCCCTGCGGTGGTCCCGGTTTGGAAAGATGCGGACGGCTGCCCGTTGATCGTCACCTGCGCGCTCCCGGCGGCGACCGAAAAGGGAAGCGTCCGCGTGTTGCCGGAAAGAAACAGGATGGACGCGTCGGTTCCGGAAAATGCCAGGTTGAGATTCCCCGATACCGCGCAGACGGCCGCTGCCGGAAGCGTCATGCTCACGCTGTGCTGCTCGGCGCTCGAAATTTTCGTCGAGTCGAACACGATCGATGGCTTGGGCAGCGGCGGCGTAAGCCCGGCCGCGATCAGAGGAAACGATTGGCCGTTCACGGTGAGCGTCGCATTGTAATTCAGCGTGCCGCAGACGGGCGTGAACTGAATCGCGAAGCTGATGGCGTCGTTGGGTTTTACCGTCGCCGGATTCGCGAGACTCGCGGGCGCTTGAAACGCCGCGTCGCCGGTGACGCTGATCGCGACCGTGATGGGCTGCGAATTTTGGTTCTGCACGGAAAAATTGCACAGCGCCGTCGATCCTATCGCTGTCGAGGGAAACGCGACGCCTCCGTTCGAAGCGTGCGTGCAGGCGGGAAAAACCGTGATGATCGGCGCCGGCGTCAGGCTCGCCAGCAGGATCAGGCTGAGCGGTGCCGCGTCACTGGTGATCTGGAGACTGGCGCTGTACGTACCGATCGCCGATTGCGCCGGAGCCGTAAAGCGGATCGTAAATTCGAGCTCGGCCTGCGAGGCGAGGGTGTTCGGCCCAAGCGATCCGTTCACGGCGGCCAACGTAAACCCCGCGCCCTGCGGCGTCCCGATGACGACGCGATTCACCGCGGACGGGCCGATGTTTTTCACGTGGAAACGGACGTCTTTCAGGGCTCCGGCGTCTACCGCGCCGAAGTTGTAGCTTGCTCCGGCCGGAGTGTCGTTTGAGCCGTCGAAGCTGAACAGCGCGAGCTGCGCATGCAGCGCCAGCGGGAACAGCAACAGAAGCCTCATGGCGCCTCCGGCAGTTGGAAAACGGTCTCCGTCGCGATCCGCAGCGCGTAGGAAGCGCTGCCGGAGCGGATTTGCACGTAGCCTTCGCCCATCGCGATAAACGCGTCGGCATGGATCGGGAATCGCACTTCGGAAGCGTCCGCACGGCGAAGGACCGTCTCATCGCCGGAACCGAAAAGTAACCCGCCGCGTAACAGGATGACCGGACCAGTCGCATCGGCGATGGCCGCAATCGCGACATCGTTATCGCGTACGATCCAGACGCCGTCGTCACGTCGGACGGCGAATTCAAACGCGCCCGCGGCAAAACGCATCGCCAGAATCTCGCCGGTGACGTTAAGGGGAACGGATTCGCCGTTCCGCGTGAGCTGGCCGGCACAGTAAATGTAGACCGCGTCTTTTGAGAATGCAAAGAGCGCAGGAGCGTCCGGGGCGGGCTGTGTCGTCTGACGGGAGGCGTCCCAGGTGACGATCGCGTGGGCAGTCTTGGCGGCGCAGGTCCGTCTCGCGCAGGCCATGGATGTAACGCCGTTCACAAGAGCGTCGCCGCGAGTCACGCTGGCGGAAACGCCGAAGATCGGTCGCGCGACGCCGCTGGAATCGAGCATGACGCCGATGCGCGGCTGCTCCAGTTGTGCCCAGGCGCAGATTGAGAGGAAGAAGAAGAGCTTCATGGATGCCCCAAGGTGATGGTCGGTGTGCCGATGGTTACGCCGGGGGGGGGCGCGGCCACCGTCGGTTTCCCCTTCGCGGCGGTTGCGGCGACTCCAGCCGCTGCCGCTCCGCCGATCGCGGCCGCGATCCAGATCCATTTGTGGCTGTGTCCCGGTCCCATGTGCGCAGGCTGGGCGGCGGCGGCTTCCGGCGCGTCGGAAAGATAGAGTGCGCAGACGGTCCCCGCGCGGGTCTGGCCTTTTTCTACCGTGACCCGAACCTCCAGCGGACCGGTGACGCGGTTCCATTGCATCCCCCAGATCCCCGCGCGGCCGTCGGAGCGTGTGATGGCGATTTCGGTTCGCGCCCCGGTGGAAAACGTCCCGGTCGGCCCGGATTCGGGCAGGCGGAAACCGACGCGCGCCCCTTCCACCGGTTTTCCGGTTTCATCGGTGACCTGGATCGTGATGCCGCGCGTGGCCCGCGAGCCGATCCGATACACCGCGCCTTCGCCATCCAGGATTCGGATCTGCAGGATCGCGGGGTCCTGTGGATCCACGGCCAGGATCGATACCAGCAGAATCGCGACGCTTAGGCCCACATGAATAAGTGTAAGGATGAGGGAAATACTCTCACGGAAGGTTTGTCTAATGATCGAACGAGTGGAATCTGCGCTTTCCGGTCAGCGACTTCTGCGAGCCGCGACCAAAGAGAGCGGTTTCCGGACGCCGTTTAGCGCCGTTCGGGCTTGAAAATACGCCGCTTGGGGCGGAACGGTTCAGAAACCGGGTGGCTTGTGATTAAATAGGGAAAGTTCCTGATGTCCAGTACGGCTTTTCGAATGCGCCGCGCGTGGAAGTCTTTCGCCCGGAATCTAAAAGAAGCGCGCCTGATCGTGAAGGGTGCTGTGTCGACGCGCCACCCGATCATGGCGCACATCATTCCCATCCGGCGCTGCAA
>JAIQFJ010000482.1 GCA_020073325.1 Terriglobia bacterium | reverse complement strand
CTGGCTCCGCGCCGCGATCTACAAACTCCTCCGCCGCTTGCGCGAACGCCGGGAACGTGGAGGGCCTCACGCGTTAGCATCAGGCTCAAGAAATCGCCGACGTCGGGTTTCGCTGGCACAGCAAAACCCGCAAATCCATTGATCTTTTCGGAAGCCGGCCTCGGCCATAGCTGGCCGGGGCGCTGGCCGGGGCGGAGGCCTAGCAGCGCCGACCCCGATCCGCTCGGGACGCCGCTCTCAATACGGGAAGTCGCGAGCCTCATCGGATGCTCGACCTGGACCGTCCGCCAGACGCTCATGCCTCGAGGTCTGCCGTACTTTCGCTCCGGCGGCGGAAAACTGCTCTTTTACAAAACACAAGTGATTCGTTGGGTCGTCGCGCGCCAACAGAAAGGAGATCTGTGAGTTTACTCAAGCGCGGAAACAAGTGGTACGTCTACCTGTACCGTGACGGGATCAGGCATCAGTATGCCACGGGAACATCCAATCGAAAGCGTGCCGAGAAAATCCAGGACAAGCTCAAGGAAGAGTTGAATGATCGCCGCTTTGGACTCGTCGAGTCCGATCCGACAATGACATTTGAGGAACTTGCGGCACGCTTTATCGTGAGCGGTTCCTTCCGACCGCATCACGAGTATCACCTCGGGTTCCTCTTGCCGTTCTTTGGAGCTTTCCCCGTGCTGAGAATCACGCGATCTCTCGCCGAGGAATTTCGAAAGCTGCGGCGCGCAAGGAATCCGAAAATCACGGATGCGACGGTCAATCGCGACCTGAGCGTCCTCCGGCGAATTCTGTATTGGGCCGTAGACGAGCAGCTCCTCGCCGCGAATCCGCTGGCCCGCCTCAAAATGGCACGGGAGCGGCGCACCCGCCGCCAGGTTCTGAGTCTCACCGAGGAACCGTTGCTTCTCGGCGCGACGAAGGGTCACCTGTACGCCATGACGATCATCGCTCTCGATACCGGCATGCGTCGCGGCGAAATCACGAGCCAGCGATGGGAGGACGTGGATTTTTCCCAGAAGACTCTCTTCGTGACGCGTTCGAAAACGCCCGAAGGCGAATCGCGCGAAATCCCGCTCACGAACCGGCTGCTTACGTTTTTGACTGAGCAACGGAAACCCGAAGGACTCGTGATCGATTTTCGCGGCCGTCCCGTCCGGGTCGTAAAACGTGCGTGGAAAACCGCGCTGAAGAACGCTGGCGTTCGCCACGTCCGCTTTCACGATCTCCGCCACACCTTCAATACGCGCTTGATGGAGGCCGGCGTCCTGCAAGAGGTTCGCATGGCGCTCATGGGGCATTCCGCAGGCTCGCGCGTTCATAGCACATACACCCACATCGAGTTGCCGACCAAGCGCAATGCAATCCGCAGGCTCGAACAATGGGTGTCCGATCAATCGCAGCAATTGAAATCAGAACAGGAGAAGCAAAATGCCAGTTCAGAAAACACCGGATCCGAAATCGCCCAGCGCGAAATCGGAACGGAAACCGTGGAAGAAGAAATCCCCAATAGAAGTCGTGTTGGAACAAGGGGAGAAACTCAAGGCCGAAATTGCCGAGATGGAGGAGACGTTGAAAGCCAAACGTCGGCAGCTCCAGAAGTTCGAGGAGGCTCGGAAACTGTTCGAAGGTGCGTAGCAGGGGAGGGGAAGTAATGAAGCTCCTTACCGAACAACTACGAGCAAAGCTTCCGCCACTCTATTCGCATGAGGGTGAAGCCAATCCGACCATCTACGCGAAATTCTTCCTGCCGGGCACGAGTTGGACCTGGTACGTCACCGAAGGTGGCGAGCAGGGAGAAGATTTCTTGTTCTTTGGGTTTGTCGTGGGCCTTGAGAGCGAATTCGGATATTTCTTGCTCTCTGAGTTGGAGAACGTCCGAACTCGACTGGGCCTTCATGTGGAACGTGATCTCTACTTCCACGAAGGTCGGCTCACTGACGTAGTACCTTCGCCGGACTCATAGAAACCGGCATCGAGGCCAAGCAAAGCTTGGCCTCTTCTTTTTCGTCGCCCCCGAGCGAGCGGCGTAATTTCAACGATACCGGGAGAGGATCAGCCTCCCAAATGCCAAAGGAGAAATTCATCATGAAGAAGTTATCAGTTGTTGTGGCCGGAAGCGGCCAGATTCGGGACGTGGAGATCGAACCTGGCACCACTGCCGGGGACCTTCTCCAGCAGCTCAATCTATCCGATTATCTGTTGAGCCGAGGTCCGAATGAACCGTTCTTCGCCGCTTCTGAATCCGCGTATGACAAAGTGCGCGACGGAGAGAAAATTTTCGCATCGACCAAAGCCGAAGTGGGAGATGTTGTATGGGCATGAGGAATCTCGGAACAAGGCCTGCCCCCGCGTCTGTCCGCGCATTTATCATGCGGGTCGCGCGGGGGCACGCCCCCCTCGTCGCCGTGCTGCGTCGGGAGATTCCGTATTGGCAGGAACGTGGATGGAGGCGTGCTAAGAACCGGTATGCCGGAAGCTATCAAACACGCTATGGCGCTTTTGAGGGGTGGATTGAGGAGGATGCGTTCGGTCGCGCGAAGTTTTATGTCTATAACCCGCCTCAGGCGGTTCGTCATGATGCACATTGGGCGTGTTTCACGCCGCGTGGCAGCGATTGGTTCATGGTGCATATGGGCAAGCGACCCAACGACGTGAGCTCGGGCATCATGACGATCGAACGCTTGATTACGGAGGCGCACGAGCGATGAGAACCACACATCTTGATGCCAAGCGGATCACCCTCGTCGCTCAGCGCGAGCGGCTTCTTGCGCAATTCAACGATGCGGCGCGTTCGGGCCACGATACGGCTCGCCTTGCAGCCCGCATCCGCAAAACAAATGACTTTCGCGACCCTCGATCTCATCCGGAAAGAGAATCTGCCTGCTGGTGGACCGCCGCGGTTCGTCGTGAGTTCTTTGTTTCTCCGCGACTGCTACGAGAAGCTCACCGCGGATGCGAATGAACAGTTCTTCTTCATTACGGGATCCGTTGTCGAAGGAGTTCACGTTCTCGATCAATGTGCGGAGTTCGCCCATCATCGCCGCAGCCGACTTGGCGTCGTGGCCGACATTCCATCGACGCACAATCTTCTCATCAAACTAGAGCAATTCGGACATCAATTCCTGGCGCACTTCCACAGCCACCCCGGACGCGGCCTAGAAGCGACGATGCCCTCCGGCATCGATGAGAGTTTCCAGCATCGGCTCGAGAGAGGCGGCCATGTCGCGCTCATGGGCATCTTCAGCCGGGACGGCTATGTCCGATTCGTGAGACGCGATCAGAACTTCGAACTCGAACCTTATGGGAAAGGAGTGATCCGCCATGCGCCCACCGTTTACCGGCTCACAAGCTTCGATTAGATTGCGTGGCTCGTCGATTCCCGGCGCTGCTGACCGTCAACAGTCAATTGTCGGATTCGATCAGGCTATCTTTTCAAGGAGCAGCATTCTTTGCATCGGTGCGGGCGGTCTCATTTCGCAGATCGCGCCGACCCTTGTTCGCAAGGGGATCGGGCGTATCACGCTCCTGGACGATGATCTCGTCGAGCCCAGCAACCTGAACCGCCAACGATTCTATATAAAGGATGTAGGCGCGAACAAGGCAGTCGCACTAGCCCGCAATCTCGGCCGGGAGTGTATCGTTGCGACCGAAATCTGCGGGCATCCGATGCGATTCGAAGAGAGCTTTATGAATGCCCTCCACCTCGAACCTGATGTGGTTGTGTGCGGCGTCGACAATAACCCAACGCGCGTAGCGGTGAGCCGATCTTTCCGAACGAAGGGAATTCCAGTCGTTTTCACGGCGGTGAGCCGCGATGCAGATCACGGGTACGTCTTCATCCAGGATAGGGAGGGGGCATGCCTCGCATGCCTCTTCCCGGACATCCTGAACGATGATCGGTACCCTTGTCCGGGCACGCCGGCGATCGCCGATATTCTACAAGCCGCCGGTGCATTCGCCGTGTACGCAATCGATACAGTGCTTATGCGCCGGCCACGCTCGTGGAACTATCGCCGAATCGCGCTCTCCGATGGTGCCTCAGATGGATGCGCTTCCATTCGGGCTCGTGTAGGTTGTCCTTTACACGACTCTTGAATGCTCGTGAACTCGGCCCGATTAGGGAACGTGCACGACGTACACCTTGAGCGTGATCCGGTAGCCGACCTCGCGGCCGACCAGTGATTCGGATCTGAGAATCGCCGCGGGATCGCGATCGAGCCGAGCTTCTGCAAGCACGAGCCGCAGAGCTTCGCGAAGTCGCCGTATATACTCCTTAACCGCACCCTGAACGATCTTTCGTGTTTGTTTGCGCGAGAGTCGTGCGTTTGCCGCGTGCCGCGCGTAGAATTCGTCGTTGCGTATTCCAGCCTCGATTTGCGCGGCACTGTGCGCACACCACCTGTGTTGGCCCAGAAAATCGGCAACGAGGAGCAGCGAGAGAGGTAATCGCAGCGGGAAGATCTCGCCGTTCCACACGAGACAAACGAACGCGACCTGCTCTCCTGGCAAGCATTCCGTACCTCGTTGCCAGAATCGATGGACGATCACGAGGTAAGGCCGCTTGATCACGCCCACAGCAGCAACCAATCGTCGAATCTCGGCGAGCGCGCGATCTCGCCGCGAATCGTCATCCTGATTCTGGTCGGCGAATTGAAAGAAGAG
>JAIQFJ010000481.1 GCA_020073325.1 Terriglobia bacterium | reverse complement strand
AGGGGATGGGCGCGGCCATGCTCGCGCTGGCTCCCGCGCTGCTGGAGCCGATCGGCATGATCCGGCGGCTGCGGCCGTCGGTTCTGCTGCGGCGCGATTTGGATCCGCGGAAAATGGAACGAAGCTGGATCGCGGCGGCGGTCGCGATCGCGGGATTCGCACTACTGGCGGCGCGACTGCTGCGGTCGTGGAGGTCGGCTGCGATACTCGCAGGAGCGCTTGTACTGGTGTTAGGGATCGCTTTCGCGTTGTCCGTCGCAATGCTGCGCGGGCTTAGGCGGCTGCATTACCCGTCGGTGGCGCTGCGGCACGGAGTCGCGGGATTGTACCGGCCCGGCAATCGTAGCGGCGCGCTGATCGCCGTGCTGGCGACCGCGCTCACGCTGATGGTCGCGACCTTCGAGTTGAGCGGCGTGGTGGCGCACGCCGTCTTCGACGTTCTGCCTTACGATCGCAACAGCCTGTATGTCGCGGGATTTCGCGAATCGTACCGCGAGCCGCTGCGCGCGTTTCTCGAAAAGCTGCCGGGCGTCGATTCCGTCGAAATTCTGAGCGAAGCGCGGATGCGGCTGCTGAGCGTCGACGGGCTGGATTACGCGTTTCTCAAAGGAGAGATCCACACGGTGGTGTGCGATTCGGTGTCGAGCGCCGCCGCGGGTCCGGCGCGGCTCATGGTGGCGGACGATCGCGCGCGATTGCTGAAGGCGCACGTGGGCATGCGCGTAGACTTCGATTCGCACGATCGCGTGGTGCACGCGCGCGTGGCCGAGGTTCGTAAATTCACACCTGCGGAGCGGTTCTGGTCGACACTGCGGCTCGATTGCAGCGGCCTGGACGACGCCGCGTTGTTTCATCAGGCGGCGATCCATGTGCGGCCCGAGAAAATATCTGCGGTGCGGGCGGCGATTGCGGGTCGGTATCCGACGCTCGCGGTGGTCAGCGCGGACGATGTTTCAGAAACCGTTTCGGGCGTGAGCCGCGACGCGATGGTGCTGACGCGCGTGGTGGCCTGGTACGCAATCGCGGGCGGGTGGTGCGTGCTGATCGCGCTGGTGGCGGCGTCGCGTCCTGCACGGCTCAACGAATTGGGGATTCTATCGAGCCTCGGCGCGACCCGGCGAGCCATCGTGCGGATTTATACGGTGGAGTTCGCGGTGGTGGGATTGGCGTCGGCGATGATCGCGTCAATATTGACGATCGGTTTCACGATGGCGGGAATGAGCGTGATTTTCGGGCGAATCGAGGCCGCGGTGGAATGGCCGGTGGCCGCGGCCGCGGTCGTATTGTCGGTGATCGCCACGATCGGCGCGGCCTGGTTTCCCGCAGCGGGTCTGCTGCGGATGAAGCCGATGGATATTTTGCGCCGTCATTAAGGACAGCCGGCGCCGCGCAGAAATCCTGCGCTGGACACAGTTCCGAAGCCGAGTAGAACGATCTCGTTCGGCGCGAGTGGACGATGGTCTAACGGCGAAAGCGTCAATCGAAAACCCACTTTTCCGAAGCGGTAGTCCTGGATCGATTCGGCATAGTCGGGACGCGCGACCGTTTCGAGATTCGCGGCCAGTTTGCGGCGGGTGAGGATACGCAAGCCTTGATTCGGGTCCTCGCCGCGCCAGCGCGCCCATCCCGAAAGTTGGAGTGCCGTGCCGATCGATTTGAATTGTTCGATCGCGCCGACGCGCGGTCCTTCGCATGCGCCGGGGAAATATTCCTCGACGATGGCTTCCCGCAGATTGCGAGGAGTGCGAAAAGCTTCGGCGGGAACACGGATCTGGTGCCAGTGCGGCGAGGACGGCACCGGAACGTCGGCAACCTCGACGTGCGCGAATCGATTGAAGGTTTGCTCAAACGCGGCCGCGTCCATTGTCGGAAAATACGCGCGAAACACTTCGAGCTGCGGGCTCATCAGGACGTGCGACACGGATTTGAATCCCAGCCCGTTCAGCGTCGCGCCGAGGAAGCGCGGCTCGGCGAGGAATCCGCTGTTCTCTTCGGCGTTCGCGCGCAGCACCTGAATGCGGGCGGTTTCGGGAACATCGAAAATCGGTTTGGCGGATTGCACGGGATTGAACCTGCCGAATGCGTAGACATTGGCCGCGGCAGCCGCGAAGATCAAGGCAGCGGGTCGCATTCGCGCGGGAATCAGCCAGACAGCGAGCGCGACGGTGGCGAAGAAGGCGCACAGGATGGAGTCGGCGGGATCTGTCATCCCAAAGATCGCGCGCTTGAGCAGTAAGCCGGCGGCGGGACCGGCCATGACGAAAATCGCGACCCGGACGGGTGTGATCGACACAAGATCGCTGCGCAACACGGCGAGGCTCGCAAGGGTCAGCAGCATTCCGGAACAGAACAGCAGACGCTGCGGCGGCGCATGGTTCCAGTAGAGCAGGCGGCCGAGCCACATCGGCGCCGGCGCGAGTTCCCAGAAGGTCATCAGCGCGAATCCGGCGAGCAGGATCAGGATCGGGCGGCGCGGCGCGCGACGGAATTCGACGAGACAAAGAGCCAGGATCGGCAGATAGGATCCGACGGAGGCGACCTCGGAGATGTTCCACCACACGTTGACGTTTTCCGGACCCGCGCGATAATCCTCCGGGATCAGGCTTTCATACTCGCGCGCGTCGAAGTCGACCAGAGGATAGAATTGCGACGCCCATGATGCGGGATGTACCAATCCCGGGCCGACGGTGCGGTGGCCGGGGTAAATCGTGGCTCGCATGACGGGAATTACGCCGGCGAAGTAAGCGTAAACGATCGCGATCCCGACCAGCGCAGCGGGGACGATCGCACGCCAGACGCGGATCGCCCGGGGCCGGAACGCGAGGACCACGATGCCGGTCGTGAGCGCGATTTCCGCAAGAAACGGCACGTAGAAATGCGACAACATCCACCAGGCGAAGGTATAGGCCAGCGCGACAAACTTCACTACCGGCTTCATCGGGCGTAGAAGGATCCAGGCGATCCAGGCGAATCCGGCGAGCAGCGGCGCTACGGTGGTCCACCAGAATTGAGAATATCCGCAGAAATAAATCGCGAGAGCGGCGGCGGCGCTCACCGCGGGGGAAATTCCAAGTTCGCGGAAGAAGAGTCCATAGCCGATCAGGAAGGTGCTGAACAGAAATGCAAAGTAGAACGAATAGGCGCGGGCGGGCGAGGCAATAAAGAATAGCCAGAGCTGCGGGCGAAAGATCAAACCCCAGTCGCGCAGCGGAAGCGCGTAGAAATTGCGGAGGTCTTCGTTATAGAAAGACGTGCGATTGATCCGCTCGAATTTGTTGCGTACCGCGGCCTGAAACAAAGGCGTCATCAGGCACCATTCGTCAGTGCAGATGCGGCGCGCGACGCCCATGATAGTGCCGGAATCGGACGCTTTCAGCTCTTTTTCGAGGAAGGTCGCGTAGGAAGAGGGCGTCTATTCCAGACCCGTATAAATCAGCGCTGCGGCGAGCACCGCAATACAAAATGCACGCATCGGGGACGAAAAAGACACAGTAATTGTCTGTGGTATAGCAGCCGAAGTCGGAGGTTGGCGCAATGAAACAGATCAGTGCGCTTGTGTTTTTTGGTCTTTTCGCGGCCCCATCCGGGAATGCCGCTCCTTCGCGAACACAATTACTGAGCAAGCTTCCGTTGCGCTTCGAAGCGTCAGCGGACTCCCATTCGAAATTTCAGGCACGAGGGTCGAATTACGTTCTGAGTCTGTCGCCTGACCGCAGCGTGCTCGAATGGCGCGATGCGAAGCACCGCCGGACGTCGCGCGTGACCACGCGGCTGGTGGGCGCAAATTCCGCGGCCGCGATGGAGCCCGAAGACCACCTTGCCGGATCGGCGAATTATTTACTGGGGCCGCAGAGCGCCTGGCGCACCGGCGTCGCGGGGTTTGGAAAAATCCGGCATCGCGAAGTTTACGCGGGAATCGACCTGGTATTTCATGGCGAGGAGGGGCGGCTGGAGTACGATTTCGCGCTCGCGCCGCATGCGGATCCAAGCCTGATCCGGCTGGAGTTGAGCGGGCAGCAATCGATGCGGATCGCAGAAAACGGCGACCTGGTGGTCGTGACCGCGGCGGGCGAGGTGCGCTGGAAGCGGCCGGAACTCTATCAGGGATCGAACGGAGCGCGCACGCCGGTGGAGGGACGTTTCGTGCTGCGCGGAAGACGGACGGTCGCGTTCGAAGTGGGCCGATACGATCGCGGCCGAGCGCTGGTGATCGATCCGACGCTCGCCTATTCGACGTATTTGGGAAGCACGGCGAACGAGGCGGCGCGCGGCATCGCGCTGGACGCGGCGGGGAACGTCTACATCGCCGGGTCCACCACGTCGACGGATTTGAGTACGGTTTCCACGGTCCAGCCGAACTTTGGGGGGTTGACGGCGAATATCTTTACCGGCGACGGGTTCATCGCGAAGTTCAGTCCTTCGGGAACGCTCCTGTATCTGACCTATCTCGGCGGGAGCCGCGATGACGGAATCAGCGCGATCGCGGTGGATTCGGCCGGTAATGCATACCTCACAGGGGGCACGACTTCCACCGATTTTCCGACGGTGAATCCGTATCAATCACGCTTCGGAGGAGCCGGATCGGGCGGGGTGGCGGCGGGGGTGCACACGGGCGATGCGTTTGTCGCCAAGCTGAATCCACCGGGAACAAGCTGCTTTATTCGACCT
>JAIQFJ010000480.1 GCA_020073325.1 Terriglobia bacterium | reverse complement strand
GCCGGCTCGACCGCGGTGCAGGAACTCGCCTTCACTTTGCGCGACGGACTCGAATACGTCGATTGGGCGCTCGAACGCGGCCTGCCGGTCGATTCCTTCGCCCCGCGCCTCAGCTTCTTTTTCAATTCGCATAACGATTTCTTCGAAGAGATCGCGAAATTCCGCGCCGCGCGAAAAATCTGGGCGGAGACGATGGTCGCCCGCTATGGCGCGAAAGACGAACGCAGTTTAAAGCTGCGTTTCCACGCACAGACCGCCGGATGTTCGCTCACCTGGCAGCAGCCGCAGAACAATATCGTCCGCACGGCGATCCAGGCGATGGCCGCGGTCCTCGGCGGATGCCAGTCGCTGCACACCAATTCGCTCGACGAGGCCTACGCGCTCCCGTCGGAACACGCTGTCACGATCGCGCTGCGTACGCAGCAGATCATCGCGCACGAAAGCGGCGTCGCCAATGTGGCCGATCCTTTGGGCGGCAGCTATTTCCTCGAAAATCTGACGACCCAGGTGGAACAGGGCGCGCTTCACTACATCCGCAACATCGACGACATGGGCGGCATGATCAACGCCATCGAGCGCGGCTATCCGCAGACGGAAATCGCCAATGCGAGCTTCGAATTCCAGCAGTCGGTGGAAACGCGCGACTCCGTGATCGTCGGCGTCAACAAGTTCACCGAACAGGACGAAAAACCGATCGAGCTTCTGCAGATCGACGAGGCGGCGGAGCGCAAGCAGGTCGCCGGCCTGAAGGAAGTGAAGGCCCGCCGCAACCAGACGGAAGTCGATCGAACGCTCAACGCGCTTCGCAAAGCCGCCGAGGGCACCGAAAACACCATGCCGTATATCCTCGACGCCGTGCGCGCCTACGCGACGGTCGGCGAGATGTGCGCCGCCATGCGCGACGTGTTTGGGTCATACACCGAAACCAGCGTTCTGTAGTTCGCGAATTCGCGCATTGCCGAGCTGCGGCTGCGCGTAACATGTTGATTCCTAGCCTCTTTTGGTCCGAGCAGAATCTGGTGCACAAACTGCACCAGTCACCACCCAAGGAGCGTTATGACTCTCAAACACTACTTTCCTCTGTCCGTTCTGATTTTTGCCGCCGTCGTCTCCCTGGTCGAATATTTCGACGTGCCGGTGCTGCCCTTTGCGCTCATCCTGCTGACGGGTGAAACCCTGATTGGTTTCCAACTGGAAGATCATCGCGTGTCGAGGTTTCTCGGACAGGTCTTCCGCGGCCCGAAATCGCACGCGCACTAATTCACGACGTAACGCGCCTTCAGCCCGAACGGCGCCACCTCGATATCGAACTGTTCGCCATTGGTGCGGACCATCTGATACGACCCGCGCATCATGCCGGTGGGCGTCTTGAGCGGGCACCACGACGAATATTTGTAGGATTCCCCCGGCGCCAGCACCGGCTGGTCGCCCACGACGCCGGGACCGCGCACTTCTTCGACGTGATCGAATCCGTCCGTGATGATCCAATGCCGGCTGACAAGCTGCACGGTTTCACTTCCTTCATTCGTGATCCGGACCGTGTACTGAAACACCCACTCATCTTCGAGCGGCCGCGAGTTTTCAGGCGAATATCTTGACAGAACCTCGACGCGGACATTGCGCGTCACGGCAATCGAGGTGGGACCGGGCTGCGGCTGCGGAGTCATCTAACCGAATTATCCGACAAGCGAGATTTGTCTGCACCAATCCCGTCCGGAAAACGTCTCTTCTACGGAATAAAATGACAGACGAAGGGGATCGATTCTCATGTGGCGCAATTTTGTTCTCCTGGTAGCGGCCGCCGCGGCTGCCGTAGCGCAATCGAAACCGGCCGTCGTGGTGGAGCTGTTCACCTCCGAAGGCTGCTCGAGCTGCCCGCCGGCCGACCGTCTCCTGATGTTCATGGCGCGGGCGAATCCCGATGTCGATGTGATCCCCCTCAGCGAGCATGTCGATTACTGGAATCATCTGGGGTGGAAAGATCCGTTTTCGGCGTCGCTTTTTTCCGCCCGCCAGCAGGACTACGGAAGAATGTTCCGCCTGGAGAGCGTTTACACGCCGCAAATGGTGGTGAACGGAGAAGTGCAGTTTCTGGGCTCCGACCGGATGCGTGCCGAACAGGAGGTCCGCAAGGCCGCGCAGGGTCCGCACGCGCGTGTCGAGGTTTACCGGCTCTCCGACGATACGGTCCGCCTGAAGGTCGATAGCGTACCGCAGGGAACGCGCAAGGCCGACATGTTTCTCGCGATCACGGATTCGCTGCTCGCCACCGACGTCCGCGACGGAGAGAACGCCGGACGCCGTCTGCAGCATACAGGCGTGGTCCGCAGCCTTTCTCGAGTCGGACAGCTTGATACCAAAAATGCCGCTGCATTCTCCGCCGACGCAAAAATCAATTTGCATCCCGATTGGCGCACACCCAACGTCAAGGTGGTTGTCTTCGTGCAAGACCGCTCCACACGAAAAATCGTCGGTGCGGCGACGCTGCGCCTCTAATGAATCTGCTTCATAGCTGGCTGTGTTCGTCGGAAGGCTGGAGGAGGCAGGTCCGCGACCAGGTGATCCCCTGGACGCTTCAGGACGTGCAACTCGGCGAGCATGTGCTGGAATTGGGCCCCGGCTACGGCGCGACCACAGACGTCCTGTGCCGTAAGGTGGGCCATCTGACATGTGTCGAAATGGATGCGCGCCTGGCCGAGTCTCTGAAGCAGCGTGTCGGGAAGAACGTCACGGTGCTTTGCGAGGACGCCACCGCGATGTCGCTTCCCGACGCGTCCTTCGACGCGGCCGTGTGCTTCACGATGCTGCATCATGTACCCTCGCCGCAGCTTCAGGACCGCCTGCTGGCCGAAGTGGCGCGCGTGCTGCGTCCCGGCGGAATCTTCGCGGGCCGGGACAGCCGCTACAGCCGTCGCTTCCGGTTGCTGCATCTGTTCGACACGATGGTGCTGGTCGATCCGCGCACATTTCCGGATCGCCTGCGCCGCGCGGGCTTCACCGACGTCGCCGTCGAGGCGACAGAATCGGCCTTCCGCTTTCGCGCCGTAAAACCCCCGGCTGACGGGTTTATGTGAAGAAGTATCAGCGCTCGCCGCTCCCTTTGGTCGCGGTTCATTCAAATCGCCGATCGGTGCCGACAATGAACCGCGACCGAAGGAAGCGGCGAGCACCGAGTTTCACACAAACTCCGTTACCGCGCGTCATCACCCAGGAGCCGAGTTTCGCAGTTTACGCCCAGCAATGCAGGTTTAGCGACTAGGATCGCGCCCGCCGCAGCCGATCGGCGATCGCGGCCCACTCCGGCTTGTCCGGCGGAGCCTCCACCGCAATCCACGGCCATCGCTCCTGATCGAGCTGATGCAGCACCGCATAGAGCCGGGCCGCATAATGCGCCGGATCATCCGGCATCCTGATCGACCGCGCCGTCAATCCCGCCTCGTTCCACCAGACATACGCGCCGCTGCGGTCGGGAAGCTGTTTCGGCCCTTCCACCAGCAGCAGCCGCGTGCGCGGGCTGTAGTGCCGCTCATGCATTCCGGGCGCCGGATGCGATCCTCCAGGCGCGGCTGCCTGCTCGATCTCGCCCAGCGAAATCATCCCCGGACGCAGCAGCGTAATTTGCCCGCCGACCAGCGACACGACCGTCGATTCGATCCCGACCTCCGTCGGTCCGCCGTCGATCACCTCCACCGCATCGCCGAATTCGTCGCGCACGTGCTGTGCGGTGGTCGGCGAAAGATGCGTGAATCGATTCGCGCTGGGCGCGGCGATCGGCACGCCGGCCTCCTCGATCAGTTGGCGCGCAATCGGATGCGCCGGCACACGGATGCCGACCGTCGGCAATCCCGCCGTGACGATATCCGGAATCTCGGGCGTCTTCGGCAGAACGATGGTCAGCGGTCCCGGCCAGTATTTCTTCGCGAGTTCCTCGGCTTGCGGAGGCCACTCCGTTACGTAGCGCTTCGCCATTTCGATCGACGACACGTGCACGATCAGCGGGCTGGTCGACGGCCGGCCCTTCAGGCGGAAAATCTTTTCGACCGCCGCCGCGTCGAGCGCGTTTGCCCCAAGCCCGTAGACCGTTTCTGTCGGAAAGGCGACCAGACCGCCGCTGCGAAGAATCCCGGCGTACTTATTCAGTGAGATCGTCTTTTCCATCCGTCTGCGCCGTCTTGCCCGTTTTCCGCCAAACCAGAAACGCGTGGATCAGCTCTTCCATGTCGCCATCCAGCACGCGATCGACGTCGCCGATGGACAATTTCGTCCGGTGATCCTTGATCAGCCGGTACGGCGCGAGCACGTAGCTGCGGATCTGGCTGCCGAAGTTGATGTCGAGCTTTGAATCTTCCAGCTTCCGCTCCTCGACGCGCTTCTTTTCCAATTCGTGCTCGTACAGCTTCGCCCGAAGCTGCTTCATCGCCGACGCTCGATTCTTATGCTGGCTGCGCTCGTTCTGGCATTGCACGACGATTCCGGTAGGCAGGTGCGTCATGCGGATCGCCGAATCGGTTCGATTGACGTGCTGTCCGCCGGCGCCCGACGCGCGAAACGTATCGACACGCAGATCCTCGGGACGAATATCGATCTTGATTTCGTCTTCGATCTGCGGGTAGACGAACACCGACGCAAACGAAGTATGCCGCCGCGCATTCGCATCGAACGGCGAAATGCGCACCAGGCGATGCAC
>JAIQFJ010000479.1 GCA_020073325.1 Terriglobia bacterium | reverse complement strand
TGGTGATCAGTGCGAATCAGCCTTCCGAAGTCCGCTTGCTCGGGGCTTCGAGCGATGCCCCGCTGTACCCGAAAACTCAAACAGGTTCCGTCTTCGGAATCTTCCTCTGTTCCAGCTCTGCTGCCTGCGCCACGGTAAATCCCCAGTTACTGTATTCGTCCATGTCGGTACCTGGATGGTCGCTCAGCGTGCCGATCGCGTGGGATTCTACCTTCTCGCCGCTCCAGCCGGTGGGATTATCGACTCGCTGGTCCGCGGTCGGGATCAACGACGCCACCCACCAGCTCTCCTTTGCGATCTACAACCAGTCGGCGGCTTCCACGACTTACTCGGTCCGGGTCTACGCTGCCGATGGTTCCATGGCCGCGGAATCCGTAACACCGTTGGTCCCTGCCTCCGGCGGCGCTGACGGAGCAGGGGCGACACGGGGTTTTCTGCTGACCGACGTAATCGGGACCACACTACCGCAGGGCATATTGAAGGTGACCGTCGAAGGGGACGGGCTCTCCTCTGCGTTGTTCCTGCAATTCAGCGGCGGCTCCGGCACGACCGTCCCGACGTCCCCCGAGTTCATCCCCGGCGTTACTGCGGCGCTCGCATCGCCGGGCACACATGAGCGCAGTTCGACAGACTCGCGCGTGCGTCAGATCCTGAAGTGAGAGTTCTTTGCGCCCCGGATCGCGCGCGAATCCATCTCTCTCCGGCATCCGCGTGATCCGCATACCGTCCACGCCGTAACCATTCGGCAGGGCGCGTCATCGAATCCCTGGAAACCGGCTGAGCGGCCGCCAACTTCGGAACGGCTGGTCATCCAGCCGCAAACAGAGAAAAGGGAGGGTGGCGATGATGAGTAAGAGGATGCCGGCGGTGGCGACGATCGCGGGAATTCTCGCCGTCGTGGGCGGCGGGGCGATTTCCGCACAGGACAAGTACACCCTGAAAGTGCCGAATGGGCTCGCGTTCTCTGAGTTCAGGGGATACGACGCCTGGCAGGTTGTCTCCATCAGTCAGAACGGAAACCTTATCGCTGTGATCCTCGCGAATCCTGTGATGATCAGGGCTTACCTGGACGGCGTTCCCGGGAACGGCAAGCCTTTTCCTGATGGCTCCAAGATGGCGAAGATCCACTGGAACCCGAAAAAGATGGAGACGTTCCCGGCAGCAACGGTGCCAGGCACCCAGCATGACGTCGACTTCATGGTGAAGGACGGCAAGAGGTTCGCGGCCAGCGGAGGGTGGGGGTACGGCGTATTCGAGTATGACTCCGCATCCGATACGTTCAGGCCCGGTACCTCGGCCGACAAGCCGCCGCAGGCGAACGACGCCAAGTGCGGGTTCGCGTGCCACACGAGCGTGAAGACAAGAGATTACGTTTTCACGGATTACGGCCACAGGTAAAGCGGCATCAGCGGCACACAGATGAGCACAAGAGATTCCGTGGCTGCACTTCTCTCTGCGCGGGTTGTCGTCATTTCTGCTCGACGCGGATGGGACTACGCCAAGAGCTCCGGGGTTGACCGGTTCGCCATATTTCCTGGCGCGAAACCCATTCTGGCACTGCCCGCCGGATCGCTGATATGATGACGCGATTCAGGTCTACGTTCCGCGTGCGTTCCATCGAGCCACGCGCTGGCCGATCATCCTCGCCCTGCACGGCGGAGCCGAATACGGCAGCGACGACTCCTGCAAGCGCGAGGCGCCCTGGGGCGAGCGATCCGCGAACATCCCGAGCGCATTCCGGCCATCGTCGTCTTCCCGCAAGCTCACGCCGACAATACGCCGGGGTGGCAGGGGCAAGGCGGCCGTGTCCTGTGGCGACTTGCCCGCTCATGCCGACGCTTGAGATTTTCGACCGATTCTCGGGCAAGACCTCGATCTGATGGTGAGCACGGACGCCGGTCCCGCAGGCCCCTCCTCCCGCGACGCAACCATAATTCGAAGGCCGGGCTCTCCCTCGCCGGATCAACAACTTGCGTGTTTTCAGCGAGCGGAATTGGCGGCGTCTGCTATCCTGGGCACGCAGGTATCTTTTCGGTGCCGTGCGAATTTCGACCGGTTCCCAATGAAGGAGATCTTATGGCTGGACGCGGCGCGCAGACGCTCAAGAAGCGTCAGAAAGAACAGCAGCGGAAGGACCGCAAGCAGTTGAAAATCGAAAAACGCATCCAGCGCCGCCAGGAGAGCGAAAAGCGCGAAGAATCGGGTCCGGAAATGGGCCAGCCGATCGAAGTGCCACCCGAGGATTAGCGGCGCTCGTCGGCGTTTCGAGCGGCGTGGTATAGTTGGGTGTCTCGTATTTTCGGCATCTTCGCATCAGTCCGGTGTTCACCGCCCTCGTTCCGATCCTGCCCCGATCCATCACAAGCTAAAAGGAATCACAAGTGAAAAATATTTTTGTCGGCAATCTCAGTTTTGGGGCGACCGAAGACTCCGTGCGAGCGGCTTTTGAAGCTTACGGCACCGTGGAACGCGTAAATCTGGTCACGGACCGCGACACGGGCCAGGCCAGGGGCTTTGGCTTTGTCGAAATGACCGATAGCGGGGAAGCGGATCGAGCGATCGCGGAGTTGAACGGCGCGGAACTGAATGGCCGCGCGCTCAACGTGAACGAAGCTCGGCCCAAAACCGGATCCGGCGGCGGTGGATCCCGCCCGCGCGGCAACGGCGGCGGCTCACGCAACCGCTGGTAAGCCGTTCTTTATCAGTTACATGACAGCAGGAATGCGCCGGATCGCCCGGCGCACCCTGCAGCGCCGTTCGGCGGCAAATCGAATGCAATATTTTGTACGAGCGATGGAAAAGCACAGGGACAGCGACCGTGTCTACGGTCCGGAAATGCCGTGCACAGGCTTGGATATGGCCAAGGCTGAGGCGAAACGGATCGTGCTGGCCGCGGATCCCGCGATCAGGCTACAGGCCGACGCTTGCACGCGAAATGGCGGTCATGTGCGGACCAAATATCGCTGCTGGGTCAATGACCGCGGCGAATTCCTGGAAAGCTTGCTCGTTTAACCCGCCTCAGTGCGATCCGGCGGGATCCAATTCGGGCGCTGTATTGCCATTGCCCGGCTGCGGCGGTTTCCTCCGCTTTCCCGCCTGATGGCGCGCCGCCGCCTGTTCCGCGCACGCCACCATGGCGGCTTCGCTCAGGGTCATTGACCCGGTCCGATCCTGATCCTCACAGTCGTCGAGCACCTTGCGGCACAGCAGCGGCAGATCCTGGATGTGAATGCCGTGCTTCCGGACAAGCAGCAGATCGGCGCGAACCGTGTGTTGCGTCACGGTTCTTCCTTTCTCACGGTAGTCGAATTCGAACACGCGGAATCCAAGGTCGTGGTTGAACCCGGTGAGAATGAACGACGCGCTATTTTGATCCTTCACTTGCTTCCTTTCGTGGAGCCGGCCATTTCATCGATCGCCATGGGAGCGCCGGTTGCAGGCGGGCTCATATTCGAGAACCAGGCGATTCTGCCGGGACAGGCATCGAAGCTCATCGCAAACCTCATAAACGAATCCCTGGGGCTTTTTCCGCATCAGGTCGCTGCCGGCGTCCTGGAAATGGTCGAGCAGCGCTCTCCGGATATTGTCGGTGTGGCCGATGTAGATCCATTCGCGCGCGTTTGAGATTCCATAGACACCGCCCACAGATGGCGCGTAGGTGTGGACGCCTTCGGCAGTAAACGGCCGCGGTGTGATCTGCTCAAACGGCATTCGATTTCACCACAGGTTCTTCCTTTTGAACTGTCGACCGCGGGACTCGGGGCAGGATCGGATGAGGAGCGGCAAATACCGGCTAATGCGAAGATGCCAAATTGCGAAGCGCACCCTACTGTAGCACGAAACCTTTAGCACGAAGCCCTTAGACGAAACGCCACGGCCTTGCATCCGGGCAAACTGCGAGTCGAGCAGGATCGTCATTTCGCGGGAATTTTTGCGAGCGCGATGCAGTATAGCCGTCGCAATGTCAAAATTCATCGAACACGACCACACCAGCGACGGCATCGACCGCCGCGGATTTCTGAAGTGCATGGCCTGGGCCGGCACCGGCATCGTCTGGACCATCGACGCCGGCATCCCCACGTCGCGCGCGTTCGGGCAGGACAAGAAGGAGAACGCGGGAGCGCTGAGCTTCGTTCAAATCAGCGACAGCCACATCGGGTTCAACAAGCCTGCGAATCCGGATGTCGCGGCAACGTTGCAGGCGGCGCTCGAAAAAATTCAGCGCGTCGACGACGCGTCGTTTGTGCTTCACACCGGCGACCTCACGCATAGCGCGACTCCGGCGGAGTTCGACACGCTCGACCAGTTGATGCGCGGCGTCCGGCGCCAGGTCTTTTACGTTCCGGGTGAGCACGACACGTCGTCGGACGACGGCAAGGCGTATCTGGAGCGCTACGGCAAAGGCACCAAGGGGCGCGGATGGTACAGCTTCGATCAGAAGGGTGTGCATTTCGCCGGGCTGTCAAACGTGCTGGTGCAGGAGGGGCTCGGCTCACTTGGCCAGGAGCAGTTGGCGTGGCTGAAGGACGATCTGTCGGGAAGATCGCCGAGCACGCCGATCGTCGTGTTTGCGCATATTCCGCTGTGGAGCGTGTATCCGAAATGGGGCTGGGGCACCGAGGACGGCGCCGAGGCGCTGACGTATCTGAAGCGGTTCGGATCCGTGACGGTGCTGAACGGACACATCCATC
>JAIQFJ010000042.1 GCA_020073325.1 Terriglobia bacterium | reverse complement strand
GTTCTGGATTTTTCGATGAGGACATCGCTGGCCGCGTCAACCTTGGCGCCTGCGATTACGGCCCCCGTGGTGTCTTTGACGACACCGGAAATCGTGCTCTGGCCGAACGCTGTCGAGCAAAATACGAAACTCGAAGCGAACGCCAGAACATAAGAAGCAAACCTTGCAACCGTCATGCGCGCTACTCTCCTCAGCCTGGAAGTCGAGCGAACTTTATACTCGCGAACGATTTACAGAGTGCGCTTCCAGCAAAACGACGTGGTTTGCTAACCTCTAGCGCAATCCCCGCACAAAAACAAATTAGAGAAGAAATAACCGAGTTTCGGTTCGGTGTCAAGGGGGTTAAGCGAGAAATCGTCTACAAATGGCCGTTCGAGTGTAGATGCACTTTTCCCTTGAAGAGGGAATAAACGAGCACGAAATAGCCGATCGCGACCGCCATTCCCGCGCTCCACCAGCCCAGCCCGACAGAGAGCGACCGTGCGCCGGCCGCCGCGTTGTGAATGGTGAGAGACAAGGTGGGATCGCCTGAGGAAGGCAGCAGGACAGGGTAGAGAGCAAAGGCCGCGCCCACCAGCATCGTGAGGATGAACACGCAGCTTGAAAGAAATGCCTCGCGCTCGCGGCCGGAGCGCGTGAACCGGAAAATCCCGATCAACGCGGCCGCGACCAGAACCGGGATGATCCAGCCCGCGGGTGTCGCGCGATAGTTGTCGAGCAGTTCGGCCCGCACCCCGACCGAGGCCCACAGACTCGCCGCCGTAAGCGCGACCACCGCCGGCAGCAGGATGTTCGCGATCGTGCGCAACCTCCGGTTCAACTCGCCCGAAGTTTTCAGGATCAGGTATAGCGCCCCATGTTGCGCGATGATCGCGATGGTCACCACCGCGCACAGCACCGTGTACCAGTCCAGCGCGCCGGGCTGCGGGCCGGTTCGAAAATCGGTCCACAAAGGAACGAAGAAATAGTGATCGGCGCCGAGCGGCACGCCTCGAATCACGTTGCCGAGCGCCGCGCCGAACAGCACGATCAGCAGCAGGCTGGCCAGCGAAAAGACGCCGTCGAAGAAATCGCGCCACAACCCGTTGGCCAGATGCGCGCGAAACTCGATCCCGATGGCGCGCAACACCAGCAGCCACAGGACCATGTTCAGCGGCAGATAAAATCCGCTGAAGCTCGACGCGTAGAGCAGCGGAAACGCGTAGAACAGCGTCCCGCCCGCCGCCAGCAGCCACACCTCGTTGCCGTCCCACACCGGGCCGATCGACCCCAGAACCAGGCGGCGCTCCTCGTCGGTCCGGGCGGCGATCAGATGCAGGGCGCCCGCGCCGAGATCGAATCCGTCCAGCACGACGTAGCCGGCCAGCATCAGCGCGACCAGGACGAACCAGACGGTTTCCATTACGCGCTCGCCTCCGGTCCTTCGTCGACGACGCGCTGCAGCAGGAACAGGTAGAAGATTGACAGCATCGCGTACATTCCCATGAAACCCAGCAGCGTGAACAATCCGTTCGCCGACGATACGTTCGCTGAAAATCCCTGGTCGGTGCGCAGCAGATTGTAGACCAGCCACGGCTGGCGCGCCGTTTCGGCCGTCAGCCATCCCGCCGTATTCGCGATGAACGGCAGCGGCACCGCGAGCATCAGGATCCACAGCATCCCACGCATCCCGTAGAGTGTGCCGCGCCACAGCAGCAGCAGCGCCAGCCCCATGATCGCGACGAAGATCGTCCCCAGGCCGGCCATGATGTGATACGCGAAATAAACCAGCGGAATGCTGGTGGGCCAGTTTTCCCGCGGAAAATGATCCAGCCCGTCGACTTCGGCCGTCGGCGTCCCGTAGATCAGGAAACTAAGCAGCCGGTTCACCACCAGCGGATTGTCGATGCGCTGATGCTCCACGTCGGGCTGGCCCAGAATCACCAGCGGCGCGCCTTTTTCGCTATGGAAAAGTCCTTCCATCGCGGCCGTCGAGGCCGGCTGATATTCCGCCATGTAGCGGCCGTGAATGTCGCCAGTGGGAAAAATCTGCAGGATGGTCGCGATCACGCCCGCGATCACGCCGATCCGCACGAACATCTTTCCGAACTCCGGCGCGCGATGGCTGAGCAGATAAAACGCGCCCGCCCCGGCCATGACGAACGCGCCCGTGATCAGCGCGCCGCTCATCACGTGCGAATATTGCACCAGCGCCCACGGATTCGTCAGCACGCCGCTGAAACCCTGCACTTCGAAGGATCCGTTGGGGAGCCGATTAAACGCCACCGGATGCTGCATCCACGCATCGGCCACCACGATGAAATATCCCGACATCCAGGTCCCCAGAAACAGCGCGAAGCCCGCCCACCAGTGCGCGATTCGCGAGAGCCGCTTTTCGCCGAACAGAAAAAGCCCCAGGAACGCCGATTCCAGGAAGAAGGAAAACACGCCTTCCATCGCCAGCGGCTGCGCGATCACGCCCCCGGTGAGCTCGGAAAACTTCGCCCAATTGGTGCCGAACTGAAATTCCATCGGGATTCCCGTGACGACGCCGGCCACGAAGTTGATTGCGAAAATGCGGCTCCAGAAGCGGGTTGCCTGGTCGTAGACAGGATTGCCGGTGCGCAGCGCGAGCGTCTTCAGCACCACCAGCAGCGGAGCCAGGCCCATGGTGAGCTGCGGAAAGATGTAGTGATAGGTGACCGTGAACGCGAAATGCAGCCGGTGAATGAAGAGCGCCTCGCCCATTTCGGTTGGTTCCATAGTAGCGCCTTATACTTGGCGTGATGCTAAGGAATATTCCGGCGGCGGCGCTGCTGCTCCTTTCCGCGTGCAGCAAGCCGGAGCCAAAGATCGTGGTTCCCGATGTTTTCCGCGTGAAGTTCGAAACCTCGCAAGGCGACATCATCGTCGAAGCGCATCGCGCGTGGTCGCCGCGCGGCGCCGACCGTTTTCACGAACTGGTCCGCATGCGCTATTTCGACGAAGGTCGATTCTTTCGCGTCGTCCCCGGCTTCATCGCGCAGTTCGGCGCGCATCGCGACTTCAAGGTGCATGAAAAATGGCGCGAGTTCTTCATTCTCGACGATCCGCCGGTCGAAAAGAACACGCGCGGGATGCTGAGCTATGCCAAATCCGATCCGAACACTCGCGCCACCGAGATGTTCATCAACCTGGCCGATAACAAGAGTCTCGATGAAGAACGCTTCGTGCCGTTCGCGCGAGTCGTTCAAGGAATGGATGTCGTCGACAAACTCTATGCCGGCTATGGCGACGTCCGTCCCGCGGGGAAGTACATCGACCAGACCCGAGTGGAAGGCGAAACGAATGAGTATTTGGTCCAGCGCTTCCCGAAGCTCGACTACATCAAAAGAGCGTTGCTCGTGATCGATGTCCCACTTTGACGGCCGTCAAATTCGTGGGGCAGGCTTGCAGCCTGCGCGACGCTTTCAGCGGCGCCCGGACGTCCGTGCAGAAACGGCGGGCAACATGCCCGCCGCAGGCTGCAAGCCTGCCCCACGAACGTCAAACCTTGACCCAATGAGCCGCGACGGCACCGCCTACTTCCCTCGCCCATACCCCGGCCGATACTTCAAATGACACTTGATGCACGAATTGGAAAGATCCTCGCTCAAATCGAGGATCTTCTGCATGTCCTTGGCCTGCGCCGCCTTGAACGCCAGCGTTGCGACATCGATCATCATTTTGGTGTCCGCCGCCCATTCGCCTTCGCGGACGCGCCCGGGCATCAACAGCAGATTGCCTGACTCCGCCAGCGTCAGCGCATTGTTCTTCACCAGGTTCCAGTCCGCCTCCGTCTTCGGTGCCGCGCGCTCGATGTAGAACAGCGCGTCCGAGGTCGGGTAAATGATATTGATCATGAGCTGGCTCATGGTTCCGATGTTTTGATACGAGGGTGCCTGCGCTACCGCCGCGGCGGCCAGAAGGACAAATGCGATCAGCCTCATAGCCGCAGTTTATCACGGTATAAACATATGCCGGTTGACTTAGTGCTCCCCTTCTGCTAAAACAACGGATCGAATGCGATACTTTTTCAACTCTTCCCTGGTTGCTGTGGCCAGCGTGCTTGCCCTGGCGACCTTGCCCGCAGCAGGGCAGACTGCGGCCGCTTTTAAACCCGCCCGCCTCGCCGACGGACATCCCAACCTCAACGGCATCTGGCAGGCGATGACTCCGGCGTATTGGGACCTGGAGCCGCATGCTGCGTCGCAGAGCGCGGTGCTTGAGGCAGGCGCGTTGCTGGCGGTGCCGGCCGGCATCGGCATTGTCGAAGGCGGCACGATTCCGTATAAACCGGAAGCGCTGAAGAAACGCGACGAGAATCGCGCCAGCCGCATGAAGCTCGATCCGGAAGTGCGCTGCTATCTTCCCGGTGTGCCGCGCGCGACGTATATGCCGTATCCGTTCCAGATCTTCCAGAGCACCAAGGCGTTCACGATCGCCTATGAATTCGACGGGGCATTCCGCAATGTCTTTTTGAAGGATCCCGGGCCCGCGCCGATCGACACCTGGATTGGCCAGTCCTACGGCAAATGGGAAGGCGACACGTTCGTGGTCGACGTCACCGGACTCGATGAGCGCACCTGGTTCGACCGCTCCGGCAACTATCACAGCGACACGCTGCACGTGGTCGAGCGCTACACGCTGCGCAGCCCTGAAGTGCTGTGGTACGAAGCGACCATCGACGATCCCAAGACCTTCACCAAGTCGTGGAAGATCAGCTTCCCTCTGTACAAGCATGTCGAACCCAACGCGCAGTTGATGGAATTCAAGTGCGTCGAGTTCGTGGAAGACCTGATGTACGGCCAGTTCAGCAAGAAGCCGGCGACCAAGGAGTAGGTGACGACCAGGAGGTCCCTTATGCGATGTCTCGTTCTCGCCGGCGCTCTGGCTGTGCTGGCGATCGCACCGGTAACCGCGCAAACGCCGTCGGGCGCGAAAAAACCGTGGACCGCTCCGCGCACTCCGGACGGGCATCCTGACCTCCAGGGAATCTGGACCAACGCGACCATTACTCCGATCGAGCGGCCGGCGAATTTCAAGGACCGGCCGACGCTCAGCGAAAAGGAAGCGCACGATTACGAGACCCGCGTCAGCACGCAGTTCAATACGGACAGCCGCGGCGCGAACGCGGAACAGGATCGGGACCAGGCCTACAATCGCCTGTTCCTCGATCGCGGCGACAATCTGGCTCGCGTCGACGGCGTCGCGCGGACTTCTTTAATTGTCGATCCGCCGGATGGGAAAATCCCCACGTTGACCGACGAGGCTCGCAAGCGCAACGGAGCGCGGATCCGGGCAGGGATGGGATCGTACGACAGCGTGAAGAATCGTCCGCTCGGGGAACGGTGCCTGCTGGGCTTCGGGTCCACGTCCGGGCCGCCGATGATGCCCGTGCTCTATAATAATAACTATCAGGTTGTACAAACGCCTTCGACGATTATGATCCTGGTGGAAATGGTGCATGATGTTCGCGTCATCCGCATGGATGGTAGTCCGCATGTGCCTCCCGCTGTCCGCAAATGGCTGGGCGATTCCATCGGACACTGGGAAGGCGATACACTGGTGGTCGACACCACGAACTATACGGACAAGACCCGTTTCCGTGGATCGAGCGAAAATTTACACGTCGTCGAAAGATTTAAGCGCGTCGATGAGAACACGATTCTCTACCGCGTGACGCTCGACGACCCATCGACTTTCACCAAGCCGTGGACCATGGAGTATCCTTTTTTAGCGACTCCGGGTCCCATTTTTGAATACGCCTGCCATGAAGGAAACTACGCCATGCCCGACATTCTGGGCGGCGCCCGGCAGATGGAAAAAGACCCGACCAAGCAGTAAACTATTGAAGGAGAGACTTACCATGCACATGAGAACCAAACTGGCCGTTGTGGCTGCCGCCGCCGGCTTAATGTGCGCCACGGTTCCTGCCTGGGCGCATCACGCTTTCGCGGCGGAATTCGACGCCAAGAAGCCCGTTCACCTGGAGGGGACCCTCACCAAGGTGGAATTGATCAATCCGCACTCGTGGATCCACGTCGACGTCACCGATAAGGATGGCAAGACGGAAAACTGGATGTGCGAAGCGGGCAGCCCCAACGTGCTGCTGCGCCGCGGGTTCAACAAGAACACTATTGCGGTCGGAACCAAGGTTGTCGTCGACGGCTACCAGTCGAAGGACGGCTCCCAGCGCATGAACGGCCGCGATATCACGTTGCCCAACGGCCAGAAGCTGTTCCTCGGCTCGACCGGTACCGGCGCGCCGTACGATCCTAAAGACGGCAAACAGTAGTCTTTCCACACAATCTCGACGCGCGCGATCTTCCCGGTCGCGCGCGTCGTCGTGTCTAAACCCACCTGTTTCGTCCTTATAATGGACTCTTGCCAGCGCACCCGCTCGTCAGTATCGTCACGCCGGTCTATCAGATGGCGCGCTTTGTCGAGGAAACCCTGGAAAGCGTCTTTCGCCAGGATTACCCCCACATCGAATTTATCGTGATGGACGGCGGCTCCACCGACGGCACTGTCGATATCCTGCGCCGCTTCGAATCCCGCGCATCAGAACGCATTTCCTTCCGTTGGTTTTCCGGACCCGACGGCGGCACCGCCGACGCCATCAATCGCGGCCTGGAGCGATCCCAGGGCTCGATCGTCGCCTACCTGAATGCCGACGATACGTACGCGCCGCATGCCGTGCGCTTGGCCGTCGAGGCGCTGGACGACGACCCGTCCGCGGCCGGCGTCTACGGCGAGGCGCAATGGATCGCCGAAGACGGCACGCCGATCGGCCCGTACCCGACGCGCGACTTCGATCCCGCGCGGCTTCGCTCGGAATGCTTTATCTGCCAGCCGGCGTGTTTTCTGCGCCGAAAGACGTTTTCGGACCTCGGCCCGTTCGACGCGTCGCTGCGCTATGCCTATGATTACGAATACTGGATCCGCCTCGCCGGCCGGTACCGGCTCCGCCGAATTCCCCAATTGCTGGCAAACTCGCGCATGCATCGCGACAACAAGACGCTCGGCCAGCGAAAGGGCGTTCTGCGTGAAAATATCGAAATTCTCAAACGCCACGACGGCTACGCGCCGTTTTCCCACGTTCTGGCCTATTCCGCGTATCTGATCGATCGCCGCGACCAGTTTTTCGAGCCGTTTCAGCCCTCCATCCCCAAGTATTTGTTCAGTCTGCCGGTCGGCCTGCGGTTCAATCTGCGCCACCCTCTCCGGTACGTCGCGGAATGGGCGCGGCGATGACCGTGTAAGACACCCTTGTACAAGCTTGTGTGCCGCAGTATCTTAGTAGGGAGCCCCTACGTAAGGAGGTCGCTATGACCCAGAGATTTCTCGCGTCCGTCGGCGCAGCCGCTGTGCTGCTTGCTGTGTCGGCAGCCGCCCAGACCAAAGCCGGCCCGCCCGACCTGCAAGGTTTCTGGACCAACGCCACCATCACCACCATGGAGCGTCCCGCAGCCTTCGCCGCCAAGCCGACCATTACCGCCGAAGAAGCCAAGCAGTATGCGCAGAAAGCCGAAAAGGAGCTGAACGCGCAGGACGGCCAGTCCGACGGTCCGCTGATCGCGGCGGCAGGATCTTCCGGAACCGGTGGATATAACGTGTTGTTCGTCGATCGCGGCTCCGAACTCGCGAAGGTCGACGGGCAGTATCGCACTTCGCTGATCGTCGATCCGCCGGATGGGAAAACGCCTCCGATGACGCCGGAAGCGCGCCAGCGGCAGCAGGAACGTTTCCGCCGCGGCGGGTTCAATCGCTACGACAGCGTGAAGGACCGCCCGACGTCGGAACGCTGCCTGATCGGCTTCGGCTCCACCTCCGGCCCGCCGATGATGCCGGTGCTCTACAACAATACCTACCAGATCGTGCAGACGCCGGACGCAGTCATGATCATGGTGGAAATGGTGCACGACGTTCGCGTCGTCCGCCTCAACGGAAAGCACGAGCCGTCGAATATCAAACGCTGGCTGGGCGATTCAATCGGCCACTATGAAGGCGACACGCTGGTGGTCGACACCACGAATTTCCGCGAAGACAACGCCTTCCGCGGCGCCTCGAGCGAAGCCCACATCATCGAGCGCTTCCGCCGTATCAATGCCACCACGATTCTGTATCGGGTGACGGTAGACGACCCCAACACGTGGACCAAGCCGTTCACCATGGAATATCCGTTCAGCCTGACGCCGGGCCCGGTGTACGAGTACGCCTGCCACGAAGGCAACTACGCGATGCCCGATATCCTGGGCGGCGCGCGCAAGCTGGAATCGCAATCCACCAAGAAATAGTTCCGGTCACTCAGAAACCGCTCCTTCCGGCCATCCGGCGGGAGCGGTTTTTTATTTGGCGCGTGCACTAAACTCGATGAGATGAGCCTCCGCGCCGCGATCCTCCTCCTGCCGACTCTTCTTTCCGCCCAGCAGCTCGACCTGCTGCTGCGCGGCGGCCAGGTGATCGACGGATCGGGCAGCGCCGCGCGGACGGCCGACGTCGGTATCCGCAACGACCGCATCGTGCTGGTCGGCGACGGATCGAAAGCGCAAGCCAGGCGAACCATCGACGTGAAAGGGCTCATCGTCAGCCCCGGTTTTATCGATCCTCACGCGCACGTGCTGGAGGATCTGCTCAGCAACGCTAAAAAATCGAACGAGGCGTTTCTGATGCAGGGCGTCACCACGACCATCACCGGCAACGACGGCGCGGGTCCCATCCAGAGCGGCGCGACGCTCGCCAAGTGGACCCAGCAAGGCATCGGGACGAACGCTGCCGTGTACATCGGGCAGGGAACCGTGCGCCGCGAAGTGATGGGCATGAGCGACGCGGCTCCCTCCGCCGAGCAGGTTTCAAAGATGAAAACGCTGGTCGCGCGCGGCGTCGACGAGGGAGCCATGGGCATGTCGACCGGCCTGTATTACGCGCCCGGCAGCTATGCGACCTCGGCTGAAGTGATCGAGCTCGCCAAGGCCGCGGCAGCGGAAGGAGGCATCTACGACAGCCACCTGCGCGACGAAGATTCCTACACCATCGGCCTGCTGGGCGCGGTCAGCGAAGCGATCCGCATCGCGCGCGAAGCGAAAATCCCGGTGCATATTTCGCACATCAAGGCGCTGGGTCCCGAGGTGTGGGGCAAGAGCGCGCAGGTGATCGAACTGATCCGCCGCGCCCGCGCCGAGGGCTTGGAGGTCACCGCCGACCAGTATCCTTACACCGCGTCCGGCTCCAGCGTGACCGCTTCGCTGGTTCCACGCTGGGCCGAAGTCGGAGGCAATGCCGCTTTAATCGATCGCATCGGTAACCCCGCGGTCCGCCCGAAGCTGACTGAGGAGATGGAAGCGAATCTGAAACGCCGCGGCGGCGCCGATTCGCTGCTGATCATTTCCGGACGCGACAAATCGCTGATCGGGAAAAGACTCGCCGCCATCGCGATCGAAAGGCACGTCTCGCCGGTCGAGGCCGCGCTCGAGATCATCAAGAATGGCGGCGCCGGTGTCGCGTCGTTCAACATGAGCGAACCCGACATCGAAAATTTTATGAGACAGGATTGGGTGATGACCGGATCGGACGGCTCCGAAGGCCATCCTCGCAAGTACGGGACTTTTCCACGCAAGCTGCGGATTTATGTGAACGAGAAGAAACTGATCTCGCTGCCGTACGCCATCCACTCTTCGACGTCGCTCACCGCGCAGACGCTGCATCTGGCCGATCGCGGCCTGCTGCGCGAAGGATATTTCGCCGACGTAATCGCGTTCGACCCGGCCACGGTGGCCGATCGCGCGACGTATGAACAGCCCGACCTGCTCGCCACCGGAATGAAGTTCGTGATCGTCAACGGACAGATTGCCGTAGAAGAAGGAAAGTACACAGGAAAGCTCGCCGGCCGAGCGCTGCGGCACGCGCGCAAGTAGACTGACAGGATGGCCGTCGCTCTCGATGACGCAACGCACCGCCGCCAGCTCCGCCGCGCCGTTCTCGCCGGCACCATCGGCACGGCGATCGAGTGGTACGATTTTTTTCTCTACAGCACCATCACCGGGCTGGTGTTCGCGAAGCTCTATTTCCCCAAAGCCGACCCGCTGATCGGCACGCTGGAAGCTTTCGGCGTGTATGCCGTCGGCTTTCTGGCGCGTCCCATCGGCGCCGCGATTTTCGGCCACTATGGCGATCGCCTGGGAAGAAAAGCCGCGCTGATCGCGACGCTGCTGCTGATGGGCAGCGCGACATTTCTGGTCGCGCTGGTGCCGGGCTACGATCGCATCGGCGTCTGGGGCGCGATCCTTCTGACGTTCCTGCGCTTCATTCAGGGAATCGGCGTGGGCGGCGAATGGGGCGGATCGGTTCTGCTCTCCATGGAGTGGGCGCAGTCCAACCAGCATCGCGGCTTCATCGCGTCCTGGCCGCAGTTCGGCGTGCCCGCGGGATTGTTTCTGGCGAACCTCGCGGTCCTGGCGTTCAGCGCGTACTCGGGCGACCAGTTTCTGGTCTGGGGATGGCGCGTGCCGTTCCTGCTGAGCATCGTTCTGGTCGGCATCGGCTTCTGGATTCGCCTGGGGATTCTCGAAACGCCCGTCTTTCGCCGGCTCAGCGCGGAAAAGCGCGTCGAGCGGACGCCCGTGCTCGAAGTGATCCGCCGCCACCCGCGCGAAATTGTGCTGACCGCGTTGTGCCGCATGGCCGAACAGGCGCCATTTTATCTGTTCACGGCCTTCATCTTCGCCTACGGCACCGACATCCTTCATCTGCATCGCGATTTTCTGCTCACCGCTGTGCTCGCGTCGGCGCTGCTTTCTTTTTTTTCGATTCCGTTCTTCGGCCATCTTTCCGACCGCCTCGGCCGCAAGCGAGTCTACATGGCCGGAGCCGCGCTTACGGGTCTCTACGGCTTCGCCTACTTCGCGATGCTCGACACCAAGTCGACGGTGCTGGTCGCCTTGGCCATCGTCTTGTCGCTGCTCCCGCACGACATAATGTACGGACCGCAGGCCGCTCTCATCGCCGAATCGTTCCCGGGCCGCCTGCGCTATAGCGGCGCATCGCTCGGCTATCAGCTTTCCTCGCTGATCGCGGGAGGGCCAGCCCCGCTGATCGCGTCGGCGCTGATGAGCCGCTATCATTCCGCCACGCCGATCGCCATCTTCATCTTCCTCTGCGCGATCATTTCCCTGATCGCCACCGCGATGCTGAAGGACAACACCAACAAAGACATCTCCGGCGATTTCTAGCCCTGGCCGTCAGGCCGGGGTTGCACATGCGAAACTGATTTCACCATGGACGAATCGCGCCGAAAATTTCTGAATGCCTCCGTCGTGCTGATGGCCGCCGCGGCCGCCTGCGAAACGAAACCGAAGCAGCCCGTCGCCGCCGAGCCGACCCCTGGAGCCCCGCCCGCCTTCGCCACCGCGCCCGCCGTCGGACCCGCCGTTTCTCCTTCGACCTTCGAAGCCGCCGAAAAACTGGTCCAGTTCGAAATGACCGCGGCCGAGCGTTCGCAAGCCGCCGAAAGCTGGCGCAGCGCGATCGCTCCGTTGTACGAACGCCGCACCGGACCGCGCAAGATCACGCTGGAACCCGAGGTCGCGCCGTGGTCGCGCGTCGATCCGGCGCAGGGACAAAAAGCCGGTCCCGATCGCGACCGTTTCATTCGCACCAAGTCCGATCCCGCGCCACTGCCGTCGAAAGACGACGACATCGCCTACGCGCCCGTCACGCAGCTCTCGCGCTGGATCGAACAGCGCAAGCTGACCTCGCAACGCCTCACGCAGATTTATCTCGACCGCCTGGAGCGCTTCAATCCCAAGCTTCGCTGCGTGATCACTCTGACCCGCGACCATGCACTCGCGCAGGCGAAGAAGGCCGATGACGAGATCGCCGCCGGAAAATATCGCGGACCGCTGCACGGCATTCCCTGGGGCGGAAAAGATTTGCTCGATACCGCGGGCATCCCGACCACCTACGGCGCCGAGCCGTATCAGAACCGCATCCCGCGTGAGGACGCCGCCGTCGTCAAGCGGCTCAACGACGCCGGCGCGATTCTGGTCGCGAAGCTGAGTCTCGGCGCGCTCGCGCTCAACGACATCTGGTTCGGCGGGCAGACCGTGAATCCCTGGCTGCTCGAAGAAGGAGCTTCCGGATCGAGCGCGGGACCCGGCGCCGCCACCGCCGCCGGTCTGGTCGGATTCTCCATCGGCAGCGAGACCGGCGGCAGCATCATCAGCCCGTCGATGCGCTGCGGCGTCACCGGACTCAGACCCACGTTCGGGCGCGTGCCGCGCACCGGCGCGATGACGCTGTGCTGGTCCCTCGACAAACTCGGCCCGATGACGCGCGGGATCGAAGACGCGATGCTGGTCCTCAGCGCGATCAGTGGAGTCGACCCTGGCGACGCGTCGAACGTCGCGAGCCGCCTCGATTTCGACGCCGGCCAGAGCGTGCAGGGACTGCGCGTCGGCTATCTGCCGAACTGGATGAAGGAGGCTCCCGCGACCGATGTCGATCGCGCCGCGATTCCGTTGATCAGCAAGCTCGGCATGACGCCCGTCGAGGTATCGCTGCCCGACTGGCCCTACGATTCCCTGCAACTGATCCTGTTCGCCGAAGCCGCGGCGTCGTTTGAAGAGCTGACGCTCGGCGGCGGATTGAAGACGCTGAAAGCGCAGGTCCCCGACGCATGGCCGAATCTTTTCCGTCAGTCGCGATTTCTTTCCGCCGTCGATTTCGTGCAGGCCGACCGTTTCCGCCGCAAAGTCTGCGCCGAAATGGCGCGCGTTTTTTCGCAGATCGACGTTCTGCTGGTCCCCTCGCTGCGCGACGAGATGCTCACGATCGGCAATTTTACAGGGCATCCGTCGCTCACGTTCCGCGCCGGATTCGTCAACGTTTCCGAAGCACGCAGCGACTGGGCTCCCGACCCCGCGCATCCCTTGCCCAAATTTTCGCCGCCCCGCCGCGTTCCGCACGGGATCACGCTGCTCGGAAAATTGTTCGATGAAGGAACCGTCGCCCGCGTCGGCATCGCGATGGAGCGCAGTTTCGCCGTCGCCTCCGAACGTCCCCCGGGATTTTAGTTTTGCGACGGTTTTTCCAGGTGCTCGATCGCGAAGATCTCGACGGGCGCGTTCCGCTTCTCCAGGCTCAGCCCGAGTTGTTCCCGCATCGCCGTGAAAATTGACGGTCCCGGGCGGTCCGCCGCGTCGACTCCCATTTCCGGCGTCCATTCGAGCGAGAAATCGTAAACGCCGTTTAAGCCCGTGCGATTCACCACCGGACGGTCCAGGATCGCGCTCCCATTCAGCCTCACATCAGACAGCGCCGAGGCCAGTTGGTCCATCGATCCCTTTAGACCCGCGAGCCTGCCGACGCCTCGAATCCGTACGGCGCCGCCGGCGGCGGGTGCGACCTCGTTCAGCTTCGGCCCGTTCTTGGCGACCGTCAGAATATAGACCTGCAGCTCCTTCGATTCGCGCCGCAGCTTCAGTTGGAACCGGTCCGCCAGTAGCGACTGAAGCATTCCCTGCATCTCGCCTTCCCCCACCGGCGACGCGGCGTTCGCCGTGACATCGTACCAGGGCGAATCCAACCCCGCCGGCGCGTTCGCGATCTGGAAATCGCGGATTCTGTATGCCTTTTTCAGCAGATCGCGCACCGACACATTCACCGCCACCAGTTTGCCGCCGGGCAGAAATTCGAACGACGATCCGCGCGCCGTTGGGTTCGCGGGCCGGACCGAGACGACCTCGAAGGCCTGGCCCCAGATCGCGGCGGCGGAAGACAGGATGAGGATCAATGAACGCATCACTATAGAATTAGTATTAAACACATCGCATGTCAACCCGGGAACTTTCCCGGATCCGGCTACGTATCACCTCGCATGGCATTCCTGCTTGAAGACGTGCGCTACGCCTTCCGGACTCTGGCCAAGAATCCGGCGTTCACCCTGGTCGCGGTTACGGCTCTTTCACTCGGAATCGGCGTGAATGCGACGGTCTTCACCCTCGCCAACGGCGTTCTCTTCAAGAGCCAGCCGTTCGACCGTAGCGATCGAGTACTGTATCTCACCATGCGCAACGCGAATCGGGCTGGACGGATGTCGCCGGTTTCGCTTCCCGACTTTCAGGACTGGCGGGACTCGCAAAAATCCTTCGAGTTTCTTTCCGCCTACCGGTCGGACGGTGTCAATTACAGCGACAAGACCGGCCTGCCGGAGCTCTATTCCGCGGCTCGCGTCATGGCGAATGCATTTCCTTCGCTCGGCCAAAAGCCGGCTCTCGGGCGCGAATTCAGCCCGGCCGACGAACACGCCGGAGGCGCGCCCGTTGCGATTCTCAGCTACGGGCTGTGGGAGCGCCGCTACGGCAAGGACCCCTCCGTGCTCGGCCGGTCCGTGCGCATGAACGACGTCGCCACGACGATCGTCGGCATCATGCCGCAGGGTTTCATGTTTCCGGGAACAACCGACATCTGGCTGCCGCTCATCCCCGGGGCGGATTCGGAAAAACGCGAACGGCGCGCCTACACCGTCTTCGGCCGCCTCAAGGACGGTGCGTCTGAAAAATCCGCGCGCGCCGAAATCATCGGGATCTCGAAACGCCTGGAGGCCGCTTATCCGGTCACGAACCAGGGCTTCACCGCGCAGGTGATGACCTTTGGCGAATTCTTTAACGGCCCGCAGATCAATCTTGTCTTTACCGCGATGCTGGGCGCCGTCGGTTTCGTTCTGCTGATCGCGTGCGCCAACGTCGCCAATCTGCTTTTGGGCCGCGCCGTCGGCCGAACGCGCGAGATCTCGATTCGCGCAGCCCTCGGCGCGAGCCGCTGGCGTGTGATCCGCCAGTTACTGGTCGAAAGCGTGATGCTCTCGCTCGGCGGCGGTGTCCTCGGATGGCTGATCTCGATCTGGGGCGTGCGCGCCTTCGACGCGGTGGTCGTCCCGCTCGGCAAACCGCCCTACATCGATTTTTCGATGGACTATCGCGTCTTCGCCTACTTGATCGCCGTCTCGATCGGCACCGGCGTTCTGTTCGGGCTCGTGCCCGCGCTGCGGCTGTCGAAGCTCGACGTCAACACCGCGCTCAAGGACGGCGGCCGCGGATCGAGCGGCGCTGGACGCGCGAAATATCTCTCCGGACTCCTCGTCGTCGCTGAAATGGCGCTCGCGGTCGTGCTCCTGGTCGGCGCGGGCCTGATGATCCACAGCTTCCTGGCCGCTTACAAGACCAGCATCGGGACCGACGTCGCCAACATCCTGACCATGCGGCTCAATCTTCCCGAGGCGAAATATGCCAAGAATCCGGACCTGATCGCATTTCACGACCGTCTGCACAAAGCTATCGAGAGCCTGCCGGGCGTCGAAAAGGCCGCGATCGCCGAAACGCTGCCGACCGGCGGATCGGAAAACCTGCCGTTCGAGCTCGAAGGCGCGCCGCCGACCGACGAGAAGCGCCGCCAGACGCTTTCCGCGATCGTGATCGGCTACGACTATTTCGGCACGGCAGGTCTGCGCCCTCTGCGCGGCCGCGTGTTCGACGAAAACGACGGCGTTACCGGGCCTCCGGCGATTCTGGCGAACCATGAGTTCGCCGATAAATACTGGCCGAATCAGGATCCCATCGGCAAACGACTTCGCTGGTTCAACGGCAAATCGCCGGAGACGTGGGCGATGGTTGTCGGCATCGTGCCGAACATTCTTCAGAACAGCAACAGCAGCCAGCGCGACGCGCTGATTTATATTCCCTACCGCTTCAAGCCGGAGCGCGATATGGCCGTGATGATCCGCACACGCGTGCCGCCGTCGACACTCGCAACCGCCGTGCGACAAACCGTGCAAAGCATCAACGAGGATCTGCCGATCTACCGTCTGCTGAGCATGGAGGACCGGCTCGCGCAGAATTACTGGCCGTGGCGCGTCTTCGGGACGTTGTTTGCGATCTTCGCCGCGATCGCGCTGCTGCTCGCATCGGTCGGACTCTACGCCGTGATCGCGCATTCGGTCAGCCAGCGCACGCAGGAAATCGGCGTGCGGATGGCGCTCGGCGCGAGTTCCAACGAAATCTACCGTCTGGTGTTCAGCAGCGGGATGCTCCAAATCGGCATCGGCCTGGCGCTGGGGCTGGCCGGCGCATTCGGCGTGACCAGAATTCTCAAATCGATTCTCGCCACGACCGTCTCACCCACCGACCCCGTGACATTCCTGCTCGCCGCCGGCCTGCTCGCCGCCGCCGGGGGATTCGGATGCCTGATTCCGGCGCGCCGCGCGATGGCCGTCGATCCCGTCGTCGCCCTGCGCCACGAATGACCGCGATCAGTGAATCGTCCGCGTCTTGCGATTCATGTAATCCATCAGCAGATACTGGCCCAGCGTGTACGGCGTCGTGAAATAGGCCTTGCCGCGGCACAGCTCCGTGACCTTCTGGATGAAATTCACCAGCCCGTAGTCGCTCGCCAGCATGAACGTGTTGATCAGGATCCCCTGGCGTTTGCAGCGCGACACTTCTTCGAGCGTGCGCGAGATCACCAGCGGATCCAGCCCGAACGCATTGCGATAAATGCGCCCGTCGTCGAGCGTCAGCGCGCTCGGCTTGCCGTCCGTGATCATGATGATCTGCTTCATGTCTTTCTTTTCCTGCGCCAGCAGCCGCTGCGCCAGGATCAATCCGTCGCGCGTGTTCGTGTAATACGGACCCACCTGGACGCGCGCCAGCTCTTCCATACGCAGCTCTTCCGCCGAATCGTGGAACAGCACGCAGCGCAGCGAATCGCCCGGATACTGCGTCCGGATCAGATGCGCCAGCGCCAGCGCGACCTTCTTCGCCGGCGTGAAGCGGTCCTCGCCATACAGGATCATGCTGTGGCTGCAATCGAGCATCAGCACCGTCGCGCACGAGCTTTGATATTCCGACTGGTGCACGTGCAGATCTTCGTATTCCAGATTCAGCGGCAGCTTCACGCCCTCGCGCTGCATCGCGTTGAATAGCGTCTGCGCGACGTCCAGATTCAGCGTGTCGCCGAACTCATACTGCTTCGCCGCGCCCGACGTCTCGACGCCTGTCGCCAGATCGCGCGTGTCGTGCGCCCCGAAGCTCGCATGACCCAGCGACCCGAGCAGATCCTTCAGCGTCTTGAAGCCCAGGAAATCGATGCTCTTGTCGGTGACCTTGACTTCGACCTTGCCTTCGTCCTTACCCTTGCCGCCGGCCTGCTGCTCGGTCGAGATGTAGCCTTCGTCGACCAGCTTCTGCACCAGCTTGTTGAGCAACTGATCGAGCTGCTCCTGCGTCATGCTTTCGAGCTGCTGCCGGATCTGCTCGGCTCGCTCCTGGTCGAACATCTCGCCCCGCTCGAGCGCCTGCTGCAGCGCGCGCTTCAGATCCTCCAGCGAATGCTGGTTCATTTCATTGAACTGCATGTACGGATTGTGAAATCCGCTTTCGAGGAAAAAATCAGCCAGCGCCTTCAGCAGATCCTCGGCGCTGAGTCCGAGGTCTTCACCGGTGTAGCGAGAATAACGTACCGATTTCATATTTCCTCTCTCGCGATGCTGGCCTGATTTCCAGTATTCCTATTGATACTGACGCTTCTTGCCCTTCTCCTCCGCCGGCGGCTCTCTCCTCCGCGGCTCTGCCATGAACCCGACCTCTTCGTTCCTGTTGATCCGCCGGTGCGCATACAAGCCTTCGAGGATAAATTCCGCTGCTGCCGCGCGGACCGCATCCGGTTCGCTCACGCCCAGCCCCAGCAATCCGACCTTCTCCATCAGCCCCTGGATCCGCCCCAGCTCCTTCACCATCACGTCCGACTTCGCCGATTCATCCAGCTTCAGCGATCCGCCGAGTTCGAAATACTGCACCACCTGCGCCAGATTCTCTCCGTCGAAGTAGCCGGTAAACACTTTGCCGACCGCCAGCCGGATCAGCTCGCGAGCCACCGTGTCGCCGCCTTTCAGCTCGCCTTCGTACTCCAGTTCGAGCTTTCCCGTGATCGACGGCAGCGCCGCGTAAATATCCACCACGCGCGGCACCGCCACCTGTTCTCCCGCCATCAACGCGCGCCGCTCCGCGTTCGAGGCGACATTCTCCAACACCGAGATCGGCAGCCGCTGTGACACGCCCGACCGCTTGTCGACTTTCTTGTCTTCGCGAGCCGAAAACGCCAGTTGCTCGATCACTTCGCGAATATAATCCGGAATCCGCAGCTCGAGCGGCGACCGCCGCGCGGTCCACGCCTCCTGCTCCGTGATCGCCATGCCGTGCTCGATCGTCGCCGGATAGTGCGTGCGAATCTCGCTTCCGATGCGATCCTTCAGCGGCGTGATGATCTTTCCGCGCGCCGTGTAATCTTCCGGATTCGCTGTGAACACCAGCGCCACATCCAGCGGCAGGCGCACCGGATAGCCCTTAATCTGCACGTCGCCTTCCTGCATGATGTTGAACAGCCCGACCTGAATTTTTCCCGCCAGGTCCGGCAGCTCGTTGATCGCGAAGATCCCGCGATTCGCGCGCGGCAGCAGCCCGTAATGCACCGTCAGCTCGTCCGAAATATTCTGCCCGGCGCGAGCCGCCTTGATCGGATCGATATCGCCGATCATGTCCGCGATGGTCACGTCCGGCGTCGCCAGCTTTTCCACGTAGCGATCCTCGCGGCCCAGCCACGCGATCGGCGTGTCGTCGCCCTTCAGCGCAATCTTGTCGCGGCACGCCCGGCAGATCGGCGCGAACGGATTGTCGCGGATCTCGCAACCGGCGACATATGGCATCCATTCGTCCAGCAGCGTGATCAGCATGCGGATCAGCCGCGTCTTGGCTTGTCCCCGCAATCCGAGCAGAATGAAGTTGTGACGCGACAAAATCGCGTTGACCACCTGCGGCACCACGGTTTCTTCATAACCGACGATGCCCGGAAACAGCGGCTCGCGCCGCTCCAGTTTGCAGATCAGGTTTTCGCGAAGCTCGTCCTTGACGCTGCGATTGGCGAGCCGCGATTCGAAATTCTTGTAGCTTCGAAGGGACCCGAGAGTTTCGGGAAGGCCGGAGGGGTGTTTCATTCCTTAATCCTTGCGCTTGACGCGCCTCCTAATCGCGATTGTAGCAGCCAACGCGCAACGATCGTGCCTGAACGAAAACTGTGGGGCCGGCAGCCATGCCGGCGAGCCGGTCGTGAGACCGGCTGGTGTTTACTTTTCAGTCGCGCCGCCGCTTAACGGAAAAAACAATCAGCCGGTCTCGCGACCGGCTCGCCGACATGGCTGCCGGCCCCACGGGCGATCGCGACAATCTGATATGCTCGACGCATCGTCGTTGGGACGGTTCGCTCGAACCCGCGCGGAACGCCCCCCGGCCGCAGGCGCGAATCCGGAACATGGTGCCGCGACCAAAGGAGGCGGTCCAACCGGCGGCTTTGCAGATCACGGGGGAGAATTGAAAGAACTTCCGGACGTAGAATTTCGCCGCTTCTGGCAGCGGCTGCAGTCAATGGGACTGAACGCCTACGAGGCGCGGTCCTATCTCGTGCTCGTCGGCCATCCGCGATTCAAGGCGCTGGAACTCGCCGCCCGCGCCCACGTCCCGCGCCAGAAAATCTACGAAGTGCTCGACAGCCTGGTGGAAAAAGGCTTCGCGCAGGTCATCCAGGAAAAGACGAAAATGTTTTCGGCAGTCCCGCCCGACCAGGCGCTGCCCAGCTATCTCGCCCGCCGCCGCCAGTCTCTCGAACACGAACTTGACGATCAAGCGCGCGCCGCTCAAGGCATGATCGGCGAACTGATGACCGCCTATTCGGAAGGTCAGGGCGGCCGCGGCACGCTGGACTACCTGCGCATCGTGAGCGACCCCGGCCAGATCGCCGCGCAATTCCGCAAAATGGCCGCCGACGCGCACCACGAATATCTGGAATTTTCGCGTCCGCCCTACGCTGTCGATCCGCTGGACGCCGCCATCGTCATGGAGGCCCGCGAGCGAGGCGTCCGCTGCCGCATGATCGTCGAACAGGGCACGCTCGACCCCGCGCATGAAAAATTCCTCGCCGATTATCGGGCCGCCGGCGTCGAAGTGCGCCAGATCGAAAAAGTCCCGATGAAGATGGCGCTGTTCGACGGACGCCTGGGCTTGATCGCGCTGCTCGACCCGGTGGTCACGAAACCCACCTGGACCTCGGTGATTTTCGAACACGAAGGAATGGCCGAAGCGATGAAAGGCCTCTTTGAAGACTACTGGCGCCGCGCGACATAATCAGCCGCCGGTCGCAGAGACAAAGTTGCCGTTCGACCTGGAGCGTTCGTGGCGGGCTCGAAGCCCGGCATGGCAGGCTGAAGAAGCCGCTCCGCGAGCAACTGCGTATACTCTTCGGGACGCGCCACCAGGCTTCAGCCACGCACTTGATCCAGCGGAGCTAAAGCTCCGCGCCGGCTGAAGCCCGCCTCCTGATGACCGCTGTGCTAACGAACTCTCTGCGACATGCCACCAGTGGAGCGTCCCGCTCATTCGCGTCCGCGGTTCAGCGCTGGGCGATTGCAGTGCAAACCACAGAACCACGAGCGCCAGCGAGTGGGTAGCGCCGCTTTCGAAATCGCGGCGATAGCTTATGAGCGGCCGGCTCCCGGCGCGCGCGCGGCATCGCTGTCCCGGAAGTCTTCCCAATTCGTGTACAACACGCCCCGCAGCCCCACCGCGACGGCGCCCTCGACATTCTCCGGCCGGTCGTCGACAAACAGCGCATCGCCCGCCGCGACACCCAGCCCCCGCACCGCGTCCTCATAAATCGCGCGCTGCGGCTTGACGACGCCCAGCTCGTACGACAACGTCGCATGATCGAAGCGTTTCATAAAGCCGTCTTCGATCAGCTTGGTCCCGAGCGGACTCGGCAGATTCGAAAGTATTCCGACCCTCGTCCCGCCCCCGCGCAGTTCGTGGATCCAGTTCAACATCCGATCGTCGAACCGGCTCCAGAAATCGATTTCGCGCCCGATCATTTCCGCGATCAGCGCGTCATCGAACGTGCGCCCCGCCTCGCGCGCGACGCCGCGCCAGTATTCGTAAGGATCCAGGCCCGCATCGTACGCCAATCGATTCTTCCAGAAGGCGCGCAGAAAATCGGGCGGCGTCAAATCGCATCGCGCCGCCGCGGAAGCGATCTGTTGATCCGTCGGATGGAAGCAGATCACGCCTCCAAAATCGAGAATGACCGCGCGATCCGTCACCGCGGACGATCGGCCCCATCCGCCGGCTGCGCCTCGCGCCGTGTGCGAATCTCGCGCACCGCGTAAATCCGCCGCCCCTGGCTTTCGAAATACGTGCGCGTCAGAACTTCGCCCAGCAGTCCCGTGCAGAACAGAATGACTCCCGTGACCATCGCCAGCGCGCCCAGCACCATCAGCGGACCGTGCTCCTGGATAATGTCGCGCCCGGTCCACAGCTTCTCGACCCCGACGAACGCCAGAATCGCCCCGCCGACGCCCGTGAATGCCAGTCCCCACTTCCCGAAGAAATGCATGGGCCGCGTGAAATATTTCAACAGGAACCAGATCGTGAAAATATCGAACATCACGCGGAACGTTCTGCCCAGCCCATAATGCGACCCGCCGCTCGCCCGCGGCAGATTGCGGATCGGCACCTCTGCCACCCGAGCCCCATAGAACGATGCCAGCGCTGGAATGAACCGGTGCAGTTCGCCGTACAGGTTCACGTCTTTCAGGATTTCCGCGCGATACGCCTTGAAGGTCGTCCCGAAGTCGCGCAGGTCGACGTTCGACGCGCGCGCCATCAGCCAGTTCGCAATGCGCGACGGAATTTTGCGCGTCACCGCATTGTCCAGGCGATTCTTGCGCCATCCGCTCGCGATGTCGTAGCCTTCTTCGATCTTCTCGAGCAGCGCGGGAATATCCTCAGGCGCATGCTGCAAATCGCCGTCGAGCGAAATGATCACGTGCCCCTGCGATTCATCGAACCCCGCCGCCAGCGCCGCCGTCTGCCCGAAATTCCGCCGCAGCCGGACCACTTTCAGTCGCGCGTCCGTCTCCACCAGATTCGCCAGAAGATCGAAGCTTCGATCCGTCGAAGCATCGTCGACAAAGATGATTTCGTAGGGCTTGCGGATCCGTTCCATGACAGCCGTCAGGCGATCGTAAAGCGGAAGGATCGACGGTTCTTCGTTGTGAATCGGGATTACGACAGAAAGGTGCACTTTCATTCAGGATAACAGCCTTCAATCCCTCTTCTTGGGATCCTTCCCCGGCAGATTTTCCGGATTCTCATGCACCCGAGCCCGAAACGCCGCCTTCATCCCCGCCGCCAGCGACACTGACCCGTCTCCGTACTTGCCGCGCATTTTATCCACCGCCTCCAGCGCATGACGCCACTTCTCGGTCCGACCCTCGTCCAACAAACTCGTCTGTCCCTCGCCCGTCTCGAGCTGTTGCGCATACACGCCCACCAGCCGGATCGCCGCGCCCGTCCACGCCTTATGAAACAACCCGCGAGCCGCATCCGCCAGCTCCGAATCGATCTGCGTCGCCCGATCCAGAGTACGCGACCGCGTGAACGTCGAAAAATCCGAATACCGCAATTTGATCTGCAACGTTCGCGCGTACAAATGATGATCCCGCAGCCTCCGCGCGACCATCTCCGACAACCGCACAAACATCGCGTCCAGCGCCGCCCGGTCTTTCGTGTCGATCGAGAACGTATGCTCGTGGCTGATCGACTTGGGATCCTCGCGATCCCCGACTTCGCCGTCGAACCACCCGCCCGCGTCCAGCCCCTTCGATTTGCCGGCGAGCGCCAGTCCCCACTTACCGAACCGCTCTTCCAGAAAATCCTCGTCGAGCGCCGCCAGATCGCCGACCTTGCGAATCCCGCACGAATGCAGATGCTGCTCCGTCACTTTTCCCACGCCCGGAATCTTCCGCACATCGAGCGGAGCCAGAAATTCGGCTTCCTGCCCCGGCACGATCCACAAAATTCCGTTCGGCTTGGCCTGATCCGACGCGATTTTCGAAACCAGCCTCGACGTCGACGCCCCGATCGAGCAATTCAGGTCCGTCGACCGTTTCATCAGCTCATGCAGCCGGTTCGCCGCCGAAAGCGGCGGTCCATGTAAGCGCTCCGTCCCCGACATGTCGAGATACGCCTCGTCGATCGACGCCATCTCCACCTTCGGCGAAAATTTCTGCAGCACTTCGAACACGCGATGCGAATATTCGCTATACCGCTCGCGATGCCCTTCGACAAAGATCGCCTGCGGACACAATTTGTACGCGGTCCGCAGCGGCATCGCCGAATGGATCCCGAATTTCCGAGCCGCATACGACGCCGCCGACACCACGCCCCGCTCATTGGCGCGTCCGCCCACCACCACGGGTTTCCCCTTGAGCGAGGGATCGAACAATTCCTCGACGGAAACAAAGAACGCGTCCATGTCAACGTGGAAAAACGTCCGCACTATACTTAATACTAATGAAAGTCATGGTGCTTCTCGCGGTAATTCTCGTCGTCGGCGCAATCGCGTTGTTCGCCGTCAGCCGTCCGTCCGGCACGGCGCCGCAGCCCGGCGAAATGGCCCCCGATTTCCGCGTCCCGTCGCAGGACGGCTCGCCTGTCAGCCTGAAAGATTTTCGCGGCAAATGGGTCGTGCTGTATTTCTACCCGAAGGACGGCACCCACGGCTGCACCATCGAGGCTCACAACTTCCAGCGCGACATTGCGAAGTACGAGGCTCTGAATGCCGTGATCGTCGGCGTGAGTGTCGATTCGACGGGCAGCCACCAGGAATTCTGCGCCCAGCAGGGCCTGACCTTCAAACTGCTCGCCGATACGGACAAGACGTTGTCGAAAGCCTACGGCTCCGTGACGAATTTAGTCGTCACCAAAATCGCCGCCCGCAATACGTTTCTGATCGACCCGGCGGGGAAGATCGCGAAGGTATGGACGGGCGTCGATCCGGGCAAGCACAGCTCGGAAGTCCTGGCTGAGTTAGCCTCGCATCCGCGGTCTTAGTCGATGGCGCGCCCTCTCATGATTCTGTTGAGGGGCGCGATTCTCGTCTACCTCGGCGTGTGCGCCGCGCTGTTCTTCTTGCAGCGCTCTTATCTGTATTATCCGCAGCCTGCGACGCTGCGCTCCGATGTGACCTTCGCGCTTCCCGCGCACGTTCTTGTGTCGACGCGTCCGATGGATGGCCCCGGCGCTCTGCTTTACTTCGGCGGAAATTCAGAGGACGTCTCCTACAACCTCATGCCCTTCGCGAATGCCTTTCCCGACCGCGCGATCTATCTCCTGCACTACCGCGGGTTCGGTGGAAGCTCCGGTAAGCCGTCGGAAGCCGCGCTGTTCGAGGACGGCCTGACTTTGTTTGACGAGGTCCGCAAAACGCACCCGCGGATCGAAGTCGTCGGCCGCAGCCTGGGGAGCGGCGTCGCCGTTTACGTCGCGAGCCTGCGCCCCGCGGCGCGACTTGTCCTCGTGACGCCCTACGACAGCGTCGAGGAACTTGCCGCGAGACAATTCCCCTACGTTCCTGTGAAGTGGATGCTGCTCGACAGATTCCAGTCGTGGAAGTACGCGCCGCACGTAACCTCGCCGACGCTGATCATCGCCGCCGAACACGACCAAATCGTGCCTCGCGAGAGCACTGCGCGGCTATTGTCGCGTTTTAGACCCGGAATCGCATCCTTCACGACGCTTGCGGGCACCGACCACAACAGCATCAACGATCACCCCGATTTCCTTCATCTGCTGAGGTAACCGCGACAAACAGCCGCGCCCGTCAGGGCGGGGTTCAGCGCCGAGCCGCCACCACACGATCCAACCCCGCCAGGTCCTTCAATACCTCGACCGACTCCCAGCCCGCCAGCAACTCCACGACCCCGCCAGCCGACCGATATCCGATCTCCATCACCAGCCATCCCCCCGGCCGCAGCAGGCCCATAGCAGAAGGAATCAGCCGCCGATACACGTCCAACCCGTCCGCTCCCCCAAACAACGCCATTCGAGTCTCATGCTCGACAACCTCTCTCGGCAACGCCTCCGACTCCGGAATATACGGTGGATTCGACACCACCAGATCGAACGGTCCGCGCACCGCCGACGCCAGATCGCAGCACACAAACTCGACCGCAGCACCCAACCGCCGCGCATTCTCTCGAGCGATCCTGACCGCCGCAAACGACAAATCCGTCGCGACCACCCGTGCCCGAGTCTCCAGCGCCAGTGTCACCGCGATCGCCCCCGACCCGGTCCCGATATCCAGCACCCGTCCGCCTCTGCGCGACAGACAAGCCTCGACGACATGCTCCGTCTCGGGTCGCGGAATCAGCACCTCCCGCGTGACCCGAAATTCGCGACCGTAAAATTCCTGCCGCCCGGTGATGTGCTGCGTCGGCACGCCCTGCATCCGCTGATGCAGATAACGCCCGTAGTGGATCCACCAGACTTCTTTCAGTTCTTCATCGGAATGCGCGAACAGCCACGAGCGATCTTGCCCCACCGCGTGCGCAAGCAGCACCTCCGCCGTCAGCCGCGGCGCATCGATCTGCGCGTCTTGAAGTAATTTCTGCCCCTGCAGCAGTGCCGTCCGGAGTTCCATGTGGGGCCGGCAGTTGTGCCGGCAAGCCGGTTGTCAAACCGGCTGGTCTTCTATTTTCAGTCGAGCGTCCGATCAAACCGCGGAATCGGCAGCCGGTTCGGCAACCGGCTTGCCGGCAGGACTACCGGCCCCACATCAGGCCGCCGCTTCGTTGTTCTGCTCTTTCAACATCTGCGTCTGATAAAACGCCGTCAGCGCCTCGACAATCGGCTCGAGCTTCCCGTCCATCAC
>JAIQFJ010000041.1 GCA_020073325.1 Terriglobia bacterium | reverse complement strand
TCGCCGAGCACGAACTGGTGGACGGGCGAGCCGCTCGAGGAGATCTCCCCGGGTGTGCACCTTCTCCAACTGCCGAACCGCGCTCCCGACATCTACAACATGCCGACGCAACTCGTTCCGCGCGACGCCGGCATGCATACTCCGTCCTGGCCGGAAGAAGCCGTGAATACCATGACCGCTGCCGTTCGCCAGACCGCGGCCGCCTATGGCTGCACCAGCCCGCTGGCTCTGGTAAACGATCCCCGCTGGGAGCCCGTCGTGTCGCGACTGGGGTGGCCGATCGTCTACGACTGTCTCGATCATCAGGCCGGCTTCGCCCAGATGTGGCAAACCGAACTCGGCGATCGCGAGCAGCGCCTGTTCGAGCACGCACGGCTGCTGGTATTCTCCGGGCGAGTGCTGTCTGAGGAGCATGGACGGGCCGGGTCTGTCCTGTTGCCGAATGGTTGCGATTACGAGCTGTTCTCGGCGGCGAAATCGCGAGGGCTCCTGGCCCATCTTCCGCGGCCCATTTGCGGATTTTTTGGAGCTTTTTCCGGATGGCTCGATCTGGAGCTGATCGAAGAAGCGGCCCGGCTTTTTCCGTCGCGCTCCTTCGTTTACATCGGGTCGCAGGCGTTTGCCGACAACCGCAGCGAGCGTCGCTGGCGCCGTATCTCGCTCCTGCCGAACGTCGCCGTGCTGGATCGACTTGATCCGGCGCCTCTGGCGGATCATCTTGCAGAGTTCGACGTCTGCACGATGCCGTTTCTCGATACGGCGATCACCCGGGCGGCAAACGCTGTGAAGATCTACGAATATCTGGCCGCGGGAAAGCCCGTGATCAGCCGCGACCTGGCGGAAATCCATCCGCTGGCGGATCAGGGCCTGATTTCGGTGTATCGCACCAAGGCCGGGTTTTTCGAATGCCTCGATCGGGCGATCCAGAGTCCAGGAACACCCGAGGAGGTCGCCCGCCGCCGCGCATTCGCCGCCGCGAACACATGGGATCATCGAGTGGACGAATTGTCCGTGCGCCTGCGCCGCAGCGCCGTTAGATTGGACGCGTCCTGACGCGCGAGCCGCGAACGTCGTCCAGGAGCGCACAGACGAATCCGCAGACATTCATGGCTTGCCAGAGGGCGAGAAGCCCGATGCGCACGGCGACCACGCCTCGCCGGAGCCGCACCACTTCGCGGATCACCTGCGCGTAATACTTCAGCATGTCGAAGCCGATGCGCGAGGATTTTCGGGAAAAGCGCGCCTGGTGAAAATGCCATGCGCCTCGTCCATAAGCGAAGTGCTGCCGGGCGAAGGCTCGCACCGTGAGCTCGCTGCGATGGATCGCGACGGCATCGGGCACGTACTGAAAGCTGCCCGCGCCGGCCTGCCAGCGGTCGCAGAACTCGCGGTCTTCGGAGGCACGAAATCGCTCGTCGAAGCCGCCCATGCGAAGAAATTCGTCGCGCGGGACGATCATGTTCGTCGATCGAAAAAAATACAGTCCGCCGGGCCGCGGGCGATGGCGTTCCAGAATGATGCGGATGAAGACTTCGCTAACCTCGGAACAGAGATTGTTTTCGTCGCTGTTTACGATCTTGCCTCCGAACATCGTTCGCGGAGCCGCCGCGCCGACCGCTCTTTCGATCGCTTCAAACCATCCGGACAGGACCTGGCAGTCGTCGTCGAGAAAGATGAGATAGGTTCCCCTGGCTCGGCGCGCGCCTGAGTTGCGTGCGGCCGATGGCCCCTGGTTCGTCTGCCGCAGCACCACCAGTTGCACGGGCCACCCGCCTTCGCCTGGATCGACGGGAGGGTTGCTGCCGTCGTCTACAACGATGATTTCGAAGCGTCCGTCAGGATAGCCTTGCGCCAGAGTTTCCAAACACCTCCGGAGCGGCTTCGTGCGGTTGTACGTCGGAATGATGACGGAGAACAGCGGAGGGAGATGCTCCTTCAAAGGAGTCGAAGAGTGCTGTTGCACGTCCCTCGCAGGCATGTCTTCATACTACGCCAGCACACGTCCGATCCCCAGACACCATGCGGCCGGGGACGTTTCGGCATCGCGAATCGTCGGCTTATTTCGGTCCGCAGTCTTCCGTCCAGCCGTTAACGCCGGAGCCATCCGTGCGGCCCCGACGCGCGGCGGGCGCGCGGAACTCTAGCCCTTCGACAGCGGGGGAACTCCACTGAAAACTCGCGCGGTGAACAAATATATACTCCAATCTAGCGAAGGAGGTGGCGTGAAGCTCCAATTTCTTAAGCTAATTGGAATTCCGGTTATGGCGGTCCCGCTTCTTAGCCAGCCTTCGACCTCGATCGTGATCGCATCCGGGAATTTGCAGAAATGCCTGGGAATCACCCCAGGCTCCGACCGGATGATGAAGGGTCCCGGGTCGCAGCCTTATTGCAAACAGCTCCCTGGGGCTGATCTCTACGATCAGGCGGGTGAACGCTTTCAGGCCGGGGATCACGCCGGCGCAGCCCGGATTGTGACCAGGGCCGCTGAAGCTGGGAATGCCGTGGCTCAGCTTCGGATCGCCCTGATGTACGACCAGGGCGACGGTGTCCCGGTGAGCGCGAAGACAGCCTTCCTGTGGTACAACCGAGCGGCCGCGCTGGGCGAGCCTGAATCGCAGAATCAAATGGGAATTTATTACGAGATGGGTCTAGGCGGGACGGAAAACTGGGATCTCGCCGCGAAGCTCTATCAGGCGAGTGCATCTCAAGGCTGGCACAAGGGTCAAGTTGGGTTCGGCCGCGCATATCAATTCGGAATCGGCGTTCCACAGAGTCGCCAGCAAGCGATCGCCTGGTTCCAGAAGGCCGCCAATCAAGGCAACGCGCAAGGCGACTATTGGGCGAAATGGCTGCGCAGTCCGACCAACAATATCGGATACCGGGACGATATCGAGCACGATATCGTCATTGCAGGGAAATTGCGCTTTGCGGGCGAACTCCTGGGCGGCGATCCGGCCGGCATCACATTCAACGGCTCAGCGCAACGCGCGGTGTGGCTGATGGGGCAGCGAAAGCGGGTCGACGCACAGGAAGCCGAAACGATGCGTCAAATCGCAAAACGCCGCTACGAAGAGTGTAAGCGCGCCGGTCGCGATAATTGCTATTAGGATCTGCAATCCTACCGATCGTTGCGGTCGGGCCAGTTGTCACCTGCAGACGTGCCGTGTCAAACCATCGCTTGAAATAGAGGAACTCCGGTCGTCCGCCGATCCGTTGATGGCCGGATCGTCGTCCTGGGTGGAGAACGTCGCCAGGGACCTGCCGAGCGCAGTTTGCGCGGCTTGCACCGGAAGTCGCGGCTGCCGAGCGTCACACGGCCCGGCCCTGCGATTTTCAGCGGCAGGACGCTATTGGTGAACAGCGCATTCAATGCGGGCGCCTTTGTGAGTCTGCCAGAGCAGATGGCCGCTGCGCACCCCGAGTCAATGCTGCACTGTAATCAAAGCTCCTGTGGGTGTTTGGACACCGCCATAGCTGGCGCTGACTGCATTGTCGCCATCGGAGACAGATCCCGGAACCGTGACATTGATTTGGTAGAGGCCGGGAGCGACCACGCCGGCGAAGCTGACGTTCGCGCTGACTCCGCCGATTTGGACGACGGGCAGTTCGGGCAACTGGGAACTCTGCGTAGAGCTGCCTTCGGTTAGCGCGGTAGCGGGCAATCCGAGCCCGTTAGCCCAGAGTACGATCGTTTCGCCGGGACGCGCCGGGGTGTATGGGTAGCCGGGTACAGAGAGCGAGGCCGGTCCGATCAGGCTGTAGTCGGCATGAGTGGCTATGACGTAGTTTGTGGCGCCGAACAGGAAGAAAGCGGGCGAAGCGGCTCGTTCTTTGACGGTGAAGGCTGCGCTCGTGAGAGTTCCGTTCTTGAGTATGACGTCAACCGGTCCGGTTGTGGAATCGAGTGAGGTTAGTATGTTGACCTGGGTGGGGCTGACGTAATAGACGTAAGCCGCATGGCCGTTGACTGTGGCGGAGACGCCTCCCAGAGTCGTGGGCATCTTGCCTTGCGCGAATTCGGGCGCCTTGCTCCACACCAGACCTGCGGCAGTGCTGGATGGCGCGAGGCCCTGGCCCTTGATTGCGAGCCAGGTGTTGGGGGCGATCTCGTCGCCGACCCCGCTGGCGACACTGACGGAGGTGATGAAGAATTCGCCCGAAACTCCCGGCGATCCGATCTCATTCGCGTCGTTCGCTGCGGCCCTGCCGTTAAGAAGGCCGGCGACGCTTAGTTCCAGAATTTCCGTGTTGTTCAATCCGTCGGCGTTCTCGAAGGTCTGGAACGTCGTAACTCCCGGCGAAACGGGGAAAGTGACGCTGGCTTGGAGCACGCCAGAGCTGTTGAATAGGTTGACGGCATCGCCACTCGTGCTGAGGCCGACGCCCGAACCGGTATACGTACCGATCTGCAAGCCGGGAGGCGGATTGGCGCCGAACCACAGCGTCTTGAAGGCGGGAACGATGGTGGCCGGCGCATCGCTTTCGATGAAGATGACGGACTCCCCGGCCGCGATGCTGGTGATGCCGTTCAACGCCACGGCAGCAGCGAAGGAGTTGGAATTGTCGTCCATTTTCCACCCCGTGATGTCCACGGCGTGAGCGCTCGTATTGGTTACCTCGAACCAGTCGGCGCCGATCGGACTGTTGCCGCTGCTCCACGGGGCCACCTCGGTGATGGCCAGGCTGCCGACGCTGCCCGGAGATCCGATCTCCTTCGCGTCGTTCACCGCAGCCGAAGCTCCATGATTGCCGGCGGCGCTCAGTTGCAAGAAGGTCACGTTGCTCAATCCGGCGGCGTTGTCGAAGGTCGCGAACGACGGGCCTGCCGGCGCAGCCCCGAAAGTCACACTGGCTTCGAGCACCCCGGCGCTGTTGAAAAGGTTGACGGAATCGCCATTCGAGCTGAGGCCGACGCCCGAGCCGCTATAGGTGCCGATCTGCAATTTGGCGGGCGGATTGGCGCCAAACCACAGAGTCTTGAAGGCCGGAACGACGGTGCCCGGCGTGTCGCTTTCGATGAAGATGACGGACTCGCCGGCCGCAATGCTGGTGATGCCGTTCAAAGCCACCGCAACCCCGAAGGAGTTGGAATTGTCGTCCATCTTCCATCCCGTGATGTCCACGGCGCGCGCACCCGTGTTGGTTACCTCGAACCAATCGGCGCCAAGGGGACTGTCGCTGCTGCTCCAGGGGGCCACCTCGGTGATGGCCAGGTTGCCGACGGTTCCTGGAGATCCGATCTCATTCGCGTCGTTCGCTGCGGCCCTGGCGTTATGAACGCCCACGGCGCTGAGTTGCGTGAGGGCCGTGTTGTTCAGGCCGTCGGGATTCTCGAAGGTCGGGTACGACGGACCTGCCGGCGAAGCGCCGAAAGTGACGCTGGCTTGGAGCACGCCGGCGCTGTTAAAGAGGTTGACGGCATCGCTACCGGTGCTGAGGCCGACGCCCGAGCCGGTATAGGTGCCGATCTGCAAGCCGGCAGGCGGATTGGCGCCGAACCACAGCGTCTTGAAGGCGGGAACAACTGTGGCCGCCGCATCGCTTTCGATGAAGATGACGGACTCGCCGGCCGCGATGCTGGTGATGCCGTTCAAGGCCACCGCCGTACTGAAGGAGTTGGAACTATCGTCCATTTTCCATCCCGCGATGTTCACTGCGTTCGCGCCGGTGTTGGTTACCTCGAACCAGTCGGCGCCGATAGGACTGTTGCCACTGCTCCACGGGGCCACCTCGCTGATGATGATGCTTCCCGCAGCCAAAGGCGGGAGGACGGTAAGCGTGTAGGTGACGCTCGCATCCGGAGTGATTCCCACCGTCGGATCGTCAACATTGACCGTGACGCTGTAGGTCGCCTTGGTGACGGAGTTCAGAACGGTTCCCGCTTTCAGATACAAGGCCGATCCCGTAATCTGGAAGGAACTGGCGTCGGTTCCCGTCAGCGACAGGTTATTGGTTCCCAGTCCATCGTCGATGATGGCAATGTCGGCCACCTTGATCGCGCTTGCCGTGGAGGTATCTTGCGTGAGCGTTGGAACTTGATTGTTCAAGACCACTGCTGTAGGAGCCTGGTTGGGGGTATCGTTGTCAGCAATGGTGATCGTAGCTGTGGCGGGGGCCCCCACGTCGTAACTACCGGTGTCGCCCAAAGTCAGTGTGACCTTTTCAGGTCCTTCGTTAAGTGAGTCGTCGAGGGGAGTGATGGTGAGATCCAAAAAAGATTGCCCGGATGGGATGATTGCCACTCCCGTCAAGGCGGGCGTGTAATCCGCGCTGGTAGCCTGTCCGGCGCCCGTGGCAAGCGTGTAGTTGACGGTCAACGCATTGACGGTGCTGCCGCTGCGGGTGATTCGGAATGTGCCGGGGTCCGGGCCACTCTCCGCCGCGTCGGGATCGGTGGCGATGATTGTAACCGTCGGTGTAGAAGAAGATCCAATCAATCCGGGCGATCCAATCTCATTCGCGTCGCCGGAAGCAATAAAGGCCCCGTTGACGCCCTGGACGCTCAGTAGCGAAATGGTGTTCTTGTTCAATCCGCCGGAATTGTCGAACGTCGGAAACGTCGGACCGGGAGGCGAGACATCGAAGGTGACGCTGGCCTGTAGCACACCGACGTTGCTGAACAGGTTGACGCTATCCCCGCCGGTACTCAAGCCGACGCCCGAGCCGGAATAGGTGCCGATCTGCAATTTGGCGGGCGGATTGGCGCCAAACCACAGAGTCTTGAAAGCGGCAACGGTGGCGGCCGGCGTATCGCTTTCGATGAAGATGACGGACTCGCCGGCAGCGATGCTGCTGATGCCGTTTAAGGCCACCGCAACGCCGAAGGAGTTGGAATTGTCGTCCATCTTCCATCCCGTGATGTCCACGGCCACGCTTCCGATATTGGTCACCTCGAACCAATCGGCGCCGAGTGGGCTGTTGCCGCTGGACCAGGGGGCCACCTCGGAGATGATGACGGAAGAAGTTCCGCTCGCGGCAGACGTGACCGGCAAATGGAAGTCGACGGTGGCATCCGGACTGTTCCCCACTGCCGGATCATCCACGTTGACGGTGATACTGTAGCTCGGCTTGGTGACGGAATTCAGGATCGTTCCGGCCTTGAGGAACAGCGCTGTGCCAATGATCTGGAAGGAGCTGGCATCGGCGCCGCTTACGGTCAGATTGTTGTTTCCCAGGCCATCGTCGGTGACGAGGATATCTGCCATTTTCACCGGAGACGCGGTGCTGGCGTTCTGCGGGATCGAAGTGACCGCATTTGTGAGCGTGATCGCGGTGGGGGGCTGATTCGCAGCCGAACTGTGTTCGTAAACCCAGAGCTGCGGATGATTGGCGTCACCGCCGCCATTTTCGTTGACGACATAGAGGACGCCGTCACGATCCATCGTGATGCCTTCCATGGTCATATCCGCCACGCTCAGTGGGCTGCCTGGATCGGCAACGATCGTCAGCTTACTGAAGACTCTGCCGGCGCGATCGACGTTGATGATCTGGCCGGATTCCTGGCTGATGATCAACAAGTGGCTGAAATCGGGCTGTCCGTTCAGGTCCGGCAGATTCGACAAAGCGAATACATCGGAAAAGTCCGCAACGTTGGCCAAAGCCGGAGCGAAAAGGTCGACCGACTCATCGGTAGTAGCGGAGCCGTTGGTCGCCGTGCCTGCATCGAAGTCAATTTTCGTTTGGAAAATGGATTCAGGGTCCTTCTCTTTGACAAAGATGAATCCGCCCGTCATCGGATCGTTGGAGACGCCTTCGAGGCCGATGTTTCCTATGGTCGTGCCGAGCTTCACCGTTTTTACGTCGGATTTGTGAAGCACGCCTCCCGGGACATAAGTGAACAAGTTCGCCTGGCGATAGCGCTCCTCTATGATGACGAATTTGCCACTGCCGACGTAGGCGATGCCTTCCGTGTCATAGAAGTCCGTGCCTTGAGGGCTGCTGCCGGGGGCCAAAGTCATTGAACTGAGCAAGACTCCGGTTTTGCTTACCTCAACGACCGACGTGCCGCCATCGCCGACGACAAACAGCGTGTCGGTATCCCAGTTATAAGTCACCGCTGAGGCTTCCTGAGCCAGCAAGCTGTTGGCGGGCGGAGTGGTTCGCGTCGGCTCGGGAAGGTCAAAGCGGCCAACCCGGACATACGTGGACAGATCCACCTGCGTGACGGGCGTGGCTGCTACGAGGGGGATAACGTAAGAGCCTACCAGCGCGACGACGATCAGAGCGATTCCGAGTAAGCGAGTAGCCGTGTGGCGATACGGCGGCAACGAACGGGACATTGGATCTCCTTGGCTTCTTGAGGAACACGCGCAAAACGGACCGCTGGTCTGTATGGCGCCGCAGGATCGCGGCCTTTGCGGTTCCTGCTGAAATAACGAACGCGCCTTGGCGCTGCGCGCTATTGATAGGGGGATAATTGCAAGCGACTGGACGACTTCTGATCCGATGCGATTGGCGATTGCTCATCGCACCTGAATCTCAGCAAAACTGTTGGACTCATCACACATCAGATACGTTTACGGCACACAAAGAGAAAGTGTCCCTGATGTATATGAGTTCAACGTTACGTGTAATTGATTTTCCGGTTACATTCCGATTGAACTCTTGAGGAACACGCGCAAAACGGACCGCGACCAGCTCTGCCCGATCGCGAGTTCCCTGTCTGTATGGCACTGCGGAATTGCGGCCTTTGCACTGTCAGTGATTCCGCTGCGATGCCTGGTGTATTTTTGAGGCCGCCGGCTGGTCATTGAAACCGAGGAAAGTCCATGCAGATTTTTTCCAGGTCGTGGCGCAAGCTGTCGTGATCCTGCGCGCCCGGTCGATTCTCGGTCATGAAGTGCGTCACCAGTCCGATCCGCTAATGCGCTGTGCGGACGTTGATGATTGTCATCGTTGCGCCGGGCCGTCCGCTTTCGCTGCGCATCCGCCAAGGTGAAAAACAACTCCACATTCAAACATTCATCTCGCAACCGGTCGTGAAAACTTTCGGCGAATCCAATCGACCGGCTTCCCCGGCCGCCGATAGCCATAGCGCACCCGCACTGCGGCGAGCTCTTTTAGCCGCGCGCGCAACGCCACCTGCGGATCGCGGCAGGCGTGATAACGCAGTGTTCCTCTGGGCACTTTGATCAGCCCCGCCGCACGGCGCTCACTGACTCGATACGCCTCGTGCACCCAGCGCGCCGCTTCCCGCAGGCGGCGAGGCTTTACAGCTTTTTTGCGACGACCTCCTGCAGGATATGTTTATCCGAGGCGAGATCCGCCACCGCTTCAACTTGTTGTTTTCCTCGCGGAGCTGGCGCAGTTCCCGCAGTTCGCTCACCCCAACCCCGGCGTACTGCCTTTTAGACCTTAATGGCGTGTGTACCGCGACCTCGGTTTGAGCGTGCGACGCACCCGCCGCAAGCGGCTGCAGCAGGCGCTGCGTCTGCGGCCGGTCCTGCCCGCGCCGAATCAGGAATGGGCTGTGGACTTCGCCAGCGACGTGGCGGCGAGTGGGTGGCGGCTACGAATCTTCAGCGTGGTCGACAGCTACACGCGCGAATGCCTGGCGCTGGAAGTGGATACGGCCTGTTAAGTCACACTAACGGAATGGGGGAGCGGCGTAGAAGTTCGGCCCTGAAATTAAGCAGCACTGTGATATGCACAGCGCGTTCTTGCTGGTCGGCGAGCGATGGCGCTGCTCCAAGGTCCGGTCCATGGCCCCTCAGAACCAGGTTTTCCGCTTATATTCCAGATAGGCATCCCCGAACTTCGCCTCCAGGACCTGTTCTTCTTTCCGGACGCGGAGCAACTGCATCGGGATCAGAAGCACGAATATCAGCAGCCACCACGGGCGATGCGCCCATATGATGACGCCCGCAATCATCAGCGCGCTGAACACATAAATCGGGTTGCGGATGCGGGAGTAGATCCCCGTTGTCACGAGGATACTCGCCTTCGCCTGCACACTGAACGCGCGACCCAGTTGGATGCGTGACACCAGAAACAGCAGGAACGCCGGCACCGCGATCGCCAAACCCGCAATCCGCCATGGCGTCCACGGCTGCTCCAATCCGTACCGTACAAAGAGAAAAACGGCGAGCAGCACGACGAGCGCAACGGTGCCGAGATTCAATTTCACAAGCGCCCTCCACTTTCAGCATAGGCTACTCGTGTCAAGGGTTGACGCGGTTCGTGCCTGGCCCCGGACAGAAATCGGCTTGTGGGAAGTCGGGACGCGCGGGATGGGAGATCGGCCGGCTCAGGCTTAACGAGCCCCATGGCTACCTTCTCGGCTCATACCGCATCGCCACCGCCCCCGAGCCGAACTCCACCCGGCTCACGAGCCTCAAGTCGACACACTTCGATAGCCCCGCGAACAACGTCGGCCCGTGGCCCGCTAGCCTGGGATGCACCACGAACTCGTACTCATCGATCAATCCCAGCTCCGCCAACGCCAGCGGGAGCTTCACGCCTCCCGTGAACAGTCCCTTGCCCGGCTCCCGCTTGAGCTGCTGAACGGCCTTCCCTAGATCCCCGCGCACGAGCTCCGCGTTCCAATCGACCCGGTCCAGGGTGCTCGACACGACGTACTTCTTTGCCGCGTCGATCGTCCGGGCGAAGGGTTCCATCCAATCAGGCCTCGCTCCCGTCGGCGCCGGCGGCCGCCACGCTGCCTCCATCATTTCGTAAATCACCCGGCCAAAGAGGAGGGCATCGGCCTGCTCAAAGTTCTCGATCGCGTGACGATGCAACTCTTCGTCCGCGGGTATTGCGCGATGATCGCAGCACCCGTCCAAGGTGACGTTGATGGAATACCGAAGAGGTCGCATTACGCAACAGTACCGCCGATCTGCGCCCGGTACATGGACGTTATCTCACATTATCGGTACCAGTCTCACGTCCGCTGTCAGCGCGCTGGGATTCCGACAACTCCGCACGTTGCCATCCGATGCCCACAATGGGCTCAAATCGCGCTCGACAAAACGATTTTCCGCAGGATTAGACGGAAGACCAGAACTATAGCTTCCCGTATTCCGCACTGGCTTGTTTGAGAAGGGGGATGTCCGGAATTCCCCGCCGCCTCCCGGCCACGTCCTGCCTGCAGGTGCGCCTGGCCGCCTGCAGAGGGCGCTTCCCTATGATCTGTCGGCGCCTTCTGCGAAAGCGCGAAAAGCGCGTGCAGGGTTGGGAGATACTCGAATCGCACCGGAGGGTCTTCCGGAAATCGTTTTGCCAGGTCCTCGGCGAGCCGTTGAGATTCCGAAAGCTCGCCGGACACCGCCAGCGCAAAGGCTGCAGCGAACTCCACATCGCGACCTTTCGCAGGTCCCAGTGCCGCGCTTGCCAGCTTGCTGTGCCGAGGCAATCGCGCGTTTCCACATAGTCCGCGCCTGCTGAATTCGACCGGAACGCGCGAGCACCAGCGCCTGGTTGTTCCACATCCAGTCCTCCGCGTGCTCTTCGGGACAGACCGCATAGCTGATCAGCGCTCGCGTGTCGAACAATTCGCCAACGGTTTGACGTGGAATGCGATTACTTCCGCCCTCGGCGCGGCGCCTCCCAGATTCAGTCCCCGCAGGAGAACATCAAAGTCCTGGATTTCTCCGTTCGCTTTCGCCTTGCGCAGCCAGGGAACAAGACGCGCATCGTCGAGCAGAAAATCCGCCGCGGCTTCCGTACCGGCCACGCTCATGCCGGCCACCAGAAGAGCGGTCCCGGGCCCATCCGTATTTCGATGGTAGGTGATGATCGCATAGATTTCCTTCGACATCTCCGCGGGGGACCTCGCGATCACGGCCTGCTCTCCCGGTTGGGGAGCCAGATTCACGATGCGCAGCGCGGCCGTGTTTTCGTCATCGTCCAGGCGAAAGGTGGCGTCTTTTTCGAACAATCCTACCCATGGATTGCTTTGCCGCGCTCCTAACAGGATGATGTTTTGTCCCTTCAAATCTGCGACGCGAACATCTCTCGCGTACTTCGTGACGACGCCTTCACGCCTCGCTTCGGGACGATGGGCCAGCCTGACTGCAAATTCAAGGTCTGCGATCGACGTGTACCTCCTCGATCCAAAGATCGAGACCATTCTCCGATTCTCCCCGGCCAGGGCGATCAAGCGCTCCCGGTATTCGCCCGAAATGTACTCGGGAAGCGAGACCGACTGATGCGACAGGTTTTCGAGCACGACCAGGCTGCTGTCGGCGGGGATCAAAAGAGCCGGTCGATCGGCCTCGAGTAAGGAAGACCAGAACAGGGCGACCAGGCGCTCCGGCTCTTGCGCTTTGTAGACAACCGCTCCCGCCACGATCGCCGCGCCGGCGCACAACAGCAACACCGCCCACGCCCATCCCGAAAGGAACTTCTGAGCAGGGGTGGCATCCACCATCGGAGGCGGCGGGATCGTTTCGGGGATCGGTGGAACGACCTCAAAAATAGGAACGTACCCGCCCTTGGGCAGCGAGATTCGAATCGCTTCGGCGGTACCGCTTTTCAGGTAATAAGCATCCAAACGAGCCCGTAGGCGGCGGGCTTCTACGCGAACGATTGGGTCTGCCTTTGGATCATAAGCAGGTCCGCGATTGAATACCTTGATCCCAATCACGCTCTCCTTCAGATCGGAGTCTCCGCCCAACAAGCTGTTTTCCACGATGTGACGAAAGAACCGCGAAAGCTGTGCCGAGCCGACGAATTCCTCGCTGGCCAAGATGCGCTCCAGGGTCGCCCGAACCAGGTCGGCAGGTGGCGTTTGTTCCACCTCGACGGCTTGTGGCGGGACGTTCATACCCGGGACCATTCATCGATTTGTAATTTTATCGTCACCGTAACTTATTGTACAGCATAGAGTTATAGGCAATTTATCCTAGATTTTACCCCCCGTCAAGACGTGTTTTTCGGGAGAGCGCAAACGGTTGATTCGACGCCGACTCTCCGCACTCCCGAACGCTGGTACTCCCCAAACTTACTTTGCGGGAGTCCGGGCGACGCATTAAGTTTGGGATTCCTTTGGCGGTCCGTGGTGACCCGCTGAGAACAGTTTTGCTGCGCCGAAACCGCACGGGCGCCATCGGCAAGCGCCGCAATTGAGAGTTTCCAGGAGAACGCAAGATTGAAACAAATTGTTAGCTTCAGGTCTATCGCATCCACGATTTCGGTTTGTCTTTTCGCGGGTGCACTATATGGGCAATCCACCTTCGGTTCTTTCGTCGGCACCGTACGCGACCCATCGCATGCCGTCGTTCCGAAGTGCGTGATCACTCTGACAAATACCGGCACTTCGGCGGAGAGGACGGTGGAGACGGACAAGGACGGAAGTTACGTCCTGGTCAACGTCGAGCCGGGCACTTATCAGATTGTCATGCGGGCTCCGGGATTCCAGGCGCTGGTCGCGAACGGTTTGGAATTGACGGCGCGCCAGACGGCGCGCGTGGACGGATCGCTCGTCGTCTCCGCCCAGGCGCAGTCCGTTCAGGTAAACGCGACAGCCGAAGCCACCATCTCGACGGACGTCTCCAACATCGCCGAGACCAAGAGCGGACGCGAACTGGTCGATTTGCCGGTCGCGATCGCTTCGCGCGCGTTGGGATCGACAAGCCCCATCTCGACACTCGTTACGCAGGCGGGCGTGCAGGACGATGGGAATGGCAATCTCTCGGTGGCGGGAACGAAACCCAGCCAGCTTTCGGTGTCCATCGACGGCATCAGCACAATGAGCGTGAGAAGCGAATCCCCCATTGCGGAACTGTTTCCGTCCTTCGAGTCCATCGCGGAAATCCGTGTCAGCGAAATCAACAACACCGCGGAGTTCGGGGGCGTCAGCGACATCACCACGATTTCGAAAGGCGGCACGAATACGCTGCACGGCGGCGTTTACGAGAACCTTCAGAATACTGTCATGAACGCTCGCAACCCGTTTAGCGCGACGGTTTCTGCGGTGAAGATGAACGATTTCGGCGCCTATGTGGGCGGCCCCGTCACGATCCCGCATCTCTACAACGGAAGGGATAAAACCTTCTATTTCGTGAGTTATGAAGGACTCCGGTTGCCGCGCCAGCAATTTCTCTCAGAAAGTGTTCCATCGCTGGCATTACGCAGCGGGGACCTGTCGGTCTACGGGCTTGGGCAGGTGCCAGTCAGCCAGATCTCCCCGGTGGCGCTCGCGGCCCTGAAGTATCTTTATCCCCTTCCCAACACGGGGCCTGCGAACGCCATCACGAATAACTACACAACGAATTTTCCAACGACGATTTCCAGCAATCAGGGGGATGCGCGGGTCGACCAGAACGTGAATGGCAGACAATCGTTGTTTGTGCGCGTTTCCTACAAGCGCAAAGACGTTGTCGCGGCCCCCTCGGGCACGATATTCGCGGGCGGGATTACGCAGCCTGTATCGGATTACAACGTCACCGCGGCGCACAATTTCCTGATTTCGCCCACGGTGGTGAACGAACTGCGCCTGGGCGTCTCGGCCGATCGCGTTCTGGTCAGCAGCCAGGCGAATGCCAATGCTCTGATCGCAGAGATCGGCGTTCCCGTTCCGGACCCGCCCGGGGGCACGTGTACTCCCACGTTCTCGATCACGGGATTTCAAGGGACGGGATCTACCTGCGATTCGGTCAGCCGAACCCAGACCAAGCAATTGCTCGACAACATAAGCTGGACTCGCGGATCGCACACGTACAAATTCGGCGGCGATGTACGGCGGCTCTCGGCGTACTTCAGCAACAACTCCGCCAGTTCTCGCATGGGGTCGTACGGGTTCAACGGCTCGGTCTCGCGCTTGAATCCGTTCCAGGCATTCCTGATGGGGATCCCGGATCAAACCGGAGTCACCGAAGTGACCACTCCCGACACGAACGCCTCCGCGACCCACTACGCCGTATACGCGCAGGACGACTGGAAGGTCACTCCGCACCTGACCCTCAATTACGGCGTGCGCTGGGAATATCATCCATCCTTTTCCGACACCTTCAGCAACCAGGCGGTCCTGCTGCCGGACGCGTACAACATCGTGAATGGTGTGACCGTGCATGGGTCGGTGGTGGTACCGGACGCCTTCCTGCCGCACGTGAATGCGGTCTTCGCCGAGTCGATCGCGCCGACCCCGATCATTGGAGCATCGCAGGCAGGGATTCCGCAGACTCTGCACATCGCCGATAAAACCAGCTTTGCGCCGCGAATTGGCGTCGCCTGGCGCCCTTTCGGCAACGACAAGACGGTGATCCGCGCAGGATTTGGCCGGTTCATCGAGACTGTGTTGGGTACACTGGCCAGCGCGGGATGGGGCGTTCCCGCGGGTTACACCGGGGCATTTACCAACACGCTCGTGAACGGGAAGCCGACGCTCTCCATGCCCTATCCGTTTCCTTCGAATCTGGCACAGCCGGGTGTCCAGGAGTTCATCTCCACGACGCCGGTCAACTACAAGGATCCCTATGTTTACCAGTGGAATTTCACGTTCGAGCGGGACTTGGGAAATAGCATCGGGCTCCGGCTCTCCTATGACGGGAACCATGGCGGCAACATCGGATACACAGACAATCTGGATCAGGTCGCTCCCAATACGATCGGCTTCGCCAAAGCTGTAGCCGGTGCTCCCTATCCGCTTTGGGCCGCGATTCTGGACCACCGGAGCGGCGCGCGCAGCAACTACGATGAAGGAGCGGTCGAGGTAAACAAGCGTCTGTCGCACGGCTTGCAGTTTTCGAGCAGCTACGCTTTCGCGAAAAATCTGTCGAACGGTCAGGGCTTCAATCCCAGTGGCTATACAAGCCAGGGCGGTGGCACGGTCAGCGACATTTACAACATCAATCTCGATTACGGCCTGGTTCCCTATACGCGTCGCAATCGCTGGCTCTCGACGTTCCTCTACGAACTGCCTTTCGGCAGAAAGGGCTCGCTATTCACGGGAACCAACCGATGGGTGGATTCCATCGTCGGCGGATGGCAGCTCTCAGGAGTCCTGCTGTTCCAGTCAGGTCCGTTTCTCACCGTAGTCGCACCGGGAGTGGATCCTGCCGGCAACAACTCCGTCAATATTTCGGGATCCGGACGAGCGGACATTGTTCCCGGAGTGCCTCTCTATCCGGCGAATCAGAGCATCGCCGACTGGGTCAATCCCGCTGCCTTCGTGAAACCTGCGAACAATATCGGGCGCATCGGCAATTCGCCGATCGGCGCAGTTGTCGGGCCGGGAACTCAGGCCGTATCGCTTTCGCTGTTCAAAGCGGTTGCGATCGGGGAGCGGGTGCGATTCCAGATCGGCGCTGCGGCTTCCAACGCGCTGAACCATCCGAATTATGCTCCGCCGTCGAACCTCAGCATCGGGACGGCCGGCTTTTCGAGCATCACCAACGTGCAGTCGCAGGACGCGGGCGGTCCGCGCGCGATTCAGGTTACCGCCCGTCTGCGCTTCTGATTCGATCACCGGAGCGAGCATCATGAAAAAAATTACGATTCTATCTCTCGCGGTCGTATCAGCCGTGCTTCTTTTCGGGCAAATCGGGATACGCGTTGCTCCGCAATCGCGCCTGTTCAACGGTTGGGGACTCTCACCGGCCGGAGAACCGATCGAGCTTCCGGCGGACATGCCGACTCGAATCCTGATCAGCCCCGACTCGAAAACTCTGTTCGTCAACAGTACCGGCTTCAATGAGCACGGTGTCGCGGCGATCGACCTCGCGACCCGCCGCGTCGTGCAGCATGTGGATCTGCTGAAGTCATGGATCGGAATGGCGGATCTTGGCGATGGTCGAATCCTGGCGTCCGGCGGCGGACCCATGCCGGCGGAGCCGAAGACGTGGGGCGTGCGCAGTGGGATCAGTCCCGCAGTCCGTGAGCGCCTGAAAGATCCGGCCTATCTGCTCGAGTGGCGCGACAAGAAGCTCTCATTTGCCAAGGGCATTGCGCTGCCGCCGTCGGCGGCCGCTCCGCGATTTATTTCGGGCGTCGCGAAAGGGCGTGATGGAAGTGTCTATGTGCTGGATGCCGGAAATGATACCGTCTTCCGGCTCTCTGGAGATGATTTTCAGGTGCAGGCGTCCGGCCCCGCCGGCTACCGACCCTACGAGATCGCTGTCGGCGATGGGGTGGTCGCCGTGTCGAATTGGGGTGAAGGATCGGTCAGCCTGCTGGACCCGGATACGCTGCGCGAGCGCGCCCGTATTCCCGCCGGCAAGTTTCCGAATCAGCTCCTGTTCGCTCCGGACGGGCGGCTGTTTGTCGCGAATTCGGGCTCGAACACCGTAAGCGTGATCGCCGGGAATCGCGTGATCGAAACCATCGATGTTGCGCTGCGCCCCGGCTCGCCCATCGGATCGACCACCGATGCTCTCGCCATCAACCCGGCAGGAAGCAGGTTGTTAGCGGCGAACGCGGATAACAACGACGTCGCCATGGTCGATATTTCCAATCGTGCGCGATCGACGGTCATGGGTTTCATTCCGACGGCCTGGTATCCCACCGCCGTCGCGGTTTCGCCCGATGGAAAAGATCTGTACATCGGCGCCGGCAAAGGCCTGGGGATCGGTGCGAATGTTCCTTTTATCGAACAGGCTTACCGCCTGGGCCGGCCGCCGGAGAACAATCTGGACAATCCAAAGATCGACTCGAAGCAGTACAACTATTTGGGGACGCTGCTGCGCGGGTTCGTTTACACGATGCGAGTCCCCGACGCGCGCGAACTTCAATCGCTCACCGCTCGTGTGCGCGCCAATCATCCGGAGCCGAAAAAGCCGGAGCCGTCGATTCAGGAAGCGGCACTGTCGAAAATCAAACATGTGGTCTATATTATTCGCGAAAATCGGACTTACGACCAGGTTTTCGGCGATATTTCGCGCGGAAACGGCGACCCGAATTTAGTCCTTTTCGGCGCCGAAGCCACGCCCAACGCGCATCATCTCGCCACGGACTATGTCCTGTTCGATAATTTCTACGCCAACGGAGACGTCTCCTGGGACGGTCATGAATGGTGCGACTACGCTTACGCGACCGACTACACGCAGCGTTTCTGGATGTATACCTACAGCGGGCGAAGCGGCTTGCCTCAAGACGGGCGGTTGCGTGGTCTGCCCGGGTCGAGCCTGTGGGAACTGGCCGGGCGCTTCGGACTCGACTATCGCAACTACGGAGAAGGACGCGGCCGGCCCAGCGAAACTCTGAGCGCACTCGGTCCGCGGAGGCGCGACACCGACCGCGTTGGGGCGTTCATCGAGGAAATGAAGAAGGCCGAAACGACCGGAGACTGGCCTGCGCTCCTGGTGATGTCTCTGCCCGGCGATCACACGCAAGGTATGTTGCCGAATGCCTATTCGCCGGTCGCGATGGTTGCCGATAACGACCTCGCGTTGGGCCGCCTGGTCGAAGCCGTCAGCCAATCCCGATTCTGGAAAGAGACCGCGATCCTGGTTGTCGAAGACGACGCGCAGGATGGTCCCGACCACGTGGACGCGCACCGCACCGTCGCCCTGGCGATCTCCCCGTACATCAAGCGGCATTTCGTCGACCATACGCAGTACACGCAAGTGTCGCTGGTGCGTACGATCGAAACGATCCTCGGATTACCGTCTTTGACTCAATACGACGAGGCCGCCGTCACGCTGGAAAACGACTTCACGCGAGAGCCGGATTTCAGCCCATATACAGCAATCGTCCCGCGGGTCAATATGGAAGCGCGGAATCCGAAGAGCGGGGTCGGGGCGGTCGCGTCACTGCGGCTCGATTTTTCAGACGTCGATCGTGCGGATCCGACCGCCTTAAACGAAATTCTTTGGAATGCGCTCAGGGCCGGTAAGCCGGTTCCGCCCCCGGTTCACTCTATGGTGTTCGCTTCCCATGACGACGACGATGAGGCAGGCGCAAGAACCCATAAATACAAATGATGAACCACTCAAAGCCAGCCAGAAGACGGACGACGCGGAATTGTTTTTGAATAGGGCGCAGCGGAGCCCTGATCGAACGCAATCCTAGTTTGGGTAACAATATATTCGACAACTCCATTGTACGAGCGATAAAATTGGACCGTGGCGTTCTCCCCTGCCGAATGGTCGGCTGGAAAGTCTGAAGTTGTTGAGATTCTCAGAGCACGAGCGCGTGATCGCGGGATGATAACGTACGGGATTTGTCACGACAGTTACGGAGCATCTCGATTCCCTATGACGATCCCGCCATGGCTGCAATGCTTGATGAGGTTTCCACGGAAGAATTTGATGGCGGTCGCGGGATGCTTTCCGTTGTGGTCGTTCACAAGTACGGAGACATGGAACCTGGGCCGGGATTCTTCAAGCTCGCTGAATCGCTAGGCCAGCGAGTTGCAGACAAGACCACGTTCTGGGTGAACGAACTGCACAAGGTTCACGGATACTGGTCGAACAACCGCTAACTCTGCTTCTGGCGTTCCTTCGCTTGCGCCCGCTTCCACTTCGCATCCTGCTTGTCGATCTGCGCTTTCGGCACTGAGATCACGTTGCGGAACATGCGGTCGAACTTCTCAAACTGATCGGTTCCCTCGCAGCGTTCGGCCAGTTCGGGCGGAATCGCTATCGGCTTCGGGTTGGGATCGCGCTTCATGCTGCCACCATCATACGCCGGTGGAGAGCATCGGGCAATGCGGGTTTGACCGCAGGTTGGCGAATGTGAAATGATTCTTCAACTTGAGCCCAGGAATGCACAAGCAGGAGTTTCCTCCGCTCCTACCGCAAGGATTCCACTCCCGTTCGCTGGAGGAAGTGCGCGAGCTTTGCGTCACGAACTTCAAGGAGTCAACGGTGCGAGCGGAGATCATGGCGGGACTGGAGGCGATCTACGAGCAGGCGCAAAGCCTGGGAATCGACGGTGAAATCTGGCTTGACGGTAGCTTCCTGACGGAGAAGATCAATCCAGAAGACGCGGACTTTATTCTGGTCGTCGACCATCAATACCGCGACTCGGCGCTGAATTATCTGACGCCGGAAGAGTTCGCACGGGCCGCTTCGCCTTCTGGAGTGTCGAATACCACACGCCCGGCTCTGCCTCAAGGCAACCCTTCGGGCTCCGCCGTGGCGTGCGCGCCGGCTTCGACCTTGATCCAGAACCGGTCGTGTGAAGAGAGCCTCAGATGAAGGCGAAGCGGCAGACTGAAGTGGGGTTAAACTCAGCTACGATGTTGGACGGATTCGGGGGGCACGTCAGCGTCAACCAACAGGGCGTTGGCGTTCGGAGAGAAATAATTTGGCTCCCCGAGCGCTACATTACAAGAAATAGAAACTAGCAGGCGCGACCAGAGAATCTGTAAGCCACTGATTTGAAAACCACCTCGGTAAAATCGGCAACGTGGAAACAGACTCATGCGTGGACCGACAATTCTCTGTTACGATGTACTGCTTGGGCAGTAAGATATCCCAAAATGCGGGTCTGCTCCGAAGCGCTACACGACGGAAATTTGGGAATTTCAATGCGCGGGAGACGGGGGTAAACTATTGATTCGGCATACGGTTCGTTAAACGTTGGCGCGGCGCTGGGGTCGGGTACCGAAACGCGTTCTCCATTCGATGCCCTCCAATTAGCATGTCGAAAGATTTATTCGGAAGCACATTTCGGTGAGCAATGGGCGGGTCCGTCCCTATCCTCTATCAGGAGCGCCTGGCGATCCAAGGCCAGACCATGCCGTCGCTGCTCGATGTGCCGAGCGCGATGTAAGGTGACCTCATGCAATTCAGGATCAGACCTCTTGAGAATAAAATTGCGGAAGGCGGCGGGCGGTGAACTTGCCGAACTTCGACCGGTTCTTCAGTGGCGCAACAGGCCACGAACCGTTCGACTACCAACGACGGCTCGCTGGTGGTGACTCTGGCACGGCCTGCCAATCTCGACTTATCGATATCCCCACGGGACTTGGCAAGACTGCCGCTGTTGTTCTGGCTTGGTTGTGGAATCGAGTTGAACTCAAGAATGCAGAGTGGCCCCGTCGCCTCGTTTATTGCCTGCCGATGCGGACATTGGTTGAGCAGACGGCGAAAAACGCCGGCGAGTGGCTCAAAAGACGTGGTTCGACTGAACCGGTTGGATTGCACATCCTCATGGGTGGCGAAGAGGCGGACGACGAAGAAGCCGACGTCTGGGACATAAACCCCGAGCGTCCCGCAATCCTCATTGGCACCCAGGACATGCTCCTAAGTCGCGCGCTCAACCGCGGTTACGGAATGAGCCGTTATCGATGGCCGATGCACTTCGGCCTGCTAAGCAACGACTGCCTGTGGGTGCTGGACGAAACGCAGCTGATGGGGCCGGGGCTTGCCACAGCATGTCAATTGGAGGCGTTCCGTCTTCAGGAAAGACCAGAAGAAAGAGCAGTTTCGGCAGCAAGATTGAACTCTTTTCCCGAAGGAGGTTCGGTTACCTGGTACGCCTCTGCGACTGCCGACCCGAGCCATCTGCAGACTCGCGATTGGCGGGAGATCGTGCGACCGGAGTCCTTCTTCTTCGGGCTGTCGGAGACAGAAAAGCTGGCGCGTACCGGACCCGTCGCGGAACGGCGACTGGCGACAAAGTGCGTGGAGATTCAGAAGAGTTGGAACTTTGGCGACAAGCAAAGGGCGCCTGCCCCGGAGCGCATGGACGCAGTCATCAACAGACACAAGCAAATGACCGATGCTCTCAACGCTGCTCCTGCGAAACTGCCGCGCCGAACGCTGATCATTTGCAACACGGTAGATCGTGCGGTGGCCGTTCATGAGGCGATCAAGGCGAAATTGGCGGGCGGTGACGAAATTGATCTCATGCTGATGCACTCCCGGTTCCGTCCGAGGGAGCGAAAGGAGCAGGCGGCGCGACTGGACAATCCCGACAGCAAAAAAGATCATGGCGGACAGATCATCGTCGCCACTCAGGTCGTTGAAGCAGGTGTCGATCTTTCCAGCGCCATTCTTTGGACGGAAATCGCCCCTCTTGCGTGCCTGGTGCAACGGTTTGGGCGGTTAAATCGAAGCGGGGAATTTGGCTTTAGCAACGAAGTGTGTCACGGCTTCACGCCGCAGGCAATTGTCGTTGGGATTGAAGCGCCCGATCCAGCGTCAAACGCTTCGACGAACAAAGATCAGAGGGATAAAGCCAGGAAGGAAGCCGAACAGAAGCATCTGCCGTATGCGAAGGCGAAGTGCGACGACGCCTGGACAACGTTGGACAGATTGAACGGCGACGCCTCACCCGCCGCGCTGGGAGAGATCAAAGATGCCGTCAACGCTTCAATCGATCGCTGCCACTATTCACTCCAGCGGCACGAACTTCTCGATTTCTTTGACACTGACGCAAATCTCTCTCTCGGATTTACTGACGTGTCACCCTTTGTCCGTGGTATCGACCCGGAGACCGACGTCTATGTCGCGTGGCGCGACTGGCCGGGCTCAGACAAAGGCGCGCGCCCGAAGTTTTCCGCTGATTTTCAGCGTGAGGAGTTATGCCCGGTTTCCATCGGAAAAGCGAGGGACGCCCGAGGACTCCTTTCCAAAGGCTGGATCTGGCGGGGCAAGGAGGCGGGTTGGGAAAGCGTTCAGAGTTTGGACGTTGTTCCAGGCATGACCATCCTCCTGTCTGTAATGGCTGGCGGATACAACGAAGATTCAGGTTGGACGGGACGGGATGAAGACAAACCTGTCGCCTCCGTCTATGAGCCGAGCGACACACCTTCGGACGAAGAGATGCTCTCCAGTCTGGACAACGGTTGGCAAAGCATCGCCCAGCACACGAACGATGTGACGCTCGATTGGGAGTGCATTATCGGAGCATTAGAAGGAATACTCGGCTTATCTCAGGTAGAACAGTCAGCCGCCCTCGCCGCCGCCCACTGGCACGACTTAGGAAAAAACCATCCCTCGTGGCAGTCTGCGGCGAAGGAGGCATTGACGAAAGCCGGCATTGCAATTCCGGAGGAGGCGTGTCCCATCGCAAAGTTCTCCCTTTCCGAAAGTCCTCGCCTGCGGGAACAAAACGACGATGGCACGCCGAAGTTCACTGGTTATGCTCTGAAACGGGAACTCAGAGCGCTCCGCCAATCCTTCAAGCCGGGTGTTGCCCACGAGGTTGCCTCCGCGCTTGCGTTCCGCCAATCCGAGCAGGCCGCTCATGGCACGCAGCGTCCCATCGAGAGCCTGCTTGCCGAATACCTCATCATGAGCCACCATGGGCGGGTGCGGAAAGTCCTGCGTGACGAGATTCCCCGGCAGCCGAAAAATCACAAGGATACAGAAACTGTCCGTGGCATTGCCAACGAAGACGCGCTGGCACCAGTCACCATCGCCGGTCAGGAACTCCAGTGTGATTCGCTCTCCACCGACTGCCGGCGCATGGGGCGAGATGCCGACGGAAATGAGAGCTACACGCGGGGAGTCCTCCGACTTCTGGCGCAATATGGCCCGTTCCGACTCGCCTTCTTCGAGACCCTATTTCGCGCCGCCGACATCCGGGCCTCAATTCGCGCTGGGAAATCCACGCAGAGCCCGCAAGCGTGACGAGCATGGAACCACTCTATCTGCAGGGCTGTCGCCACGATATCCTTGGCCACTACCTCAAGGCCATCGGCTTGTTGCGCGTCCTTGCCAGATGCCCCGATCAGGACTATCGCGACCCTGACGCCGAGGGCTGGTGGGATATGGATCAAGCCTGCTTCTGTCTGCGCTCGGAGAAGTATCCGACGATGGAGAAACTGGTTGAGTTCTTCGAGAAGGGCTACCAACCCACGCCTGTCATGGCCGCCTGGAACAAGGAGATCGGCGGAAACGGGAATATTGCTAAAGAGTTCCATGCTTCATGCGAGTGGGAAATAGCCGCGGCCTATGCCTCCGAAGTTGTTTCTGCGGCGGATAAGAAGAAGCCTGTGAATGCGTTAAAGCGAACTTCCGCCGAAGCATTCGCAGCCTATCGGGACGATTCAAGACACGATCTGTCCGAGGTGCTTGATGCAGTGGCAGTTCCCCGGTTTTGCCGATCCAGTGATAACCCGGTGTTTTTGGCAAAGGGAATCGCTGGTCGCGCGCATCTCTGGCGCTCCTACTGGGAATATCTTGAAGTATTTGCGAAGTTGCGGAAGGCGAAAAAGAAAGAGGGTTTCATCTCCCTTCTGGCCGCAACCCTCGCGGGCCGCGGCACAGCCCAACCAGCAAAGGGCAAAGGCACCCCCTTTTTCCCAGATGCAATCAAAGGCTACAACATCGGCTCCGGTTGGGTGCAGGAGAACTATCCTTTCAATGCCCTTGATTATGTGCTCGCGGTGGAGGGGGCTTTCGCACTACGAGGGACGGCTGCACGGACCATAGGAGCGAGTTCGAAGCGCTTCGTTGCCTTCCCCTTCGTTTTCGACGCAGGCGAGGATCTGGTTGATGACGGCAATGAAATTAAGGGCACAGCCTCGGCTCTTTGGCTGCCGCTATGGAGCAGCCACACGACCTTCGCGGAATTGGCCAGCTTTATCAGCGATGCACAGGCACGGCTTCCCGGAAAAGATGCGCGATTCTCAGCCGAGTTCGTCCGTGCGCTAAATGCACAAGGAGTGGATGCCGGCTTTTCCGGCTGGCAGGAGTTTCGTTTCAAGATGAAGGGCAGCCGGGTTCCCTGGATCACTACGGGACGCTATGTCGGGACTTCATCTGCTCAAGGAAATCCACCGGACACCAGCCGTGCAAACGCCACGCTTCTGAATCGCGGCTTGGCACCGCTGGATGAGAGCCGCTTTCTGGATCAGTTCGACATGGCCTGGAAGGGTAGCAAAGCGGACTCCCGCAGCCCTCATCCGGTTCGCGCCGCGATCAATGCTGCCATGGAAACAGCTGCCCATGAGCCGACGCCTCATCATTGCCTGGCGCTGCTGGAGTCCATTTTCAGCGCCTGCCGCCAGATGTGTGTTTCGGAATCCTTTCGAGAAAAATTACGTGGCAGGCGGGCTTCATTCTTCGAGGCGCTCCCGATGGAAGAATGGAACGAACTTCTGAATCCGCTGGAAAAACAAGCCGAGTTCCGTATTGCCCGATCACTCGCTTCCATAACGGGGTTGCAGAGACAAAGTAATGGCGACTACTCCCCCGCACAGCCGATGCTCGGTTCTCTTCTGCCGTTAACACGCGGACGCTCAGGTTGGTTTCTGCCGGAGAAGAAGGGAGACCGGACACAGCAAGATGTCTGGACAGGTGCCGACCTCCCTTACGACCTCGCCGCTGTATTGCGCCGGCGCTATATGGATTCGCTGAAGGACGAGCAGCCGGCCCTACGTGCCGTGTACGGCGCGAAACTCGATGACGTGCTTGCATTCCTGCGCGGGGAACTCGATGACCGGCTCATCGCCCGTTGGACCGAAGCAATGAGTTTGATCGGCTGGCATTTTGGAAAGGACCCGGACGACGAAAATGCGCCAGAGAGCGCGAGCGAAAAGGCTGTCGAGGAGGCCGCTATTGAAGATGACAGGCAGCCGCTCGCAATGACATCCGAAGGCATAGAACCCGCGTATGCCGCGCTACGAACTTTGCTGGAACTCGAATGCGAGTGGCAGGGGAAGGAGCGCGCCCAATGGAAAAAAAGGCGCAGCCAACAGCCCTTTGCCTTACTGTGCCAGCGCTCCGCTTCGTCACTCCCGTTAGCTGTGAGTGAGGCTTTTCGGTGGATCAGTATTTGGGGTGTCCGCAATCCGTGGGGAGCCGCAGCTCGCGCTGAGACGCCCCGAATCACCGGCCGCTACGTCGTACGGCTGGATCATGGGAACATCTCTTCCGCTGTTTGGGACCAACAACTCGCCGACCGTCTCGCTGCCGCGGTCTGCATCCCGCTCCGGTGGCAAGATTGCTGGCAACTTTATCGAGCCGTAACGCTCCCACCCGGTATATGATTCTCATCCCATAATCAATTTAAAGAACAACCACCAAGGAATACCATGACACCTTCCACCAACGATCC
>JAIQFJ010000478.1 GCA_020073325.1 Terriglobia bacterium | reverse complement strand
CCCCGTCCCCAGGTCCTTCCAGCCCGGAACCAGCATCGACATATTGCGGCCAACCAGTTCATCGCGAACGTAGCCGAACACCGCCTCCGCCTGCGAATTCACCAGACCGATCTCGCCGCCTTCCGAGCTGATGATCATCGCGATCGGCGCCGCTTCCAGCAGCGACCGGAACTTGGTCTCCGCCTTGCGCAGTTCGTCCGTCTGGCTGCGCAGCAGCGCGTTGTTGCGGCTCAGTTCGACGAACACCGACACTTTTGAGCGCAGAATCTCCGGCACGATCGGTTTGAACAGAAAATCCACCGCGCCCATGTCATAGCCGCGGAACAGGTGTTCATCGCTCTTATACGCAGTCAGGAAAAGAATCGGCGTATGCCGCGACCGCCGCCGCGACCGGATCAACTCCGCCGTTTGAAATCCATCGATTTCCGGCATTTTTACGTCGAGCAGAATCGCCGCGAAATCGTCGTCGAGCAGATGCCGCAGCGCTTCCATGCCGCTGTGCGCCAAAACGAGTTCCTGCCCGAGACCTTCCAAAGCAGCTTCGAGCGAGATCAGGTTCTCTCTCGAATCGTCGACAAGAAGAATCTTGACTCGGTCCTGTGTCACGAGCTCCGGCCTCACCTCGGGCGCGACGGTCATAGCCGATCTCTTACCAATCGGGATGGAGTATATGTCACGGTTCCTCCGAGGTCAATCCTTAATTCCGGAATTATGCTCCGGGGCTTGCCAGTGCGACTTCGTGGTCGCGCGTGATCCAAACCCGCAGCACCGAGAAAAGTTGTTCCAGGTCCACTGGCTTGGTGACGTAATCGGAAGCTCCTGCTTCCAGGCATTTGGCGCGATCGCCTTTCATCGCTTTCGCCGTCAGCGCGATGATCGGCAGCGAACGCAGCGCCGGCTCCTGCCGGATCGCCCGCATGGTTTCGTAACCGTCCATTTCCGGCATCATGATATCCATCAGCACCAGGTCGATATGCGGCGTGCCCTTCAGCATTTCGATTCCCGCGCGCCCGTTCTCCGCGTGAAGAACGTTCAAATGATGATCTTCCAGCAGACTGGTGAGCGCGAAGATGTTCCGCACATCGTCGTCCACCACCAGGACCGTCTTGCCCGCCAGCGCGGGATCCGCCTCTCGCAGATGCTCCAGAATGCGACGCTGTTCCGGCTGCAGATCCGCCTCGTCGCGATGGAACAACAGCACGGACTCGTCCAGCAGCCGCTCGGTGAAATGCGCCGCTTTAATGATCCCCGTCCGCATCAGCCGCGTCAGATCCATTTCTTCGTCCTGCAGCATCGGCCGCGTACTAAATATGACGATCGGCGGAACGTAAGGATTCCCGTGGCTTTGAATTTCTTCCGCTAATTCCAAAGCGCCCGTGTTCGCGAGTTCCAGATGGATGACGATTCCGTCGAGAAATTCGCGCTTCACCGTCTCGATCGCATCAGCCGCCGCGCACGCACTGACGATCTCTACATCGGAGCCGGCCAGCGACCGGGTCATGTCGACAAGCACGTCCGGTTCCGAACTCACCAGCATCAGTTTCTTGATCCGCTTCCGCGAGCTCTGCTCGATTCTGTAAAACGCGTCCGGCAGCAGATCGTTGGCGGTTGCCTTTTCGAAATAAGTCATCGCTCCAAGCGCGAGCCCGCGCCGCCGATTCTCGTCGCCCGAAATGACATGGACCGGAATATGCCGTGTGGCAGGATCGTGCTTCAGGCGATCCAGAATCGTCCACCCCGCCATGTCCGGCAGTGAAATATCCAGCGTGATCGCACCCGGCTGGAACTCGCGCGCGAGCGATATCGCACTCGATCCGCGCAGCGCCACCAGCGCCTTCAATCCCTGTTCATGCGCCAGGTCGACCAGAATACGCGCGAACGTCGTGTCGTCCTCGACGATCAACAGCACGCGATCTCCCGGCTCGATCAGGTTGCGATCGTCGTCGAGCACCAGATCCTCCACCAGCTCTTCGTCCTTCAGCGCCGGCAGAATCACATCGACCCCGTCCGCGGCCGCATCCGGCGTCACGGCTTGTTCCAGCAGGACCGGCGTCATCAGCGCCTCGCTCTTGGGAAGCTGGGTCGTCGTGATGTAGGTCTGCGGCAGATATAACGTGAACGTGCTGCCCGCGCCCGGTACGCTCTGCAGCCGGATTTCGCCGCCCAGCAGTCTGGCCAGTTCGCGGCTGATCGAAAGACCCAGGCCCGTGCCGCCGTACTTGCGGCTCGTGGTTCCGTCGGCTTGCTGGAACGCCTCGAAAATGATCGTCTGCTTTCCCGTCGGAATCCCGATGCCCGTATCCGACACCGAGAACGCGATCACCGACTTCGATCGCGCGAGCGTGGGATGCGCCGGCGTCCATCCGCCGGTCGCCCGGTCGATGCTCAGCCTCACCGTGCCGTGCTCGGTGAATTTCAGCGCGTTCGAAAGCAGGTTCTTCAGCACCTGCTGGAGCCGTTTCGCGTCCGTCTGCATGACGTCGCTCGACAGCGCGCTCCCCAGATCGATCGCGAATTCCAGCCCCTTGCCGTCCGCGACGTGACGGAACGTCTTCGAGCAGTAATCCTGCAATTCGGTGAATCGCACGCCGCCGACCTCGACGTCCATCTTGCCCGATTCGATCTTGCTCAAATCGAGAATGTCGCTGATCAGCGCCAGCAGATCCGTTCCCGACGTGTGAATCGTCTCGGCGAACTTCACCTGCTTCGGCGTCAGGTTCTTGTCCGAGTTTTCCGAAAGCATACGAGCCAGAATCAGCAGGTTGTTCAGCGGCGTGCGCAGCTCGTGCGACATGTTCGCCAGAAATTCGCTCTTGTACTTCGACGTGAGCGACAACTGCTCGGCCTTCTCTTCCAGCGCCTTCTTCGCCTGCTCCACTTCCTGATTCTTCGCTTCCACTTCCGTCTTCTGCTCGGCCAGCAGTTTCGCTTTTTCCTGAAGCTCCGCGTTGGTCTTCTGCAACTGGAGTTGCTGGCTCTGCAATTCTTCCGCGAGCGCCTGGCTTTGTTTCAGCAGCTGCTCCGTCCGCATCGTCGCCGCGATCGTGTTCAGCACGATGCCGATCGATTGCGTCAACTGGTCCAGCAGCGCCAGGTGAACGTCGCTGAACTGGCTGAACGACGCCAGTTCGATCACCGCCTTCACGTCGCCTTCAAACAGCGCCGGCAGAATCACGATGCTCGATGGGCACGCCCCGCCTAAACTCGACTGGATGCGGATGTAATCCTCGGGAACGTTCGTCGCGACGATGCGCGCGCGCTCCTTCGCGCATTGCCCCACCAGCCCCTCGCCGATCGAGACCTGGCCGCGGACGTCGTTTTTGTCGCCGATCGCATATCCGGCCAGCAGCTTCAAGTGCGCCGTGCCGCTGTCCCCGTTTTCGGTGATATAGAACGTCCCGTGCTGCGCGCCGATCAGCGGAGTCAACTCACTCAACAGCAACTCGGCGAGCGCCAGCAGATCGCGCTGCCCCTGCATCATGCCCGTGAACTTCGCGATGTTCGTCTTCAGCCAGTCCTGTTCGTTGTTCTTTCGCGTCGTCGCGGCCAGATTCAGAATCATCTCGTTGATGTTGTCCTTCAATGCCGCCACTTCGCCCTGCGCCTGCACCGCGATCGATCGCGTCAGGTCGCCTTTCGTCACCGCCGTCGCTACTTCGGCGATCGCGCGGACCTGCGTCGTCAGATTCGCCGCGAGCTGATTCACGTTGTCCGTCAGATCGCGCCAGATCCCCGCCGCGCCCGGCACGCGCGCCTGCCCGCCCAGCTTTCCTTCGATGCCCACTTCGCGAGCCACCGTCGTCACCTGATCCGCGAACGTCGCCAGCGTGTCGATCATTCCGTTGATCGTGTCCGCCAGTTCCGCGATCTCGCCCTTCGTTTCCAAAACCAGCTTCCTCTTCAGATCGCCGTTCGCCACCGCCGTCACGACTTTCGCAATGCCGCGGACCTGTGTCGTCAGGTTCGCCGCCATGAAGTTGACATTGTCCGTCAGATCCTTCCACGTCCCCGCGACGCCTTTCACTTCCGCCTGCCCGCCGAGCTTCCCATCCGTGCCGACCTCTCGCGCCACGCGCGTCACTTCGCTGGCGAACGAATTGAGCTGGTCCACCATCGTGTTGATCGTGTTCTTCAGCTCCAGAATTTCGCCCCACACATCCACCGTGATTTTTCGCGAAAGATCGCCGTTCGCGACCGCCGTCGTCACCTGCGCGATGTTGCGGACCTGCGCCGTCAGGTTGCCCGCCATCGAGTTGACCGAATCCGTCAGATCCTTCCACGTCCCCGCGACGCCGCGCACATCGGCCTGTCCGCCGAGCTTTCCCTCGGTGCCGACCTCTCGCGCCACGCGCGTCACTTCGGAAGCGAACGCGTTCAACTGATCCACCATCGTATTGATCGTGTTCTTCAGCTCCAGAATTTCGCCGCGCGCGTCCACCGTAATCTTCGTCGACAAGTCTCCCTTCGCGACCGCCGTCGTCACGTGCGCGATGTTGCGGACCTGCGACGTCAGATTGCCGGCCATGAAGTTGACCGAATCCGTCAGATCCTTCCACACGCCGCCGACGCCTTGCACCTCTGCCTGTCCGCCGAGCTTTCCTTCCGTGCCGACCTCTCTCGCGACGCGCGTCACCTCGCCCGCGAACGCGTTGAGCTGGTCGACCATCGTATTGATCGTGTTCTTCAGCTCTAGAATTTCGCCGCGCACTTCGACTGTGATCTTGCGCGACAAATCTCCCTTGGCGACC
>JAIQFJ010000477.1 GCA_020073325.1 Terriglobia bacterium | reverse complement strand
CGGTCGAAATTCAGCAGGGTCGGTTTGCTCGACGTGGAACTCAGATATCGTGTACTGGCGACGGGGCCGCAGACGGTCGCGGTTTCTCCAATATGTTGCTGCGCTTGTGCGGACGGAATGGCATTGAGCGTTCCGCTGGGAGCAGCCGGGGCAGGGGCACCCTGCCTCGTATCGTCAGACGGTTCCTTGGTGCTTGGGGCTTCCCCTTGGATCGTGATTTGCGAGGGGTTCTCGACCGTCATCTCGGGCTTTCCCCGATAATCAGTGATCAATCCGGTCACGCACACCGTCTTGTCCCTAAACAATGTCTCAGGAGGCTCTTTGAACTTGGCCCGGGCGGAGGCGGGCATCTCGACGGCAAAAGTTTGGTTCGGATAGGGGCGATCAAAATTCAGATAGACACGCTCACGGCCGGGTGAATCGATATATCTTGTACTGGCAACCAGGCCGCAAACCGTAGTGGTTTCCCCGATGTGCTGCTGGGCTTGTTCGGCCGGAATGACTTCCACGACATTGACCGCAGCCAGCCCGATAGGCGAAGGCAGGAGATAAGCCGCGAGCGTTGCCACTAGGCAAAGCGCCGCCGGAGGCAAACCGGGAATCTTTCGGCGCTTCGTCATGGAAAGCCGTTAATCCTTTCTGCCTATAACCTAGCAGGTGGGCGCCAAAGTGCAATCGCCTGCAAAACACTTAATTAGGTAACGGAATCGCGTTTTGGAGCCCGGCCCAAGCTCACGGAGTAGGGGCCGGTGTCGACTCTTGGATCACGATTTTGGCGGGGTCATCGACCACGATCTCCGGCTTTCCCCGGTAGTCAATGATCGCCCCCGTCACGCACACGATCTTGCCCTTGAACATCGTCTCAGGAGGTTCCTTAAACTTGTCTCTGCTGCCATTGGGGATCATGACAGAAAAGGTATGGTTTGGAAACGGGCGGTCGAAATTCAGCAGGGTCGGTTTGCTCGACGTCGACTCCAAATACCGTGTGCTGGCGACCACACCGCAAATTGTATTGGTTTCCCCGATATGCTGCTGGGCGTCTGCTGATGCGATGCCGGGCAGAGGCGCGGCCGGAGCGGGCGGTGGCGACGCGTTCGGCTGGCTGGGGGCTGCTCCCCTCTCGGTCGGCATGGTCTCGGCCTTCGGCGCAGGCTGCTGTTCCTCGGCCTTTTTGCATCCCTGCAGAATCATTGCTAGAGAGACGATCGTCGCGGACGTGAAGAGCATAACATTCAGGCGGGTTCTTGGCATTTTGGCCTCCGATTCTGAGTCCTCATGGACTGTTGGGGGTGACGGACTCGCAAACATCCCAGTTTGTCCTCCAACTCTCGGATGGGGAGAGTATGGCTACGGTAGTCCGGTGACAAGAAAAAATACGATCCGTGGCCCGGTTCTGGATTGACTTAAGCGCCGTTCTTGGTACCATCCGGTTCGGTTTCATCGGCAGGAGCAGCGGTAGGCTAGGCCCCAATTCTGGAGCGAGACCAGAGGAAGGAGCGAAAGGTGAAGGCGCTGAAACTGGCTGTACTCACGCCCATTGTTTTGTCGCTTGCCACGCAGTTGGCGGCAAGTCCACTCGTTTCCTATGAAGGCACCGAGGCCGGCGGGAATGGCACGCGCGACTACACCTATGTCCTGCAAGCTGACAAGGAGCCAATCTTGGAGTTGCGCGTGACCACGAACGACTTGGACCAGAAGCACTACACCGATGTCCTCACGCCCGACGGTTGGTACTTCGCTATCGAGACAGGCGGCCCGCTCCACTCCGGGGGCAGATGCACACCAATCGGTGAAATCTCACCCGGACCGGTTAGGATGGTGTCGATTGGCCAAGTCCGGTGGTGGACTGACGACCCGAAGCTGGCCGTCGATTCATTCACATTTGGCTTCAACCACCCATGGTATGCCCAAGACGTTGGCTGGAACTGCCATAGTGAAGAAAACACCTTCACGGAAGACTGGGAAGCTCCTGTTGGCGAGGGCGCAGGACCTGTACACGGAGTGTATTCGGCCATTCCCGAACCGGCCACAATGTCGCTGCTCGCCATCGCTGCGTTGGTTCTGACCTGCCTCAGGCGGAAGCAGTCGTAGGTTCCTCGTCACGCCGACGCGATGGTGAATCGCGACGAATTGTCGCACGCGGCCTTCGCGCAGCACTCTCGAGCGGCACGGTGGTTGTGTGAATTGCCTGTTTGGGGATTTCCACGTGGAATGCGTCTCATCCCAGACACTCTCCAATCAGGACACGGTCTCCTGCAACAACGGGAACCCGTGGTTCATGATGAATTAACAGGAACTGGCGGAGGGGGCGAGATTCGAACTCGCGAGGGCTTTGGACCCCACACGCTCTCCAGGCGTGCGCATTAGACCGCTCTGCCACCCCTCCGCGGGATTGCGCGGGCGAGAGCACATTACCGAGACCCAGCTGTTCCTGCAAGCGCCGGTCTGTAAATCCGAAATTCGAATTTCGAAGTACAAAACAATTCCGGATCAGAACAAAGGAAGATGAACAAGCAGGCGTTCACTCGCGTTCCGATTTCGGGTTCGCTTCGCGGGTCTCACCTTCAGCTCGGCTTTGAGTTTCCTTCCGATTTCGAGATTCGGGTTTTGAGCTTTCTACAAGTTGCCGTAACAGCCAGTCCTCTTCGAGTGGACTCAAGTCGAATTTGACTGCCGTCTGCTCGACGGCCTTGACCTTGTCCATGCCGGGATGTTCCTTCAGCAGAAGGCTCAGGTGATTCAACGCCTTGGCACGCTTTTCGGCTTCCGCTTTGCTCATGGCTTGGTTCCTGTGTCTGCAATCTCATTCGCGGGAATCTTGGCCGTCGCGAGTAGGTTTCTCAGCTGCAACGCCCGCCGCGCGCAGCAACCGGTCCCGCACGGCCAACCCGACGCCTTCGGGTGGCGGCAACACACACAGGATCACCTCCGCCTCTTGCGCGTCAAGTTCGCGAAGCTGGGCAAACAGGGTTCGCGCCAACTGCTCCGGGTTGCCGCTGGTATCCACGATTCCGACCCGCTTTGCCGCGCGGCGCAATTCGTCTGCGCGCGACGCCTGCGACCGCGCGTCCTCGAATAGCTCGACGGTGGCCCGCGGGGCGTAATGTTTCGTTGTCATGCCGGGCCCATGCAGACCCTTTGCGGCTAACTCGTCCGAAACACTTGAAGCAAGCGATACTTCCCCCAAAATCTTCTCCAAGTCTTCGCGGCTGACGCCGCCGGGCCGCAAAATCACCTGGGGCGATTGAGTCAGGTCGAGCACGGTCGACTCCACGCCCATCGGGGTCGGCCCCGCATCCAGAATCAGGTCGACTCGGTCGCCCAAGTCCTCGACGACGTGTTCGGCGCGCGTCGGACTGGGTCGGCCGAACTGGTTCGCGCTGGGTGCCGCGACAGGCAGATCCGCGGCAGCCAGCAGCGCGGCCGCCACGGGGTGCCGCGGCATCCGCAACGCGACGGTCGGACGCCCCGCCGTCACCTCGGCGGGCACTTGCGGGGCCTTGTTGATGACGAGCGTTAACGCCCCGGGCCAGAATCGGCCCGCCAGCAACTCGAACTGCGGCAGGACTCGTTTCATCAACGGTCGCGCCATCACGAGGTCGCGCACGTGGACGATGAGTGGATCCCAGCCGGGCCGTTGCTTTGCGGCGAAGATTTTGCGGACGGCATTCGGATCGAGCGCGTGTGCGCCGAGGCCGTACACCGTCTCTGTGGGGAAGGCGACCAATCCACCCGCCCGCAGAATCGCAGCGGCGCGTTCGATCGCGTCACGCTGGGGCGTCTGTGGGTCGACCCTGACCACCGAACTTTTCACAGTTGGCAAGATAAGCTGCTGTGTTACGATGGGCGAGCGAAAATGAAGAACACGGCCATCCTGCTCGTCGATTGTCCCGATCAAAAAGGAATCGTGGCAGCGATTTCAGGCTTCCTCTTCCGCCACAATGCCAACATCCTGCACGCCGACCAGCATCAGGACGCCGACGTCGGGCTGTTTCTGACGCGCGTGGAGTGGGACCTGAAGGATTTTAAGCTGGAAATTGCGGATTTTGGGCGGGCGTTCGCGCCAGTAGCCGAGAAGTTCCACATGCGGTGGCGATTGGAGTTGTCGGCGGCACGTCCGCACCTAGCCATCTTCGTGTCGAAGTATGATCATTGCCTGGCGGACTTGCTGTACCGGCACGAGAGCGGGTAACTGGACTGCGAGGTGCCGCTTATCATCAGCAATCATCGCGAGGCGGAGCGGCGGGCGGCATTTCACAAGATCCCCTTTCATTTCGTCCCCGTCGCGGAAGACAAGAAGACAGAAGCGGAACGCGAGCAGTTGACGTTGTTGAAACAACATTCGATTGATCTCGTCGTGCTCGCCCGCTACATGCAGATTCTCTCGCCAGAGTTCGTGGCGCAGTATCCGCTACGAATCATCAACGTGCATCACTCGTTTCTGCCGGCGTTCAGCGGGGCGCGACCCTATCACCGTGCGTTCGAGCGCGGCGTGAAACTCATCGGCGCGACCAGCCACTATGTGACCGAAACGCTGGACGAAGGTCCCATCATCGAGCAAGACGTGGTGCGCATCTCACACCGGGATCAACTGGAGGACTTGATTCAAAAGGGACGCGATTTGGAGAATGTGGTACTCTCGCGCGCGGTGCGGTGGCACATCGAGCACCGCATCTTGGTGTACGCGAAGAAAACGGTCGTGTTTGATTAGGTGTTGCGGTCGAGACGTACCATTCTGAACGGGGTGGCGC
>JAIQFJ010000476.1 GCA_020073325.1 Terriglobia bacterium | reverse complement strand
GACGATTCGCAACACGACCGGGGCCGGGCAGAATCTTCTGCTCACCATGGCGTCCGCCGACGTCGGCGTCTTCCGCGTTCCCGATCCGGCCAATGCAAACCGGCAGAGCGCCGCGGCGACCATCGCCAACACAGCCTGGTATGTTCTGCCCGCAGCCGTCGCGACGGAGTACAAATTCGCACCATGCCCCGCCGCATCGCCTGCGACGGCCTGCGCTGGACCGGCGCATCCCGGCGATTCCATCGTGATCTACTTCACCGGCGGCGGCAAGGCTACTCCGAATGGCGATGCCAACGGCAAACCGGTCGCCACGGGTTCCGTCGCTCCGGCCGACGGCAGCGTCGTCTATCAGACAGTCATCAAGCCGACGCTGAAAATCGGTGGGTTGGACGCGCCGGTGCAGTTTTCAGGTATCGCTCCCGGAACCGCCGCCGAATATCAGATCAACACGACCATTCCAGCGGGCGTCGCTTTGGGCGACGATGTTCCCGTCGTGCTGACGTTCGGGAACAGCTCCGATACGGTGACCATCGCGATTCAGGCCAATCCGTGATTCGTCTTCTGCTGCTGTGTGCCGCAAGCGCTCTGGCCGCCGACCGCGTGGCGGTCATCGCGCATCGCGGCGAGCATCTGCGCCATCCTGAAAACACGCTCCCGGCATTTCAAGCCGCCATCGACGCGGACGCCGATTTTTTCGAGCTGGACGTCCGTACCTCCGCCGACGGCCGCCTGGTGCTGATGCACGATGCGACGGTCGACCGCATGACCGGCGGCAAGGGCGAGATCGCGCAAATGATGTTCGAGCAGATTCGTAAGCTCGACGTACACGGCTCGCGCGTTCCGGCGTTTGAAGAGGCGCTCGCACTGGCGCGCGGCAAAATCGGAATTTACGTCGATTGCAAACGGATCGCTCCCGCGGATCTGGTCAAGGCTCTCGAAAGCGAACGGATGACGGATCGCGTGGTCATCTATGGCGGCGCTGCGTTTCTGAAAGAAGTGGCCGCCCTGAAGCCTGGGCTGAAGGTGATGCCCGAAGCCGGAAGCGCCGCGCAGCTTTCCTCGCTGATTGAATCGCTGCATCTGCGGATCGCCGCGTTCGATGCGAAGGATTTCCTCGATCCCGTCATCGAAACAGCGCGCCGCGCGGGAGTCGCCATTTTCGTCGATCGCCTGGGCGCGGCCGACAACGAACAGGGCTGGCAGGACGCCATCGATCGCGGCGCCGCGGGAATCCAGACCGATCATCCGGCCGAACTGGCGGCCTATCTGAAGTCCAAGGGCTATCGTTAAGAATCAGGTCACGCGGCCGGTACGGCGACGCGCGGCCGGCTGGACCGCTTCCGCGTCCACATGACCGCACGGAACAGCATCAGGATCAGCAGAATGCCGGCATACATCAGCGGTTCGCGAATATCGGACTTGACCAGCCAGTAGTAATGAATGACGCCGGCGGTCGCGCTGAAATAAATCAGGCGGTGCAAACGCTGCCAGCGTTTGAAGCCGAGCCGCCGGACCCATCCCGCCGTCGACGTGATCGCCAGGGGCAGCATCATCAGCAACCCGAGCATGCCCATCGTGATGAACCGCCGCTTCAGAACATCGGCCCACATCTCGTGCCAGTCGAAAAATTTGTCGAGCACGACCCACGCGGAAAGGTGCAGGCAGCCATAGAAGAAGGCCGACAAGCCGAGCATCCGCCGGTACTGGACCAGCCGAGGCTGATTCAGCAGATTGCGCAGCGGCGTAACCGATAGAGTGATCAGCAGGAAACGGATGGTCCAGTCGCCGGTGAAGTGGGTGAGGTAGCTGACCGGGTCCGCAGTGAGGTCGCTATGATAGGCGCGCCAGCCGATCCACAGCGCGGGCGCGCAGCACAGCACAAACAGCGCGACCTTCGTCGGACGCATCAGTAATTTTTCTTGAGATCCAGGCCTGTGTAAAGGCTCGCCACCTGATCGTAGCCGTTGAACATCAGGGTCTTGCGTCGCCCGAGTTCGCCGAGGCGCCGTTCGGTCGCCTGGCTCCAGCGCGGATGGTCCACCTCAGGGTTCACGTTGGAATAGAACCCGTATTCATGCGCGTTCGCCATGTTCCAGGTGGTGGGCGGCTGCTTTTCCACCAGCTTGATCTTCACGATCGACTTGATGCTCTTGAAGCCGTATTTCCACGGCACGGTGAGCCGCACCGGCGCGCCGTTCTGGTTGGGCAGCACCTCGTCGTACACGCCGACCGAAAGCATCGTCAGCGGATGCATGGCTTCGTCCAGGCGCAGTCCTTCGACATACGGGAACTGGATGAACGCGCGGCTGGGCGTCGCCAAAGGCATCTGTTTCGTGTCCCAGTAGCTTTCGAACGCGACGTATTTTGCTTTCGCGGTCGGCTCGACTTGCTTGAGCATCGCGCTGAGAGAATAGCCGATCCACGGCACCACGATCGACCAGCCTTCGACGCAGCGATGCCTGTAAATCCGCTGCTCGAGCGGTGCGAGCTTCATGATCGCGTCGAGGTCGAACGTCTTCGCCTTGGCGACTTCGCCTTCGACATGGATCGCCCACGGCGTGGTCTTGAAATTCGTCGCGTTGTGGGCCGGATCCTCTTTGCCGGTTCCGAACTCGTAAAAATTGTTGAACCCAAAAACGATGTTTGTCGCGGACGGCTTTTCGTCGACGCTGAGCGGACTCTTTTGCAGGTTCGTCAGCTTGGCCCCGCCGAACGCGACGGCCGCCGGAGCAGCGAGCGCGGCTGCCAGGAATCGCCGCCGGTTTACGTACGTTTCCTTCGGCGTGATATCGGAATACCGAAACAGGGGAGCTTTCCGGATGATCATGGGGTGTTCACCTACATTTATCGTATCGCGGTCGGCTTCTATTTTATTCCAACTTCTTTATAACGAAAGCAACTCACCCGGTGATCGTTTACCATGCCGACGGCCTGCATGTAGGCGTAACAGATGGTGGTTCCGACAAATTTGAAACCGCGGCGCGCGAGTTCGCGGCTCATCCGGTCGGATTCGGGGCTGCTCGCCGGGATGTTCGCGGTCCACGCATTCACCTTCGGACGGCCCTCGACAAATTGCCAGATGAACGGATCGAACCCGCCGCACTCATCCTGGACTTTCAGGAAAAGCTTCGCGTTCTCCACAGCCGAGTGGATCTTCAGCCGATTCCGCACGATTCCCGGATTCGCCAGCAGCGCTTCGATCTTCTCCGGTTTGAATCGCGCGACCTTCGCCGGATCGAACTGCGCGAACGCTTTCCGATATGCGTCGCGTTTGTTGAGGATGGTCGACCAGGAGAGCCCCGCCTGCGCTCCTTCGAGAATCAGAAACTCGAACAGCTTCTGATCGTCATGCAGAGGCACGCCCCATTCCTTGTCGTGATAATCGATATCGAGCGGCTTTTTTGCCCAGGCGCAGCGGATCATAGCACTCCGTTCACGATCGCCCGCGCTTCATTCTGAATCCTGCGGAGATGGTCGCGGTCGCGAAAACTTTCGGCGTAGATCTTGTAGACGTCCTCCGTCCCGGAAGGTCGCGCGGCGAACCAGCCGCTTTTCGCGATCGCTTTGACCCCGCCGATCGCGTTGCCGTCGCCGGGAGCCGATGTGAGGATCTGCTCGATTTTTTCCCCGGCCAGCTCGGTAGCGGGAATATCGCTCGGAGAAAGCTTGGCGAGCCGGGCCCGCTGCTGCGCATTTGCGGGCGCATCGATCCTTTCGTAGAACGGCGTGCCGTGCTTCGCGCACAGTTTCGAATAAAGTTCCCCCGGATCGCCGCTGCGGGCGGTGATCTCGGCGGCCAGCAGAGCGGCGATGATCCCGTCTTTATCGGTGCTCCAGGGCGATGCGTCGCGCGCCAGAAAGGACGCTCCCGCGCTCTCCTCGCCTCCGAACGCGAGCGTTCCATTGAGCAATCCGTCGACGAAAAATTTGAATCCGACCGGCACTTCGTACAACTTGCGTCCCAACGCGCCGGTAACCCGGTCGATCATGCTGCTCGACACCACGGTCTTGCCCACCGCCGCCTCCGCAGGCCAACCCGTGCGATTCCGGTACAGATAATCGATGCACACCGCGAGATAATGATTCGGCTGCATCAGCCCGCAGGCGCGCGAAACGATGCCGTGACGGTCGTGATCGGTATCGCACGCCGCCGCAACGTCGAATTGTTCCTTCAGATCGATCAGCCGGCGCATCGCGAACGGAGACGACGGGTCCATGCGGATCCGCCCATCCCAATCGAGCGTCATGAAGCGAAACGTCGGGTCCACGGTTTCGCTCACCACGGTCAGATTCAGTTTGTAGCGATCCGCGATGCGGCTCCAGTAATGAACGCCCGCGCCGCCCAGCGGATCGATTCCGAAGCGCACGCCGCGCATCGCGTCGAGATCGAGCACATTAGCCAGATCGCCGACGTATTCCGCTATGTAGTCGTGCTCATGCGTGGTCGAGGCGCGCAGGGCGGCGTCGAACGAAACGCGCTTCACGCCGGCCAGCGAATTTTCCAGAAACTCATTCGCGCGAGCCTGGATAAACGCGGTGGTCTGCGAATCGGCGGGACCGCCGTGCGGAGGATTGTATTTGAAGCCGCCATCTTCGGGCGGATTGTGCGACGGCGTCACCACGATCCCGTCGGCCAGCCCGCTGGTGCGTCCGCGGTTGTATTTCAGAATCGCGTGGGAGATGGCCGGGGTCGGCGTATATTCGCGATCACGCGCGATCATGACCTCGATTTCGTTTGCCGCCAGCACTTCCA
>JAIQFJ010000040.1 GCA_020073325.1 Terriglobia bacterium | reverse complement strand
GTGCACGTCGACGGCTGTGGCGTTCTGGACGACGATGGTGGCGCCGGAGAGGTAGTTCGTCACGGTTCCGCGCAGGATCATGTCGGCCTGGTTCGGATCGGCGACGATTTTATAGCGCGTCCGCGCGATGAACTCGCGCGACAGCGACTCGGCCAGCCGGTCGGTGAGCTTATAACGCGTCGTGGCATTAGTGAACGCGGGAATCGCGACGGTGTGGATCGTTTTCGGCAGCAGGTCCGTGTGGCCGGAAACATGATAGCCGCAGGAGCACAGCAGCAGCGCGGCAGCCGCGAGCGCGGTTTTCAAAACGCCTCCCGCGCGACGGCGACCGCGTTCTCGGCGGCGAGCCGCAGATTGTCGGCCACCATCCACAGCCAGCACGCGCGCGGCGAATTTTGATCCAGCTCGATCGCCCCGACCGCGAGTCCGGTCTGGCCGGCGATGCCGACATTGGTCGGCGGCTCCTCCGGCCGGACATCGAAGCCCGCATCGTTGAGCCGCCGCGCGATCGCGCCGGCGCCGGGGTTTTCTTCGAACTCGATCCAGACCGAAAAGCTGTGGCCGTGGAACACCGGCACCTGGACTAGTCGCAATGACGGCATCGGAATCGACGGATAGCCGGAAAGCAGTGACGCGAGATGACGCTCCAGGCGCTCGGAAATCGAGGCGAGCGGCTCCATCGCCTCCTCCCCGTATCTTGCAAGCACGTTGAAAGCAGCCTGTGCGTCGTAGATGTCGGTCTTCAATTTCTGGAATGAGAGCGACGAGACGGTTTGCTGCTGAAGCTCGTCGAGACCACGCTGGCCGCGTTCGCTGGCGGGCTCGAACACGTGGACGATGGCGCGGCGAATGGTTCCCAATTGCGCCAGTGTCGCGAACAGTCTTGTGATCGCGATGGCCGCGGGATGCGCGATCACCTGAATCGCGGACGGCTCGGGCCGCGCGGCTTCGGCGGACGGCGCACGCAACCGTGCCGAGGGCTGATCTTCGAGCGCGCCGCCCAGATCGATCAGCACCGGTCCACCCTCGGGATTGGTCTTGAATGTCCGGCGGCTGGAGGCGGGCGATCCGGCCAGGAAAGCGACGCGCGCGCCTTCCAGGCTTTCGGCCGAGAGCGGGCTCATCACCACAGCCTCGTCCTCTTCCTTCGCGAGTACCGTGGAGTTGTCGGCGGCGGCCGAAATCAGCTCGACGCGCGGCGCCGGTTTCGCTTCGGAAAGCAGTTCGCGAATTTCGCGCGCGAGCAGCGAATCGCCTCCGACGAGAGCGACCAAAGGACGTTCGATTTCAGCCAACCTGATGCTCCGGTGTGCGCGGCGGCGCGTGGCGGAAGCGGCGGCGAATGATGCCGCCCGCGCGGATCACGATTCCGCTCGAGACGTAACACGCGGCCAATCCAAGCAAGACAGGCTGCGAGAAATAAACGATCAGCATGATGAGGCTGCCCAGCACAATCAAGATAAGCGGCGAACGCGGACGCGCCAGATTCAGATCCTTGAAGCTCGGATAGCGCCAGGTGCTGACCATGAGGAACCCGAGCAACCCAGCCAGCGCGAGCCATCCCGCGGAAAAAACCCACCAATCGATGGGCGTGCCGTCGGCGGCATAGACGACGCTCGCAATGGCGCCGGCCGCGGCGGGAATCGGCAAGCCGGCGAAATATTTCCGATCCGGGCGTCCAGGATTCTTCAGCACCGGATTGTGCTGGATGTTGAATCGCGCCAGGCGAGCCGCGCCGCACAGCAGGTAGAGGAACGACAGGAAATATCCCGCGCGGTGCAGATATTCGAGAATCAGGCCGCCGGCAGGCTGCACGAAGTAGACTCCCCAACTGAAAGCGAGCGCCGCGGGTGCGATGCCGAACGTGATCACATCGGCCAGCGAATCCATCTCACGGCCGAAATCGCTCACCGTGTTGGTCATGCGCGCGATGCGCCCGTCGAGTCCGTCGAAAAACACGGCGGCGCCGATCGCGATCGCGGCGTAGCGGAATTGCAGGCTGGCGGCGAAGATGTCCTGCGACATGAGGATCGCGCCCTGAAACACAGCCAACAGCGCATAGAATCCCAGAAAAATGTTCGCCGCCGTGAACAGCGTCGGCAGCGCATAGGCAGCCTTGCGCGGACGGCGGTCCGGAGAGCGGGGATCGATTAACCGGTCGCGTAAGTTCATTCAGTCCCCTCGTTCTTTCGCGCGATGATGCTGGAGCCGGCGGCGACGCGTTCGCCTTCGCGCACGGCGACGCTCCATTCGGGTCCGAGCAATACATCGACGCGGGAGCCGAATTTGATGAGGCCGATGCGCTCGCCTTTTTCGACGATGTCGCCCGGTTTTTTGTAACACACGATACGTCTCGCGATCAGTCCGGCGATCTGTTTAAAGACGACGCGCGATCCGCCGCCGTCGACAGTGATGATGTTATGCTCGTTCGAATGGCTGGCGGCCTCTTTGCTGGCGACCAGGAATTGGCCCCTCTGATATTTGACACACGCGATTTTTCCGCCGATCGGCGTGCGGTTCACGTGCACGTCGAAGACGTTCAGAAAGATACTGACGCGATTCGCTCCGGCGGCATCCGGGAGGACGGCGACAACCTTGCCGTCGGCGGGCGAAACCGCGACGGGACCTTCGGGAATGGTGCGCTCCGGGTCGCGGAAAAAGTACAAACAAAATGCCGCGAGAATGTAGAACGGCACGGCCCAATACCAGTTCAGCAGCCAGGTGATCAGAGCACCGGCCGCGATCAGCGGGACCGAGTAATAGATTCCGAAGATGACCACGCACCTTTATTGTAGTGGTTTGAACACAGGCACTCACCAGCGCGGGATCACTTCCGAAACAACAAAACGGCGTTGAGACCGCCGAAGGCGAAGGAGTTCGAGAGCGCGTATTCGATCTGTGCGGGCCTTGCGACATTCGCAACGACATCCACATCGCACGCTGGATCCGGCTCGGTGAAATTCGCGGTCGGAGGGAGGATTCCGTCGTGCAGGGCGAGCAGCGTCGCCGCGGCTTCGATCGCCCCGGCGGCGCCGAGCGCGTGTCCGTGCATCGATTTGGTCGAACTGAGCAGCGGCACGCACGACCCGAAGATGCTGCGGATCGCTTCGACCTCGGCAGGATCGTTCGCCGACGTTCCGGTTCCGTGCGCATTGATGTAGCCGACCGCTTCGGCCGCGACGCCGCTATCGGCAAGCGCGGCTCGCATGGCTCGCGCGGCGCCGACCGGCGACGGCTGCGTGATGTGATGCGCGTCGCTCGACATGCCGAATCCGGCGATTTCTCCCCAGATCCGCGCACCGCGTGCGATGGCGCGATCCATCGGCTCCAGCACCAGCATCGCCGCGCCTTCGCCGAGAATCAATCCGCGGCGATCCTTCGAAAACGGACGGCAGGTGTCCGGCGAAACGACGCGCATCGCTTCCCACGCCTTCAGCAGTCCTAACGAAAACGGAGCTTCGCTGCCGCCCGCGATCGCCACTTCCGCCGATCCGCTGCGCACCATCCAGAACGCCTGGCCGATGGCGTGATTCGCCGAGGAGCACGCCGTCGAAATCGTGTACACCGGTCCCGTGATTCCGTATTCGAGCGAGATGCGGCTGGCGCCCGCGTTGGCCATCGCTTTGGGAATCGAAAGCGGAGGAAAGCGGGTGTTGTTCAGCGCGTAGAGTCCGCGAAATCCGTCGTCTTCGGTGGTTTTTCCGCCGATGCACGACCCGGTAACGATCGCCCCCGTTGCCTTGAGCGCCGCATCGAACACGATTCCGGAATCGGCGACGGCTTCGCGCGCCGCGATCAGCGCGAACTGGGCAAAGCGATCGAGCAGGTCGGCTTCTTTCGGTTCGAAATAATCTTCGGCGCGATAGCCGGCGGCCTCCGCGGCGTTGGGAAATCGCACGGAGCCTTCAGGCACCAGCGTCATGGGACGAATCGCGCTTTCGCCCGCCTTCAGCGCATTCCAGAAAGCGTCGCGCGTGCGGCCCGAGGCGCAGATCACGCCGATGCCGGTGACGGCCACCCGCCTGGTCATGTTTGGGGAAGGGCGGCGTTTTTCGCGGCCACCAGCTTTTCGATCCCTTCGCACATTTCGCGCACCGAACGGATCTTCCGCGCGGCGTCGTCGGGAATATCGAGATCGAACTCGCTTTCGAGCGCGAACAGAATGTTGATGCCGTCGAGCGAATCGATTTTCAATTCCTCAAACGTGCTGTCGATGGTGACGGATTCGGGCGGAATGTGCTGAGTCTTGGCGATTACGGCAGTGACGCAGGCGACGAGTTCTGGGGGCATAGGATCTGGCTGACCGTCTCGAACTGAAATCCGCGGTCTTTCAATATAGGTATGACATACTCGACGGCTTCGAGTGTGGAACGGATGTCGGGCGTGCGTTCGACGGCGCGCCCGTCGTGCAGACAGACGATCGCGCCGTTCGAGGCGTGGCGCAGGATCAGCCGCGAAACGCGCCCGGCGCGCCAGCGCCAGTCGCGGCCGATGACGGTCCACATGACGCCTTGAAGTTTCAGCCGCTCCTGCGCGCTTTTCAGTCCGTACCAGCGGACGCCGTAAGGCGCGCGAAACAGGCGCGGCTGCACGCCCGTGGCTTTGCGGATCGTTTCCTGCGCCAGCGCCAGTTCGCCGTAAATGAATTCGGGCGAATGAAAATCCAGGCGCGGATGAGAATCGGTGTGATTGCCGATCTCATGTCCCGCAGCCGCGACAGCCTTGGCGATCGACGCGCAGCGCCGGACATTTTTTCCGCACATGAAGAAGGTCGCGGGGACTTTGTGCTCCGCCAGAATTTCGAGCAGCGCCGGCGTCGATTCGCTGGGCCCGTCGTCGAAGGTCAAGGCGATCGAGGGGCGGGAGCGGTCGCCGTGATACACCGAGGGAGCGAAAACAGTCGAGGATTTGCCGCGCACGGCGTATCCCATGGCGCCTGCGGCCGCTGCCACACCTGTCGTCGCCGCCTCGATCCACATCGTTTCCATGATATCGACGGAGCTCGGTCTGCGGCCTAGGGTTCTAAGTATTTATCGCAAGTAGGCAGGCGTCGTGCGCGGCCGAGGCCTTTCGCGGGACCGCAGGAAGCGGTTCACTTCTTCCAGTGATCCGAAAAATCCGGCGAACGACCCGCGCAGGCGATGCGGGCAGGATTGGCGCTGCAAAAAATCGCCGCGCCGGAATTGTCCCGTGATCGCGATCACGGCGGCGCCCATCGGGCGGTATTCCTGGGTCCCCTGCGCCCAGGCGAGGCGATTCGGCTCGTCGAGCCAGACGGCGTATCCCATCAACCTTCTTGTCAACCCTTCTCGTCAACTCTTCTTGGGAATCCCGCGCGCGAGCTCCTCGGCGGAGCGCAGCGTCAGCGCGACAAAGGTCAACGTGCCGTTCGTGCAGCCCGCATTGGGCAGCGTCGGCGCGCCGACGACAAAAAGATTCTCGTGATCGTGCGTGCGGCCGAAGCTGTCGGTGACACTGGTCGCAGGGTCGGTCCCCATGCGGCATCCGCCGGCGGGGTGATCGAGATAATTGCCTTCCTGCGTTCGCAGGATCTTTCCGTTGTCGTTGCGAGCCATGCGCTCGAAGATGCCCTGCACATGCTGCCGCGTCGCGCCGACCCGAGCCGCGCTGGCCGCGTCGGGACGATGCAAGATCTTCGGCATCGGATCGCCGTATTGATTCTTCGCCGAAGCGTCGAGCGTCAATTCGCTATTTTGCGCCGGATGCACATCGTAGTAAGCGCGCACGCGAGCCATGCCGCGCGTCGCGCGCGACCGCCAGTCCTTCACGATGTCGTCGCCGAGCAGAATTTTTCCCGAAGCATCCTTCAGCCGCGGCGCCTCGCGAGCGGCTTCCCAGATGCGCAAATCGTGCCGCACGAACGGATCCTTCGGCGAGCAGCGGAAATACTGACGCGAAATCAGCCCGTACTGCGGATTCATGTTGGGATAAATCTCGCCATCGAGTTCGATGAAGGCCTGGATGAACGCGTGACCGTTCATATATTTTCCAACCATCCCGCTGCGATTCGCCAGACCGGAAAGCAGCAGCAGATGCGAGCTCCAGGTGTACCCTGAGGCGACCACGAACGTCCTGGCGCGATAAACGTCGCCATTGGCGGCGTGCGCGGCGGCCACGGTTTTGTTGCCGTCTTCGGAAACCAGCTTGCGGATCAGTGTGTGCTCATGTAGCGTGATCTTCTTTTCCGCGATCAGCTTCTTGAACGTATAGTCCGGCGAATAGCGCGCGCCGGTGGGACAGACATCGCATGTCCCGCAGCGGATGCACGCGTTGCGGCCGTCGTAGGGGACGGTGTTTTTCGCCTGCGGAGTCGCCTGGAACGGAATTCCGCTCTTGTTCCCCCATTCGCGCAAACGATCCAGACTCCAGGTGAGCGGGATTGGCTTCATGGGATAGGGCTCGCTGCGTTTGTCTTCGGTGAACGGACTCGGCTCGCCCGAAACGCCCAGCCGCCGCTCGGCCTCGCAATAGAATTTTTCCAGTTCGCGCCACTCGATCGGCCAGTCGACGTAGAGACCGAACTTCGATTTCAGGCGCAGGTCTTCTTCGGAGAATCGGTTGCAGGTGCCGCCCCAATGCAGCGCCTGGCCGCCGACCGCCATCGTGTGCGAAATTCCTCCGGCAGCGAACTGGCCTTCGATGAAGTCGCCGGGCCAGGGGTTTTCGTTGTACTTGATCATCCGCTCGCGCTGCTTGAAGCGATTCTCGAAATCGAAGAAGTTCCTGCCTGCTTCGACGATCGTGATCGACACGCCCGGGCGCAGTTCCGAAAGCTTCTGCGCGAGCATCGCCGCGCTGATGCCGGCCCCGATGATGCAAACATCCGATTCGTGGATCATGTGAGCCTCGCCGGACGTTCGGTCGAATTACCCAAACCGCGGCAATCGTCGCGCTTGATGGCGAGCCCGTAGAGAGAATCCTCGCCGTCCGCCGAGCTGTAGAAAAACGACAGCAGGTCGGCCGCGACGTGCTTTCCGTTGGGCCGCTGCGGGATTCGATCGAACGACGCCAGCGCAGCCTCCACCGCGCCGCGCGTGATCGGCGACCCGAGCGCGCGCAACTGCCCGGCGTAATGCGTCGACGGATTGGGCGCCGTCACCTGCGTCCGAGGATTCCCGTAGCCCGAAGCGATTTCCGCGCCGGGCTTGTAGTCGCGAATCCACTGGATGAATTGATCCGCCGTCTTCTCGGCAACCTTTGCGGGCAAAACAATCTTCGCCAATTCGTGGATCCCCGGCCCCACCTCCTGCGCCCGCGCCCAGCGTGGAGCGAACATCGCCGCGACTGCAAGAAAACTACGCCGCTTCATTCCGCCTCCTCAATCACTCCGCGAACGCGACCAGGACCGCATTCACTCCCTGCCCCGCCGCGATCACCACGAACTGTTTTCCCGACTTCGTCCGATACGTCATCGGATTCGCCGTCGAACGCGCCGGCAGCGCGCCCTGCCACAAATCTCTTCCGTTCGATTTATCCACCGCGTGCAATGCCGAATCGCCTCCGCCGACGAAATACAGACCGCCCTTGGTGACGATTCCAGACATCGCGCCCGGTACGCCGAGCCGCGCCGGCAGCTTCGCATCCTTCAACGCCGGATTCGAGCGTAAATCCGCCATGTCGCCGAACGGTTCCTGCCACGCGATCGCGCCGTGATTCAGATCGATCGCCGTGATGTGACCGTAAGGTGGCTTCGTCAGCGGGAGCCGGCCATGGAAGGTCGCCTGCGCGCCCAGATCGCCGACGATATCGTAGTTCACTTCCTCCGATTGCGTCGCCTTCTTGACCCGGAAAATCGCAGGCTGATTCGTCGTCTTGATATAGAGCATCCCGGTCTCGGGATCGAACGCGCCACCGCCCCAGTTCGCTCCGCCGATGATCCCGGGCCGCCCCAGCGTTCCCTGCATCGACGGCGGCGTGAACACCGGACCCAGACGAAACTTTTTCATCTCCGCCTGTGCTTCGGCTTTCAATTCCGGCGTCAGATCGAACGCGTCGTCGAGCGACACACCCTGCGGGCTATACGCCGGAGGCTTGGTCGGAAACGGCTGCGTGGGCGAGGCGTGCTCGCCGGGGACGTCGCTCGCGGGCACCGGACGCTCCTCGATCGGCCACACGGGTTTCCCGGTGACGCGATCGAACACAAACGCAAATCCCTGCTTGGTGAGCTGCACCACCGCGTCGATCTTTTTCCCATCGACGTTGATCGTCACCAGCGCCGGCGGCGAGGCGAGATCGTAATCCCACAGCCCGTGATGAACGATCTGATAATGCCACTTGCGCTGTCCCGTCGCCGCGTCCAGGCACACCAGCGATTCGCCAAAAAGATTATTCCCCGGACGCGTGCCGCCGTAAAAATCGTTGCTCGGCGTGCTGACCGGCAGATACACCAGGCCGCGCTTTTCGTCGAGCGTGAATGGAGCCCACACGTTCGTGTGGCCCGTAAATTTCTCCGAGCCGTTGCCCCACGTATCGTTTCCGAACTCGCCTGTCTGCGGGATCGTATGGAATGTCCACACGCGCTTGCCGGTCTTCACATCGAAGGCGCGCACGTCGCCCGGCGGATCGTTTTTATACATCAACCGGTCGCCGACGCCGTTGCCCACGATCACCAGGTTCTTATAAACCACCGGCGGCGACGTTTCGGTGTAGTGCTTCTTGTTGATCTCCCAAACCAGCCCCTGGCTCAAATCGACGATCCCGTTGTCGCCGAACGACTGGACCGGTTTTCCGGTCTTCGCGTCGAGCGAAATCAGCCGGTAGCGCGTGTTGAGAAAAATCCGCAGATTCGAGCCGTCGCGCCACACCGCCAGCCCGCGATGCACGTAGCCCGTTCCGTTCGGCGGCTGGCCGTCGACATACGTTTTCGGATCGTAGTTCCACAGTTCCCTGCCCGACTCCGGATCGAGCGCGACGATTTTGTTGTAGGGCGTCGTGACATACAGGACGCCATCGATCATCACCGGCGTATTCTCGAACGACCCGGGCCGCGTGCCGTATTCTTTCAGTTCGGTCTCGCCGGTTTTAAAGACCCACGCCTGATGCAGCTTCGCAACGTTCGACGTGTTGATCTCGGCCAGCGGCGAATAATGCGTCTGCGCGGAATCGCCGCCCCACACCGCCCAGTCGACTTCCGGACGATCGGCGCTGATGCAGAACAGCAGCGCCGCGCAACACAGAGCCGCGCGCGTCAGCAAGCGGTTTCTCGTCATCATCGATGCGCCCCGTGCCCGAGATTTTCGTACACCTTGCCGCCCTTCATCACGAACACAGCCTTGCCCGCTGCATTCACGTCCTTCAGTGGATTGCCGTCGAACGCGACGATGTCCGCCTCCATCCCCGGCGCGATCGAACCGATCTTATCGCCGAGATTCAGCGACTCCGCCGACAACGACGTCACCGAGATCAGCGCCTGCATCGGATCCTGGTGGCCATCGCGCACCCGCACGATGTACTCGCGATAATTCTGGCCGTGCGCTCCCGCCGTCGCGTCCGTGCCGTAGATGATTTTCAGATCCTTGTGCTTGATCGCGCGCTTGAACGTCTCGAGAACGATCGCGACGCCCTTCTCCATATACGCGAAGCCTTCCTCGTTGTAATTGCCGATCCCGAAATACTTGGGCTTATTCTCCAGGTAGTTCTGCAGGACCAGGCCGATGTTCGCGTCGTAATAGGTGCCGTGCTTGGCCATCAGGTCGAACACTTCATCGCTGACGAACGCCCCGTGCTCGATCGCCGTGCATCCCGCGAGCGTCGCCGCTTTCGCCGATTCCGCCGAGTGCGCATGCACGATCGTCCGCAGCCCCAGCGACTTCGCTTCGCCGCACGCCGCGTCGAGCTGGGCCTGCGTCATCGTGATCGCGCCGCCTTCGCGAATGCTCTTCGACGCGAAAATCTTGATCAGATCCGCGCCCTGCTGCTTGCGCTCGCGAACCAGCTCACGAAGCTTCGCGGGATCGCCGCTGTTTTCGGTCAGCGGATTGAGCGACGTCAGAATGCGCGGCCCCGGCATCACGCCCCGTGCGATCGCATCGCGCAGATCCTTATCCAGCATCTGGCCGGGGCTTTGGATCGTCGTAAAACCGGCGTTCAGCGTCACCACCGCGTTCTCGGCGATGTGCCAGGAAGCCTGCGCCGGCGGCTCCTCGCGACCCGCATAACGATTGTTGTTGTCGAAGTGATAGCCGATGTGCGAATGCGTATCGATCCATCCCGGCGACACCGTGAACGGTGTCAGGTCGTAAACCACCGCGCCCGCCGGAGCCGAGCCGCCCACCCGCGCGATCTTTCCGTTCTCCACCACGACGATCGTATTCGTCAGTGTCTTGCCTTTTCCGTCCAGCAGCGTCGACGTCTTCAGCACGATCGGCTGCGCCGCGGCGATCGCCACCGCAGTGATCAGAAATAGAAACGATTTCATTCGCTCTCCTCGCCGTTCAACCCGACAATTGTACATCTCCCGGCGCGGGCATATAATCGCCGTGATGATTTCCCGCATTCTTTTCACCACCCTCGCTGTGTGCGCGCTGCATGCAGCCGATCTCTCCGTCGGAACCGCTTCCGCCGCGCCCGGCCGCAAGGCCACGGGCGTGATCCAAGTCCCCGCCGGATCCGACGCGGGCTACGATATTCCGGTCATCGTGATGCAGGGCGCGAAACCCGGGCCCGTGCTGGCGCTGGTCTCCGGATCGCACGGGACTGAATACGCCTCCATCATCGCCGCCGAAAAACTGGGGCAGGCGATCGATCCCGCGGCGCTGTCAGGCTCCGTGATTCTGGTGCCGCTGCTGAACGTCGCCTCGTTTCAGCAGAAGACCCCGCATGTCAATCCGGTCGACCGGAAAAATATGAATCGCTTCTATCCCGGCAAGCCCGACGGCACGCAAACCGACCGCGCGTCGTATGCAATTTCTAAACAAGTGGTCGAAAAATGCGACTACCTGCTCGACTATCACGGCGGCGACCTGGACGAAAATCTTCGCAAATACGCCTATTGGCCCGACACCGGCAACGCGAAGCTCGGCGCCGCGACGCGCGCAATGACACTCGCCATGGGTCTCGATCACATCATCATTCAGAACATGCGCAATCCGGTCGCACCCGGCGGAGCCGTCACGTTGACCCGCTACGCGCTCGATTCGGGAAAAGCCGCGATCGCGGTCGAGGCCGGACACGCCGGAACCACCTACGCCGAAGACATCGACGCGCTCGTCAACGGGACGCTCAGCGTGATGCGCGAGCTGAAAATGCTTCCCGGTGCGGCGAAGCCCGTTCAGCATCCGCTGTGGCTGGGCCGCATCACGACCGTCGCCTCGGATGTCGACGGGATCTTCTACCCCTCCGTAGCACCCGAAGCATATGTCACTCAAGGGCAAAGCATCGGTTACATTACGAATTATTTCGGCGAAAAGATTCGCGATGTGGCCTCGCCTCTCTCCGGCGTTGTCGCCTATATCGGCGCGGTTCCCTCCATGAAAAAAGGAGATACTATAGCCAACATCGCCGAACTCGGACGGGACCCTCAGAACTAAAGTCCTCTAAAATTAAGTAATACTGTAGGTACTATTCTAAGGTTCCAAATTGTATATTATTCGTGTATCATCCTTTACGCCGTAAGTAATAAGCGGCAAAATTGTGAGGAGGATACTCTATATGAAAACAACACTCTTGACGTGTGCCCTGACGCTTGGCGTTCTCGCGGTGGCCGTTGAAATCCGCGCCGAACACAACGGCTTGAAACCCGTGGTCGCTTCCTTCGATGCTCCCCCACCCAGCTGCTTCCCCGACTGCCCTCCCGACAGCAAACAGTAAGTAGTACAATCTGGAGGCGATGGATCCTCGCCTCTTCCTCAACGTCGCATCCGCTGCGGCGGGGGTTTTTGCTCTCTGCCGTCTTATCACTACAGGTGTATTCCGTGCCTACTGCTGGTTTGCGGTGTATCTGGTCGCGGCGTCGCTGCAGTGTTTCATCTGGCTCGCGGGCGGACCCGAGGATCATTTGTACGCGATTATCTGGGCTGCCAGCACCGCGGGCTTGCTTGGCTTGAGGATCGTCGTCGTGGTCGAGTTGTGGCACAAATTGAACGACAACGCGCGCGCCGGACTTCTTTCGCGATCTTTCACGTGGACCGTGCTGATTCTGGCGGCAACCGTCGCCGCGGCCAGCGGACTCGACAGCTTGCGTCTGTTCGGCCAGTCGCCGCAGCGTCTCGCGTTTTATATTCTCTCGCTGGCTTCTCGCTACTCCAGTTCCGCGCTATGCGTGATCTGCTCCGCGCTCGCGATCTTCGCGGTCATGTTCCCGCGCGGTGTTTCGAAAAACGCGATTCGCCACGCCTTCCTTTTGACGGCCTACTTCGCGAGCATCGCGGCTGGATTCCTGGTGATGAATTTCGTGCGCGGCTCCGCGCCTCTGGTCGGCGCGCTGCTCTCAGGCAGCTCCGCCGGACTCTACGTGTTGTGGGGCGTCCTGCTCACCGAGCCCGGCGAACTCGCGCCGATCCAGACTCCCGTTTTCAGCCAGCCCGAATTGAGCTGACCCGTTGGCCGCCTACAAACTGATCCTCGAATACGACGGATCGAAATTCTCCGGCTGGCAAACGCAAATCAACGCGCGCACCGTCCAGGGCGAACTGCAGCGCGTGGCCGACGAGTTGTTCGGTGTCGCCGTCGATCTTCAAGGCTCCGGCCGGACCGACGCGGGCGTACACGCGCTCGGCCAGGTCGCGCATCTGAAGGTCCGCCGTCCGCAGCGCAAACTTACCGCGCCGCAGATTCTTCGCGAGCTGAACGATCGCCTGCCCTCTTCCATCGCGGTGGTCGATCTGAGCGAGGCCGCCCCGAATTTTCACGCCCGTCACGACGCCGTTTCGCGCGCCTATTTCTACCAGATCTCGACGCGCAAGACCGCTCTTTCGAAACGCTACGTCTGGTGGATCAAAGAACCGCTCGATGTCGGGAAGATGCAGCAGGCCGCCGCGCTCATCGCCGGACGGCACGATTTCGTTGCGTTTCGCGCCGCCGATCCCTCGCGCCCCGATGAATCGACCATTGTCGTGGTCGATTCCGCCGAGGTCGCCGTCGACGACAACCTGATCGTCTTCCGTATCGAAGCGTCGCATTTTCTGTGGAAAATGGTTCGGCGCCTTGCAGGCACGCTCGTGAAGGTCGGGCTCGGCGAAGTCAGCGTCGATCAATTCCGCTCGCTGATCGAAGGCCGAAAAGACCCGAAACTCGACGTCGCTTCCTGGACCGCGCCGGCCTCCGGGCTGTTTCTCGAATCCGTTCAGTATTAACTCCTGACCGTTACAGCGTAACCAACACAGCGTTTCGATCAACTAATCAGGTGGATGTCGAACCGTGTTTGGATCGCCATCGCCGCCGTGGTCATGCAGATCGCTCTGGGAGCGGTCTACGGCTGGAGCGTGTTCGTCCACCCTCTGATGGACCTCGGCCACTGGACGCTCACCGAAGTCTCCCTGACCTTTACCATCGCCATCGCTCTCCTCGGCGTCGGCACGGTGATCGGCGGACTCTGGCTCGACCGCGTCGGCCCTCGCCTGGTCGCCTCGGTCGCCGGAATGCTCTACGGCGCGGGCTTCATCATCTCCGCCTGGGCCGTCCGCAACGAATCGCTGGCGGGATTGTACTGGGGATACGGCGTCCTGAGCGGGATCGGCATGGGCATGGGCTATATCTGCCCCGTGGCCACCGTGACGAAGTGGTTCCCGGAGCGCCGCGGGCTGATGACCGGAATCGCGGTGATGGGCTACGGCGCGGGCGCGCTGGTGATGAGCCCGATCGCCGCGCGGCGCATCATCGCCGTAGGCGTTCCGCAGACGTTTATCGAATTCGGCATCGCGTATCTGATCGTTGTCGTGCTCACCGCGCAACTGCTCTTCAATCCTCCGGAAGGCTGGCGGCCCGCCGGATGGCAGCCCTCCACCGCCGTTTCGCGCAGTGCGACCACACGGGATTACACGGTTCGCGAAGCGATGGCCACCTGGCGGTTCTGGCTGCTCTGGTTGATGCTCTTTCTCAGCGTCTCAGCCGGAATCATGATCATCAGCCAGGCTTCGCCGATGGCGCAGCAGATCGTGGGACTCTCCGCGGTAGCCGCGTCGGGCATTGTCGGCGTCATTTCGATCTTCAATGCCCTGGGACGCGTCTTCTGGGCGTGGGTCTCCGATTTCCTCGGCCGCGCCAACACGTACCTGGTGATTTATCTCATCTACGTCGTGATGTTTCTGCTGCTGCCAGGCGCGCATTCGCAGGCTGCGTTTACCGCCATTGTGGCGATCATCGGCATGTGCTACGGTGGGGGCTTCGGCGTGATGCCGTCGTTCACAGCGGATTTTTTCGGTGCGCGATACATGGGCGGCATCTACGGCTGGATCCTGCTGGCGTGGGGCGCAGGCGCGATCCCTTCGCCGATTCTCATCGCGCAAGTCCGGCAGAGGACCGGCAATTACAGCCTGGCGTTGCACATCATCGCCGTCATGATGATCGTCTCGCTTATTTTTCCGATCCTGGCAAAACGGGCCGCGATACCGCCGCAGTCTTCGCCTGTCCGCCGGGCCGCTTAACTCGAGGAGCTATTGATGAAAGCGACCGTGTCCCTTCTGCTCTTGGGCCTCTGCGCCTTCGCTCAGGACAGCGCCGACGTGCTGGCGCGCATCCTGGCCGAGAAAGGAACCATCACCGCGGCGGAACTCGCGCGCGTCGAAGCGGCGCCGCCTGCCGATCGCGTCGCGGCCCTCGCGGGCCTGCTGCAGCAGAAAGGACTCCTCACGTCGACCGAACTCGCGCGCATCGCGCCCGCCGCGGCGACGCAAACGGCGCAGCGCGCGCTCCCCGCGCAGCCCTCGCCGCCCGCGATCGCTCCCACCACCGCCTCCAGCGCTCCTGCCGTCACGGCGCAGAGCCATTTTCCCGTCACGGTTTACGGGACGCTTCTGGTGAACTCCGTCTACGACACGGCGATGATGAACATTACCGACATCCCGCTGTTCACCGGGAAACAGGGAGCCGACGCGCTTGGCAACGATAAAGCGTTCGCCATGACCGCCCGCCAGAGCCGCGTGGGATTGAAATACGAAGACAACCACGAAATCATGGGAGCCAAACTCAGCGGCGCCGTCGAAGTCGATTTCCTCGGCGGCAAGGCTCCTTTCGGCAACGGCGTCGACATGGATATTCTGCGTCTCCGCCTAGCCTATGGACGCCTCGACTGGCACAATTTCGCCATCGAAGCCGGACAGGACTGGGCCCTTTTCGCTCCGCTCAACCCGACCAGCTACGCCGAGTTCGCCATTCCCTCGATGTCCGCCTCCGGCAATCCGTGGAATCGTCTTCCGCAGATCCGCATGGAGGCCCATGGATCGCTCGGCGGCAATCTGAGCCTGCTGGCGCAATTCGCCGCGCTCGATCCCAACATGGGCGACTACAGCACCGCGGCCTTCGCCGCCACGCGGCCTCCCGGCGTCGGCGAGCGCGGACGCTCTCCCGCCGGCGAAGCGCGATTCGCCCTCACCGATAAGCACGACGATCGCGACTTCACCATCGGCTTCAGCGGCCACTACGCGCACGGAAAAAATGCGGGAACCTTGGGCGGCGTCACCGACCAGTTCCCGCTCGATTCCTGGGGAGCCGCGGTCGACTACAGCCTTCCGTTCTCGAAAAAATTCAATCTGAGCGGTGAACTCTACACCGGCCGCGCGCTCGGCATCTTCAGCGTCACCGCCGGCGAAGCCATCCAGAACGTCGGCGTCTTCGGCGATCGCGGCGTGCGCTCGAGCGGCGGATGGACGCAGGCCCAATTCAACTTCACGCCAAAATGGCAGGTCAACCTCGCCTACGGCATCGACGACCCCAACGCGCGCGACATCACCACCGGATCGCGCCTTCGCAATCAGAGCTACATGGGCAACCTGATCTACAAGTACACCACCCATGCTCTGATCGCCTGGGAATACCGGCGCCTGCTCACCGATTTCCGCAATCAGCTCCTGGCCAACGAACGGGGCGACACCGCGAACCTCGCGCTCGCGTATGTCTTCTAGGAGGGCGGGCTTCAGCCCGCGCGAGGCTTGAGCCTCGCAATCACCATGCCGAGCGAAAGCTCCGCACTCAACGCAACGTCGCGCCCGAATTCAGACGACTACCCCGCCACCGCCGCCTGGTGAGCCTGCACCGGCACTCCGACCTGTGTCCACGCGTCGATCACCGCCTTGCGCTCGATGCTCGTGGTCCCATACCGCTGCGCCGCGTTCATCACCGTCAGATTCGCGAACGCCGCGAAATCCGCCGACTGCTTCAACCGCGCATCCAGCAGCGTGTCATACCAGATCTGCCCCGCCTTCACCCAGGCGAATCCTCCGATCGCCGTGGCCGCCAGATAAAACGCATGGTTGGGAATCCCCGAATTGATGTGGACCCCGCCATTGTCTTCCGCCGACTCGTCGTATCTCAGCATCGCCGCCGGCTGCGGATCGCTTCCCAGTAGCGGATCGTTCTCGTAAGCCGACCCCGGCTTCGCCATCGATCGCAGCGCCAGATCGTTCCGATTCAGCAGCAGCCCTTTTCCGATCAGCCAGTCCGCTTGATTCGCCGTCTGCTTGGCCGCATATTGCTTTACCAGCGACCCGAACACATCCGAGATCGACTCATTCAACGCCCCCGCCTGCCCTTGATACGTCAGGTTCGCCTGGCTCCCCGTCACCCCGTGCGTCAACTCATGACCGATCACATCCAGCGGAGCCGTGAAGTCCCCGAAAATGCTTCCGTCGCCGTCGCCGAACACCATCTGCTGTCCGTTCCAGAACGCGTTGTTGTAGCCGTCGCCATAGTGCACGGTCGCTTTGAGGGGCAGGCCTTGATTGTCGATCGAATTGCGCTGGTACGCCGCCAGGTAAAAATCGAACGTCGCGCCGAGCCCGTCATAGGCGTTGTTCACGCTCTTATCCTTCACCGGCGCCTGTCCTTCGGACCGCGCCAGCGTCCCCGGCAGCTTCTCGCGATTGCCCGCCACATAAATCGTGCGATGCACCGCCGGCGTCGCAGCCGTCAGGCCCACCGCGTGCGCCACCTGCAGTCCTCCCAACAGTGAAAACGTTGTCCGATCCGAGCGGATGCTGTGATCCACGCTCAGTGCGTTCAGCGCCGCCTCGCGCTGCTTCGCGTCCTTCGTGTTCTTCGCGATGTTCTTCAGAATGTGCGGCGGCAGGATGCAATAGATCGAGTGCCGGCAAGGTGTACTCATGATCCTCGGCTCCTTTCGAAACTCCAGTGAAACGAACCGCGAGGATCATATCATGCGGGCGTGACAATTGATATCTACTTCTGCGAAAAAATGCGGTCCGATTCTTTTCTAATCCACTGTATTAGTGGATTAGAGGAATCCCCGTGTAAGGTCCCCCGCCGCGTCTTCCCGTCCGCTGTCGTAACCGTTACGTCGTATTGAAACGAATCCGGCGCGACCTGCCCTTCGGCCTCGCCAATACCCCGGCTCGCCGCATCGCGCAGCACTCGAGCCTCGTCCTGATCCAGTTCCCGCCGGTATTTCCGAGCCTCGCTCGTCACCATCGCCTTGTCGCCCTCAAAATCCACCGCGCCTTCCACCCTCATCATCGGACCGGCGAATCCGCCGCTTCGCACAAACGTCATCTTCACGACCTGACTCCTGCCATTATTTTAAAGAGATGCTCACGCGTGTCGATCTCGCCGAAATCCCGTCCGCCCATTTGCCGGAAAAAGTCGAATACGCCGCGATCGTCCCCGACCACGACGGCCCGCTGCCGCTTTGCCTCGTCCTGATGGGCGGAGGCGGCAGCCGCCAGACTCTGGCCGCTTGCCTTCCTCTTTTCGAAGCGTGGTGGTCCGAAAAATCCGTCGCCCCGATGATCCTGGCCACTCCGAGCCCCGGCATGAGCTACTACGTCGAAGATCCCGCCGCCGGCGTCCGCTGGGATTCATTTATCGTCGAAGATTTCGTGCCACATCTACGCGCGACGTATCACACAGCGCAAACCGCCATCACCGGAATGTCGATGGGCGGCTACGGCGCCCTGAAGATCGCCTTTGCTTATCCCGAAGAATTCGCCGCTGTCGCCGCGATGAACCCGATGATGGAACCCGGCTTCACCGACGCCGAAATCGGTGCAAGAAATCGCCTCCATCACACCAGCGGCGGCCCGGCACGCCTGATCGGCCCCAGTCGCGATCCCGAGCTATTCGCTTCCAACCAACCCGCCACTCGAGCGCGCTCCAATGCCGATCGCCTCCGCAATCTCCCCATCTACATCGAAGCCGGCGACAACGATTTCGTCAACGCCCACGACGGCACCGAATTTCTGCATCGCGTCCTCTGGGACCTCGACCTCTCCCACGAATACCGCCTCTATCGCGGAGCCGACCACGGCGGCCCCACCTTCCGTCCCCGCATGCACGAAATGTACAAATGGCTCACCCGAATTCTCAGCGCTGAACCGCTCACCGACGCATCGCTCGAAGCGATCCGCGCACAACTTCAGCCACTGCGCGACCAAGCCGCGCAAGCCGACCCGGCAACCCGGCGCCGCTTCGCGAACCTGAACTGTTCACCGACATGAGCTTCTCCTCGGAAATCGTGCCCGAGCCGGCATCGTTTGCCATGCTCGGCATTGGGCGCCCGATAACGCTTCTGCGTTCTTAGCGGCCCTTCGCGCCTCTGCGTGAACCCAGCCGTCCCACGTAATATATGTACGTGAAACGCGCTCTGCTCCTTCTCGCCTTCGCCGCGGCCCTCCGCGCCGCCGTCCCGACTCCCGAATCCCACTTCGGCCACAAAATCGGCGTCGACAACGAACTCCTCGACTGGGATAAAGTCGTCAGCTATTTCCAGGCCCTGGAAAAAAGCTCTGACCGCATCAAATTCCGCGAACTCGGCAAGACCGTCGAAGGCCGCCCCCAGATCGCCGCGATCATCTCGTCGCCCGCCAACATCAAAAACCTGGAGCACTATCGCGACATCCAGCTCCGCCTCTCCGATCCGCGCAAGACCACACCCGCCGAGGCGCAAAAGCTCTTCAACGAGGGCAAGACGATCATCATGATCACCTGCTCGATTCACGCCACCGAGGTCGCCTCCACCCACACCGCCGTCGAGTTCGCCTATCGGCTGCTCACCGAGGACAACCCGAAATTCAAGACCATCCTCGACAACGTCATTATTCTGCTCGAACCCTCGCAGAACCCCGACGGCGTCGACATCGTTACGAAGTGGTATCGCAAAAACGAGGGGCACTCCTTATGACGGCAGCAACCCACCCGAGTTGTACCACCACTACGTCGGCCACGACGACAACCGCGACTGGTACATCTTCACACAGCCCGAAACGCGCAACACCGCGACGCTCGAAAATCAGTGGCATCCGCAAGTGGTCTACGACGTCCACCAGATGGGCGCAAATACCGCGCGTATTTTCGTTCCACCATGGATGGACCCGGTCGACCCCAACATCGATCCGATCCTCGCGCAGATCTGCAACCTGATCGGCACCGGCATGGCCGTCGACCTCGCCGCCGCCGGCAAAACCGGAATTGCCATGAACGCGATGTACGACTTCTGGTCGCCGGGCCGCCAGTATCAGGCGTATCATGGCGGCGCGCGCATCCTCACCGAATCCGCCAGTGTGAAGCTCGCGACGCCGATCACCATCAAGCCCGAAGATATTTCCGAAAACGCGCTCGGCTATAATCCGCGCGAGCGAAGCTGGAATTACCTGACGCCGTGGATGAGCGGCGAATGGCACCTGCGCGACATCATCGATTACCAGTCGATCGCCTGGGAATCGCTGCTCTACCAGGCCGCCGTCAAGCGCACCGACATGCTGCGCTACTTCTACGAAATCAACCGCCATAACGTCGAGCGCGCCACTCCCTACGCCTACGTGGTCCCCGCCGCGCAGCCCGATCCCGGCGCCGCGAAAAAAATGCTGGAAACGCTCGCGTTCGGCGATACGGAAATCCAGCGCGCGTCGGAAGCCTTCACCGCCGACGGCAAACAGTACGCCGCCGGCAGCTACGTCATCAGCATGCATCAGCCTTTTTCCGGTTGGGCGAAAACGCTGCTCGAAAAGCAGGACTATCCCGATCTGCGGCTCTACCCCGGCGGTCCTCCCAAGCGTCCTTATGACGTGACCGCGCAGACGCTCCCGATGTTGATGGGCGTCGACGTCGCGAGCGTGAAAGACAGCTTCCGCGCGTCGCTCAAGCCCGCGACGGCCTACTCCTTCGACCTCGATCACCCGAAACCGTCCGGCGGATTCGCCGCCTCAGACGTCTACTCCTGGAAAGAAGTCGCGAAAATATGGAAATCGGGCAAGCCGGTTTATCGCGACACCTCCACCGGCGACTTCTACACTTCGCCCGCCGCGAGCCGCCGCGAAATCCAAGCCCCGCGCATCGCGATGTATCAAAGCTACAACCCGTCGATGGACGAAGGCTGGACCCGCTGGCTCCTCGACGACTTCGGCATCGCCCAGACTTCGCTCCACAATGCCGACATCCAGGCCGGCAACCTGAAGGCTCGCTTCGACGCGATCATCATCCCCGATCAGCAGCGCGCTCAGATCGCCAGCGGCCATCGCGCCGGAACCATGCCCCCCGAATACGTCGGCGGCCTCGGTGAAAAAGGTGCGGCGGCGCTCAAGCAATTCGCCGAAGACGGCGGAACTCTCATCTTCTTCAACCACGCCTCCGACTACGCGACGCAGGATCTCGGCGTCAAAGCGAAAAACGTCCTGACCGGCGTGCCGCCGCGCGATTTCTACAGCCCCGGCTCGCTCCTCAACGTGACCCTCGACACTAGGAGCCCGCTCGCCTATGGCATGCCGTCGCAGATCACTTTGTGGAGTGAACAAAGCCCGACCTGGGAAGCTCCCGCCGACCAGACCGTCGCGCGCTACCCCTCCGATCACGTCCTCGCCAGTGGCTGGCTGCTCGGCGAAAAATACCTGACCGGAAAATCGGCCTTACTCGATGTCCCCGTCGGCAAAGGCCGCATGATCCTCTTCGGAATGCGCCCCCAATACCGCGGCCAGAGCTACCAGAATTTCAAGCTCTTCTTCAACGCCCTCGTCTACAGATAAAATTGATTGTGCGGCCACAAGAAGGGGGGCTTCATAAGTGGAAGAAGCTCGCGTGATAAAGATTGTTCTCGTGTCGCCGGGCGATGTCACAGCCGAGCGTGATCGCGCGCATGCCGCTATTGACGGTCTTCAGCAACACGCAGCAAATCGAGGGCTCCGCCTAGATGTCCGGACATGGAACGATGTGCGACCAGGGTATTACCCCGAAGGTGTCCAGAACAGGATCCAAGACGAGTTAAAGATAAACGACTGCGACCTTCTCATCGCATTCTTCTGGAAACGTTTCGGAGCCATTGACGAACCGCCGCACTCGAGAACCGCTCGTGAAGTTCTTACCGGGATTAAGTCAAATCGTGAAAAAGGCTCACCAGAGGTAATCGTTTATTTCTCACAACGGCCCTACATACCCCAATCTGCCGATGAATTGGATCAAATTCGAAGCGTAATCGAGTTCAAACAAACACTGCAAGCCACCGACGTTCTCACGAAGGACTTTACACCAGACCGCGGTTGGGAACAGACGGTAATCTATGACGTTCTTGATTACCTCGATAGTCTCTCTGAGTACGGACGTATGTACTCTTCGCTTTCGTGTCAAATGATTTGCACGCCGATTGAAATCCGGGCGGAGGGGTATACAGAAGCGACCGCAGAAATCCTGCTATTAGTCCGGGGTCAAATTCCCGGTCCTCAGGGCGCGCTGGTGTCGGCCGACATCGTCGTCGAATTATCTACTAACTTGACAAACCGGCTAACAGCAGAGAGGACACTGGATATAGTACTCAGATCCGGTCGCAGCGGCGACTCGCTACCCGGTGAACTCGGGACCAGTTCCAAAATCGGCCAGAATCATATCGTCCGCTTTCCAGCGGTAAAGCTGGGGCCCGCTCGCACTCTAATCGACGAAGTCTTCGCCATTCGAGGGATTCGCGTCGATGCAGAATTCTTGGGCGTTACATCAACGTTTGCGAAGCAAGCTGTGTTGGCGGGTATTACGGTGAGCCGTTCCGGCGCCAGTCCAGGCGAGCCTGCATTCGGCCGGGCTGTTCTTAACGTCGGTTCGGTAAATAGAGGTCTGACGTTCAGGATCGAACAAGAAGAACAGGCAATTTGCTCGATTCAACGCTCAGAGGGCGAGGAAATCTACGTCTTCTCCGCAGAGTTTCACCGAGGATTCTCCACAGCTTTCAAAACGAGCGCCGAGGAGGCGGGAAACAGCCGAGCCGATCACGGGACAGCCCTCGCACTATGCTTCTCAGGCGATTTGGACAGGTGCCGAATTTTTGTAACTTCAACCGACCTCTCGTCAGAGGTGCCCCCTTCGCTGAACGTAAAACACTCCCCGCGCGCGACTTTAATCGCCACTCACCCAGACGGTTGCCCAATTGGAGTGCCGCCAGTGCCGGGGGGGGCAACATGGAGCGACGGACAGCCAATGATTTCCGTCGAAAATGAGTTGGCTGCATGGGAGGTTGTACGGCCAATAAGCCACGATCCCAAGGCATTGCGCTTTGGGTTCGCATTGGTGGTCGCCAAGGGCGCGCACCCAACAAATGTTCAGGTCGCGGGATCGTTCGCCCCGTTTTACTCGAGTTCGAGTGCGCGGCAGCCAAGCGCGAAGCTACCTGTCCCCCGTTTTATCCCAAGTTGTGCGCCGGTCGAGGTTATACTCGACGAGCAATAAGAAGCCCTACTCGACCGCGACCACCTCGACCCCGTTCCTCCGCCGCTTCTCCGCCGCCGCCTCGCGATTCTTCGCCTCCTCGCGATCCCGATGCGCGGCGACCTCATCTTCCGTCGCCACCCGGTGCGACTTCGCGTGCAGCATCTTCGCCCCGATCCGCGCCGTCACCTCGATCAACACCCCCGCCGCATCGACGATCCACAGGTACTGCGGCAACGCCCCCTCCAGCGCGCGAATCTCCTGCCAGTACCGGCGCAGATCAAACATCGTCGCCTCGCAGCACCCGGGCGATCTCTTTTGTCACCGCTTCTTTTTCCGACACGCTCATACGCGGATGAATGTCGCTCAACTGCACCGGCGGACGCCGCGCGTTCAACTCCGCCGCGATCGACCTTCGCAATTCCTCAAGCGTCGCCTGATCCATCTCGCTCACCAGCGACTTGAATTTCTCGCTCATGCCTTCCTCCGTTCGTTGTAGGACCGCTCCAGTTCGTCCGCATTGGCCGAAATCTGCAGCGCCATTTTCTTCCATCCCGCCGAGTGCGCCAGCAGCGCGCCCGAAACGCCTTTCGACAGATCGATCGGCAGCACCATCTCGTCACTCACCGCATCGCGAACCTGCCCCAGAATCTTCTGCGCCCGCTGCTGCGCGATCGCCTCCACCGCCCGAGCCCTGGTCATCAGCGCGTGCGATTCCTCCCGCAGCGATTCGATCTGCGCCGCCGGAATGAAATGCTCCACCAATCTCTCGATCGCCCGGATCGCGAATTGATGCTGCGTTTCGATCGACGCTACCGCCGCCGCTTTCTTGTACTCCGGTTTTTCCCCCACCGCTGCCGACGCGATCCACGCGTTCAGCGCCGCTTCCGCCGCGATCGCCGCCTGCGCCAGCGCCGCCTTGGCGAAATCGCTCAGCCATCGCTCCGCATTCTTGAAACTCCCCAGCTTCCGCTCCGCCGCCGCCTGCGACTCGCGCGCCTCCACCACTTCCTTCTGCGACTCCGCCGCCTGGATCGCCTCCTCCACCCGCTTCCGCAAATCCGCGGCGAGCGCCTTCTCGTCTCCTGTCGCCACAGCCTCCAGCGTCGGCGTCTTCGCAAGATTCAAACCCGCGATATCGAAACTCATGTCGTTCCCTCTGCGCGCATCTTATGCCGCGTGCGCAACATTTTCCGCCGCGTCGAAATCTCAACTCGCTGAAAACGCGCGCGCTTCGCGTTGGAGGCGCACATGCATCGATTCCCCGCGGAGGTGTCGCTTGATTCGCGATTTCCTTTTTCTGATCATGTTCGTGCTGTTTCTGGTCATCTGGTTCGTGGCCTGGGCAGCGTTTCACATCGTGGCCGGAGGAATTCACGTCCTGCTCGCGCTTGCCGTTCTGTTCCTGATCCTCCACCTGTTCCGCGGCGGCAGGCGAGCCGCCTGACGAGCCGCCAAACGATACGTGGCAGAACTCCTCGCGCCCTTCCGTAACGGCGTCTTCGTCGCGATCCTCGCTCACGCGATCATCGGTCTCTCGCTGATCTGGGACAAAATTCTTCTGGACCAGCCGGGGACGCGCAGCATCGTCAACTACGTCTTCTGGCTCGGCGCGATGAGCGTGCTGGGCCTTTGCCTCATTCCCTTCGGTTTCCATTGGCCGGGAGGGAAACTCTTCGCGATCGCGTTCGGAGCCGGCGCCGTTCAGCTCATCGCGAATTATTTTTATTACGACACTCTGAACCTCGGCGAAGCCTCGCAAACACTCGCCATCATGGGAGGTTTTTCGCCGCTGTTCACCTGGCTGATCGCGATCGGACTTCTCCGGGAGCCGCTCGGCGGATCGAGCATTCCCGGCTTCGCTCTCATGGTGGCCGGCGGATTCTTCATGTTTCTCTCCGAGACGCTCGACGTGAAGCGCATCCTGCCGTTGACGATCCTCGCCGCCGCGACGTTCGGACTTTCCTCGGTGATGCAGAAACTTGTCTTCGAGGAAACGAATTTCGTCAGCGGCTATGTCCTTTTCACCCTGGGGACCTTCGCCGCAGCCCTGTTTTTCCTGGTCCGCCGCGACTGGCGCGACCAGATTTTCCGCAGCGCCGAAGAGGCTTCGCCGCGCAGCAAGGAGCTGTATTTTCTGAACCGCTTTATCTCGGGCGTCGGATCGTTTCTTATCTTTGTCGCCATCAGCCACGCGAGCCCAGCCATTGTCGACGCCATCTCCGGCCTGCGCTACGCGATCATTTTCGCGGGCGTCTATGTCATCGGGCGACTTCGCCCGGACTGGCTGCACGAACAGTACAGCGGCTGGCCGCTGGCCGCGAAACTGATCGCGACCGCGCTGGTCATCGCCGGACTCGTCCTGATCGGCCTCAACGGCGGGAGCGAAACCGCATGAGAAACCACCAGCGCGAACTGCGCCGTAAATCGATCGTCTTTGCCCTGATCGCGATTGTCACCAACGTCGGCGGCAACGCGCTGCTGGCGCGCGGCATGCATCAAACCGGCCAGCCGCTTTCGTTGCTCGATTACCTGCACGTCCTGGCGAATCCGTTCGTCGACGCAGGCATCGCGATGCTGGCCGCGTGGCTGCTGGCGAATCTTTCGCTGCTCAGTTGGGCCGACCTCAGCTACGTTCTTCCGATCACCGCGACGGGCTACGCGTTCGCGGCGATCCTCGGATGGGCCGCTCTCGGCGAGCACGTTTCGACCTCGCACTGGATCGGCGTCACGCTCATCACCATCGGCGCGGCGCTGGTCGGAAAGACCCCTCCGCACACGACGCCATGAAGTGGGTCCTGATTCTCATCATCGTCGCGTGTAACGCCGCGGGCGACCTGCTCGACGCCGCCGGAATGAAGCACCACGGCGAAATCCGCCACTTTGGCCCGCGCGCGCTGGCGCACCTGATCGCATCGCTGATTCACAATCGCTACGTCATCGCCGGACTCTGCGCCATGGCGACCGCATTCCTCGCGCAGATGTCGCTGCTTTCGATTTCCGACCTGAGCTTCGCGCTGCCGGCGTCGGCATCCAGCTATTTCGTCGAAACCCTGCTGGCGAAATGGATTCTCGGCGAAAAAATCAGCCGGACCCGCTGGATGGGCGCCTGCTTCGTCGCGTGCGGCGTCGCGTTACTGACCTTCTAGTAAGCTGTCCCGGCGATTCCGAAAGCGAACGGGTCCGCTCACTCGCGTTCGCGGTTCAGTGCTAAACGATGGAGTTGCAATGTAGACCACAGAACCACGAGCGCCAGCGAGTGGCTAGCGCCGCTTTCGAAATCGCCGGGACAGCTTAC
>JAIQFJ010000475.1 GCA_020073325.1 Terriglobia bacterium | reverse complement strand
TTCGACGCGCCCGCGGGAATCTTGAACGACGCATATCCGGGCGTCTTCACATCAGCGGCCGTTTCCACTTCGCCCAGCGACTTATCCTCCGCCGCGACTTCGAATGCGCCGCCTTCGGGCTGCGCCAGATAAGCAATCTCGATCGCCGCGTGCTGTCCGTTGCGCAATCGCCAGTGCGCCGTCGCACCGGGACCTCCCACGAAGCTGACTCCGCCAAGCCCGTGCATTCCATCCTTCGCCTGCGCGATTCCGGCAATGTCGATCTTCCACTGCGACGAAGCGTCCATTTCGACGCCACGGTGGTTGTACCAGGCCCAGGGCCGCGCGATCAGAATGAATCCGGTGCCGCCGTCGCCGAATTCCTTTTGCAGCGCCGCGCGCGCGTCGGCGGTGATCAGGTCGCCGGTGGTCGGCGAATCGCCATAGTGAAGAATCCGCACGACGCCGTTCTTCAGCAGTGCGTCGTAGAAATGATCCAGCTCATGCTTGGGATCGACCAGGTTCGAAGGAGGCTGTTCCGCCGCCTGATGCTTCGGCAGGACCGGCGATTCGGCTTTGGGCTTCGGAATCGGAAGATTGAAGATGCTGATGAGATTGCGCGGATCGAGCGATTGATAATTCTTCAACGCCGGTGCGACCTGCGGCAGCAGAATCAGCGCCGCGAACGTCGCAATCGTAAGTGCGGTCTTCCTCGGCATCAGTTCTCAAAACTTGTTATAGATGAACGGCGTCGCGCCGGTTTGCGCCACATACTGTAATCCGACCACCAACAAAGCCAGCGCCGCTGCCTGCGCATAGAACGGCGCCCGCGCGAAAATTCCGAGACTCCAGTCATACCACTTCTTCGGCACATAATGCGCGAGGATTCCGATCGCCAGAATCAGCGCCAGTGGCCCCGATAAATTCGCCGCCGACGCCGTCAGCGATCCGATCCGCCCCAGAATCGCCCACGCCGTCGCGAGATTCGGCGCGCGGAAGAAAATCCAGCAGAACACGACAAAGTGGAACGTCGCGAAAATGCTCGCGTAGTGCCAGAACCCGGTCACCTTGGCGTTCTTCCGATACACCTGCCACCCGCGCACTACCGCCAGCCCCACGCCGTGCAGCAATCCCCAGATCACAAAAGTCCACGCCGCGCCGTGCCATAATCCCCCGATCACCATTGTCAGGATCAGATTCACGTAGACCATGCTCTTCGATCTCTTACCTGGTAGAGAGAAAAAGAGATAATCGCGCAGCCAGTTGGATAAAGTGATGTGCCAGCGACGCCAGAAATCCGCGACATTCTCGGCGGCGTAGGGTGCATTGAAATTCGCCGGAAGCTTGATTCCGAGCAGCAACGCCGACCCGATCGCGATATCGGTGTAGCCGGAAAAATCGTAATAAATCTGGAGCGCGTAGGCGTAGACCGCCACCAGCGTTTCCGTGCCGCTATAGAGCGTCGGGAAATCGAAGACCCGATTGATCAGGTTCGCCGCCAGAAAATCCGCGATCATCAGTTTTTTCGTCAGCCCCATGCCGATCAGGAAAAGCGCGCGACCGCCGTCGGCCGGGTCGAGCTTTTTGGGCTTTTCAAACTGATCGACCAGCGTTTGAACCCGCGTAATCGGGCCGGCAAGAATCGTCGGAAAAAACGAAACCGCCGCCAGATGAGCCAGATAGCTGCGCGTGCCCTTGGAATCGCGGCGATACAGGTCGATGGTATAGGTCAGCGCCTGAAAAACATAGAACGACAGGCTGACCGGCAGCGCCCAGTGCCATTCCGGAGCTGGATGCCCCGTGATCGCGGCCCAGTTCTGCAGGAAAAACGGGACGTATTTCAGCGTCGCGAGCAGCCCGACGTTCATTACAATGCTCGCCGTTACGAGGAGCCGCCGCACGGGCGGGTTCTTCGAATATTGCAGGCCAAGCCCGAAGACGTAATCGCAACTCGACACGGCCGGGATCAGCGCAAGGTAGAAAAGATCCCACTTGGCGTAGAAAAAGTAGTTCGCGAACAGAATCACCGCAAGCGTCACGGTCCGATACCGCGACACCGGCCAGTAGAGAGCAAAGATCGCGACCAGGAAGATGAAATAGGTCGAGGAAGACAGCAGCAAACTTCTAGAATACAGGACTCGCCGACACGCGTCGCGAGCCCCGGCCTGAGGGCCGCGGCTGTTCAACCAACCGCGCCCGTAAGGGCGGGGTTTAACACCGATTTAACGCGGGTCGACGCGTTTCAACGTCAATGGAAGCCGCGTCGGGCCCTGCGACCATTCTCCGGCGATCTGGCCGTCGTCGCCTAGCGTTCCATGGTATTTTCCGGACACCGCGCGCGCTTCCACCTGCAGGTCTTTTCCGGTCGTGATCACCGTGGTCGCGGGAATTTCGAGATTGTTCTGGTCAATCGCGACGAAAGCGCCCACCGCAGTGCCGGCACCCTTCCCCAGCTTCAGGCCGATCCGAAGCTGTTTTCCTTCGACGCCGATCGCGCCTTCCCAGGAGCCCTCGAATCCGCTCGAAAGAGCCGTACTCGGCGGAGGAATTTTCACCGCCGCCTCGCCGCTGCGGGCCAGCTTGAACGGCGCTTGCCCAGCCGCGTTGGATGCGGTTCCCGAAAAATCGTCCCCCTCGACGACGCCATCGAACGAGGAGACCTCCGGCAGGTGCGCCTTGAGCCGGACTCCGGAGCCCTCGACGGCAATGCTGTCGAAAGGAACGTCGATCGAGGATGAATTCACCACGCTGATCGAGCCGATCCAGACGCCACTGGAATTTTGCGCGAGATCCACGACCACGCCCATTTCATGCTCCGGGATCTGGAGCTTGCCCTGCCAGTGTCCGCTTGGTTTCGAGTTCGACTGCGCACAGGCGCAGGCGCAGAAAATCGCGATTCCGGCCGCAAAGAGACGCATAGGGTGTCCTTTCCTGCTGGACTATTACGCGCCCGGTCTTACTTTTGTTCCGGACTACGCTCCTGGGGCCCGTAAGTTTCGATTTTCCGCTTCGCGCGCGGGGCCTGCACATAAGGACTCACCAGGCTTTCATTGCCGTCCTTATCGATCGCCTTCACGCCGAACACCACTTCGTCGATGGAAAAGTCCGGCATGTTGTACTCTGTCACGTTGCCGACGAAAACCTCGCGCTCCCAATAGGGAGCGGTCGAGCGCCGCATCACGACGACGTACCCAGCCAGGTCCGCTTCCGGATTTTCCTGCTTCCATTTGAGAGCGGCGTCGTAGCGCGATTTGCCGCGAGTCAGCAGAAGATTCGTGATTTTCTGGCCGTTGCGCTCGATCTGTTCACTTGTCAGCGGGGCTTTCGGAGCCCACGCGAGCGACGCCGCCACCGCGCCGTTCACTTTGGTCACGTGCGCGATGTAACCAGGCGACGTATTCGCGAACGTATCGGTCGCCGAGTGCTGATTGGCGAAATTCTCGACCGGCGTCGAGATACGCACCGCGCCGAATCCTTCCCAGTTGAACGCCGTGTGATCGCCGCCGCGGCCAAAGCGGTCGGCGCGGAACACGGGATCGACGGTCATCGACGGCACATAGCGCTCGCCGATATCTTTCATGTAGCGCGCGATCTCACGCGAGGGCGAATCGATGGGATCCTCGCTGAAGACGTTCACGCGGCGGTTCTCAGTGCGCCCGTCGCCGGCGACGTCGCTGCCGATGATGTCGCTGTTGAGCACCGCTTCGATCTTCTGGCCGAGCGCCTTGGCCTTCTCCGCGTAGAGCGTCGCGCCGACCAGGCCTTCTTCCTCGCCGGCGAAGGCGACGAACACGATCGTCTTTTCGAACTGATAGTGGCTCATCACGCGAGCCAGTTCCATCACGCTCGCAGTGCCGCTGCCGTCGTCGGTGACACCGGGGGAGTCGAGATTCGGATCGCTCGGCAAGGGAGGCTCGCCGGAGGGCTGCGCCGGGGCGCCGGGCGGGCGGGTCATGTTGACCGTATCGTAGTGCCCGCTGATGACGATGCGCTGCTCTTTATTCGTTGTCCCCGGCAGCACCGCGACCACGTTATAGAGATCGACGTCCTGCTGCAAACGCGAGCCGCGGCTCGTGTCTTTCTTGATGTGGTACTGGTCGAAGCTGACTTCGAGACGCGGGCTGTAGCCGCGGAACTGCTCGTAGATCCATTTCCGCGCCGCGCCGATGCCGCGCGTCGGGTGGTCCTGCGACGAATAAAGATGCCGCGTCCCGAAGCCTTCCAGCTTCTTCAGCGTTTCCGCAATGCGATCTTCGGAAACCTCGGAAACGATTTTCGAGACCTGGGGGTTGACCGACTTATATTGGGCCGTCGCCGTCAACGCGCTGAAAATGAGCAAGAGAGAAGTGCGCATAGGGATAAGCAATGATATTGCAGACGGCCGTCGCGGAGCAAAGGTAAACTCGCCACCCTGGCGGTTAAGGGGGTGGTTATTGCCAAGATGGATCGGCGGATCTTCACCCGCCCTCACGAGTCTGTGTCTCACGACCGGGGTGCCAAATGTGTAGCGCGTTGCGCCTGAGCGCGAGCCCTCGCGTTTCGGCACCACGCCTTAATACGAGTTTGTGTCGACAACGCACGACCGACCCGCGCCATTACTAGCGGGGGGGCAGGGGTGCCAAATGTGTAGCGCGTCGCGCCTGAGCGCGAGCCCTCGCGTTTCGGCACCGCCTTAATACGAGTTTGTGTCGACAACGCACGACCGACCCGCGCCATTACTGGCGCGGCTGTCCGGTCGCAAGCCCCGCCAGTGAGAGTCTGTGTGAAAACTGAACGTTCGCCGCTTCCTGCGGTCGCGGTTCATTGCCGGCATCCCGCTGAATCAGCCG
>JAIQFJ010000039.1 GCA_020073325.1 Terriglobia bacterium | reverse complement strand
GCTGAACTATGTCGCCGTGGAAAATTATCCCACCACGGCGTTCACCAATTTCTGGGGCCAGTACGGAATCCAGCCGCTGATTTATCCCAGCCAGAGTGCGACGCGCGTGCCTACGGGCGGCTATCCCAACACCACGCTCACCGGATTCACGAATTTCGGCAGCGGCAACGTCGCGTATTATCACATCCCGCACTGGCAGTTCACCGATTCGCTTTCCTGGACGCACGGCAAGCACACGCTGCGATTCGGCGGCGAGGTGGTGCACTTCGCGGCGAACAACATCAATCTGGGAAGCCAGGCCGGAACGCTGAGCTTCACCAACACCAGCGCGGGTCCGACGACGGGCTACGGCATGGCGGATCTGCTGCTGGGGCTGCCGGCGTCGAGCGGGAACAACCCGTATCGCTATCAGCTCTATGTGCGGTCGGCGGCGCCGTCCGTGTATGTTCAGGACGATTTCAAAGTCAGCTCCCGGCTGACGGTGAACCTCGGGCTGCGATGGGAAGTGAACATGCCGGTGATCACGTACGCGCACAATCTCGCGGGATTCGATCCGGCGACGGGCAGGCCGGTGGTGCAGGCGGATCCGGCGCCGTTTCCGTTCAACGTCACGATTCCTTATGAAGTCCTGAAGACGAGGAGCCTATGGAATACGGACTGGCACGACTTCGCGCCTCGCGTGGGGTTCGCGTGGCAGCCGCTCGGCGACGGCAAGACGGTGGTGCGCGGCGGCGCGGGAACGTTCTATAACAATCAGACGGTGCTGAATAATTTCAGCTCGTTCCCCGGCGCGGTGCCGTACACGATCAACAATACCTACACATCGAGCATCGCGGCTCCTCTGTCGCTCTCGAATCCGTTCCCGAGCTCGGGCGCGGTGACGTCGAACTCGCCGGTCGGCGTGGACGCGAATTATCGCAACCCGCGCGTGTATGAGTGGACCCTCGGAGTGCAGCGCCAGGTCTTCAACGACACGGTGCTCGACGTCAGCTACGTCGGGACTTCATCGTCGCATCTGCAGGGGACGCAGAACATCAACCAGGCTCCTCCGGGGGCGGGCACGCCGGCGCAGGTGAACGCGCGGCGTCCTTATCCGCAGTTCGGGACGATTTCCTATACCGAGTGGGCGTTCAATTCGAACTTCGAATCGATGCAGGTGAAGCTGAATAAACGCTACGCCTATGGGTTGTCGTACACGTTCTCCTATGTGTGGGCGCACTCGATCGACGATCTGGGCGCGCCGACCAATCAGTTCGATTTCAGCACCGCGCGCGGCTCGTCGAGCTTCGATATTCGCCATCGCCTCGTGATCAGCGCGGTCTGGGAGCTTCCCTTCGGCAAGGGCCGCCAGTTTGTGAAGGACGGCATCGCTTCGCAGATCATCGGAGGATGGCAGCTCTCGCCGCTGTTCCAGTGGCAGACCGGAATTCCGCTGACGGCGACGCTGTCGGGAAACTACACCAACGTCGGCGGCGGCACGGATCGTCCGAATCTGACTTGCGATCCGAACTCGGGCGCTCCGCACACCGTGAAGCAGTGGTTCAATACGTCGTGCTTCCAGGTTCCCGCCGCCAACGGAGCCGCCGGTGCGTTGTATCGATTCGGAACCGAGGGCCGCAACGTGATTCAGGGTCCGGGACTGGTGAACTTCGATCTTTCGCTGGTGCGCGCGATCCCCATCAGGGAACGCGTCATGTTGCAGCTCCGCGGCGAATTTTTCGATTTCCTGAATCATCCTAACTTCGGCGTGCCGAACGTGACTGCCGATGGCGGTCCTTCGTTCGGAACCATCACGTCGACGATCGCGCCGAACGTGCAAACCGGCGGATCGAACCGCACGATCCAGGTCGCGCTGAAGATCGTGTTCTAAAGATAGGAGAACGCCATGCAGCGTCTTTTCGAAAAACTGGTGGGCGAGTTCGAGCATGGCCGGATGAATCGCCGGCAGCTCGTGACCGGACTGATGGCGGCAGCCGCGGGATCTGCTCCCGCCGCCGCGGCCGAAGGCGGATTCAAAGCCGTGACGGTGAATCACATTTCCTATCAGGTGGCCGACTACCGGCGCACGCGCGATTTCTACGTCGGATTGCTCGGCATGCGGCCGGAAAAAGACGACGGCAAGCAATGCTACCTGTACTTCGGCAACGAAAATTCGCACCTGCTCGCGCGCAACGCCCGCAACGGCGGACCGACGCCGCGCGTCGATCACATCGCCTATACGATTGAGACGTGGGACAAGAACGCGGTCGAGGCCGAGTTGCGCCGTCGCGGCCTCGAACCGCGTCCGGACACCGAGAACAGTTTCCACGTGAAGGATCCCGACGGCTTCGATCTGCAGATCAGCGGTAAAGAGATGGGCAAGCTGTAGACGTCGCGATGGCACAGGCTTCCATGCCGGCCGCCGCGCCGCTTTCCCTCGCGGAAACGACGCGAAAAAAGATTACCCGGCGGCTGATTCCGCTGCTGATGGTGCTGTTCGTTCTGAATCAGATCGACCGCGTCAACATCAGCTACGCGGGCCTTCAGATGACGAAGGAGCTGCATTTCTCCAATACGACTTTCGGATTCGGCTCCGGCATTTTCTTTCTGGGCTATTGCATTTTCGATATTCCGGGCACCATGCTGGTCGCGCTGTGGAGCGCGCGCCGGATCATCGCCGGCCTGGTGATCGCCTGGGGCATCGTCGCGACGCTGAGCGGGTTTATCTCGAACGCGCACGAATTTTACATCGCGCGCTTCATGCTCGGCGCGGCCGAGGCGCCGTTCTTTCCCGGACTCCTTGTCTATCTGAGTTTCTGGTATCCCGCGAAGGGCCGCGCCAAGGCGGTCGCGCTGTTCATGACGGCGATGCCGATCGCGCAGATCATCGGCGCGCCGATCTCCGCGGCGCTGCTCAACATTCACTGGTTCGGACTGACGGGATGGCATTGGCTGCTGATCATCGAAGGTCTGCCCGCGGTGGTGCTAGGGATCGCAACGATGCTCTATCTCACCGAGAAACCCGCGCAGGCCGAGTGGCTCGAGCCGCGGGAGCGCGATTGGATCATCGGCGAACTGGATCGCGAGCACGCCCAGAAAAACGCGGAACGAAAATACAGCGTGTGGGAAGCGGTCCGCCATCGCGAAACCATTCTGCTCGCGATCGTGTCGTTTTGCGGCTACAACATTCAGTACGGCTTCACGCTATGGCTGCCGCAGATGGTGCAGAAAATGTCGGGACTCAGTCCCGTCGCGGTGACGCTGCTGAGCGCGATTCCGTGGGCCGTGTCGTGGCCGTTCATGCTGCTGATGGGCTGGAATTCGGACCGCACCGACGAGCGCCGCTGGCATGTCGCGATTCCATTCTTTGTGGGAGCGCTGGGGCTCGGGCTGGCTCGCGCTACCGACAGCGTGCCGCTGGGACTGGCCGCGTTCACCGTCGCCGCGATCGGAATCAACGGACGCCTTCCGGCGTTCTGGTCGCTTCCCAACAGCTTTTTCTCCGGGACCGCGGCGGCGGCCGTGATCGCCACCATGAACTTTATCGGCATCATCGGCGGATTCGTGGGCCCCTACGTGGTCGGCTTCCTCAGCAACAAAACGGGGACCTACGCGTCTGCGGTAGCCTACCTTTTGGGGTCGGCGGTGCTCGCGGGAATTCTGATTTTGTTCCTCCGGCCGCGCCGGTCGCATTAAACACAAATGAGTGGATCTGTTCTGGTAGTCAGCGCCCATGCGGCGGATTTTGTGTGGCGCGCGGCGGGCGCGATCGCGCTTCGCACCCGGTGCGGCGATCGTGTGCGCATCGTCTGCCTGTCCTATGGCGAGCGCGGCGAGAGCCAGGAGATATGGAAACAGCCCGCGATGACGGTCGAGCGCGTCAAGCAGATCCGTCGCGAAGAAGCCGAGGAAGCTGCGGCGGCGCTTGGCGCCGAGATCGCGTTTTTCGATTGCGGCGATTATCCGATCGAGCCGGGCGAATCGACCATCCCGCGCCTGGTCGCCGAGTTTCGCGAGCTGCAGCCGGAAACCGTGCTGGCGCATTCGCCTCACGATCCTTATAATCCCGATCATCCCGCGGCTCACGAACTCACGATGCGCAGTCGCGTCTACGCGCAAGCCGCCGGTTATCCCGCGCCCGGCCGGCAGCTCGGCGCGCCGCCGGTTTTCTATTTCGAGCCGCATCAGCCCGAGCAGTGCCGGTTCAATCCGCAGGTGCTGCTCGATATTACTTCGGTTTTCGACGCAAAAATGAAAGCGATTGAAGCGATTCGCACGCAAAAACACATGTGGGATTATTACGCCGATCTCGCACGGCGGCGCGGCGTCCAGGCCGTGAGAAATTCCGGAAACAAAGAAATCAAGTACGCCGAGGCGTACGAACGCGCCTATCCGCAGGTGGCCTCGGATCTGTCGTGAAGCTCGGGTTCATCGGATTCGGCGAAGCGGGCTCGGCCATCGCGCGAGGTTTTCACGGCGTCGAATTATTTTCTTTCGATATCAAAGATGACGCGCGCATTCGCGATGCTGCGCGCGAAGCGCAAGTGACGCTGGTTCATGGCTCGCGGGAACTCGCCCGCTCCGCGGGCATTCTGACTTCGACGGTCACCGCGGATCAGGCCGAAACCGCGGCTCGCCAAACCGTACCGTTCCTCGGCGCGGGACATTTCTACGCCGATCTCAATTCCGTCTCGCCCGCGTTGAAGCAGCGCATCGCGGCGCTGATCGAACCCACGGGAGCGCGTTTCGTCGAAGGCGCGATCATGGCTCCTGTGGCGAAGCTCGGGCATCGCGTGCCGATTTTGCTGGGCGGGCCGGACGCGGCGGAATTCGCGTCGCTTCTTGCGCCGCTCGGAATGTCGCTCGACGTCGTCAGCACGCAGGTCGGCGCTGCGGCGGCGATCAAGATGTTTCGCAGCATTCTCGTCAAAGGGCTGGAGGCGCTGATGCTCGAATGTGTCCTCGCCGCGGGACCCTATGGCGCGGCGGAGCGTGTTTTCGCCTCGCTCGGCGTTCGTCTTGATCAAGTCCTGTCAGGGCCGTCAGAATGTCGATTCGATTCGGCGCCTGTCCGAGTTGGATGACCTGTCCTGGAATCAGAAAGTCGTGTTGCGTTAGACCGAGCGACGCGAATCCGAAATCGTGAATCGCGCCGATCGTTCTGGCAGCGTCTTCAGGCCGTTGTGCGGATCAGGATATCCAGATCGTAGGTGAAGCGAGGCCTGGCGTGGTACCCAAGCGCCCAGCCTCCGGCGATAACGTACTCAACGCTGCGGGAATTGAGTAATTCTACAAATTCTTTCAATTCGCGCGGAAGACGCATCGCTGCCTTCGGGATAGATCAGATCCAGCATAATCGCAATCCGCTGCTGGGGCGTGAGTCTGCGATAAAACTCGCGTTCTGCCGCCTCGGCTTCTTCAAACGACGCGAATTTGCGGACAACTTTTTCCAAACCTATTCCTGCTTGGGCGATTCCTTCGCCAGCCGGACCTTCGCGGTTTCCAGCTTCGACTTGACCTTCGCCATTTCGGCCGGCTCCTGATCCGCCGGGGAACTCGCGTTCCATTCTCTTACCGAAATTTCCCACTGCGCGACGGCTTCGCGAACCTTGGATGCCTTCATCAGCACATCGCCCAGGTGATCGTGCACCGTGGCATCGCGCGGTGTCGATTCCACGGCCTTGCGGAGATTTTCTTCCGCTTCGGGAAGACGGTCCAGCTTGTAGTAAACCCAGCCGAGGCTGTCGAGATACGCGCCATTGCCGGGGTCCGAGGCGACCGCTTTGTTGATCATGTCCAGCGCTTCGTTCAGGTGAATATTGCGATCCGCGAACATGTAGCCCAGGTAGTTCAACACGTCGGGACGATCCGGATTCTCGGCCAGGATCTTGCGGAACTCCGCTTCGGCGGCCTGTTCCTTTTTGGCTTTTTCGAACATCGCGCCGCGAGCGAACCACGCGGCCTGCTTCTCATCCTTGTTCGACGCCAGCTTTTCCATCTGGTCGATGGCCTTGGCTTCTTCGTCGAACTTCTTGCCCTTGTCGTAGACCTGGGCGAGCGAATAATACGTTTCGCGATCGTTCTTGCCGTTCAGCAGTTTCTTGACTTCCGCCGCGGCCGCGTCCACTTTGCCCATTTCGGCGATGACCATCGCGTGCGTCAGATGGACGGCGCGATCGCTCGGCCATTTCTTTAAAGCCGACTCGGCTTCCTGCTCCGCCTTCTGATATTCCTTGCCCGCGCGATAGGTCTCGATGACCTCGGCCGACATGGCGGGCGCGAGTTCGGAATCCAGATCGGCGATCTGGTGGAACGTGTCCACTGCCTGATCGGTCTGGTCCGCGGCGCGATACATCGTCGCCAGCCGTTCCAGCAGAGCGATGCGGTTTTGTTTGTCGGCCTGGCTGTAGTTTTTGCGAGCCGTGCTCGACAGAATGTCCTTCAAAAGCTGAATCGCTTCGGACGGTTTGCCTTCGGCTTCCAGGATTCCCACTTCGTTGAAGCGGACTTCGATATTAGACGGCTCAATCGCCTTGGCTTTATCGGACATCGAGCGCGCCTTCGCGAAGTCGTGCTTTTCGCGATAGATCTGCGACATGCGCAGGAACGACCCGGCGTCGCTCGGCTCTTCTTCTACCAGCTCCTGATAGGTTCGCAGGGCGCCGTCGTAATCCTTGGCGAACATCAGGTCCTGCGCGATTTCACGTTTCAGATCGGCGGCGTCGGGAGGATTCAGCTCCAGCGCGCGGCGCAGTGCCTGCGCGGCGAGCCCGAACTCCTTCATCTGTTCATACGCCGAGCCGAGCGCTCGAAAACTCTTCTGGCTGGGATTCTTGTCCGACAGCTTCTTCAAAATATCCGCGGCTTCCGAGGTATCGCCGCGATCCGCGTACAACATCGCGAGCCCGGTCAGTGCGTCTTCATTTTCCGGATCGATGGTCAGCGCCTTTTTATACGCCTTTTCCGAATCGACCGAATTCTGCGCGACTTTCTGCAGGCGGCCCAGCATCACCAGCGACTCGGTGTCTTTCGGATCCAGCTCGCTGATCTTCTGATACTGTTCGATCGCCTTCTTGAGCATGTCCTCATCGATGCGATTCTGACTGCGATCGCCGATGCGGCTCACGAAAACGCGGGCCAGAAGCCGGCGCGCGCCCAGGTCGTTGGGATTCTGTCGCAGCGACTCTTCGGCGTCCTTTTGCGCTTCCAGAAGGCGGCCGGACTGGATGTAGAGATCCGCCAGCTCTTCCGTCACCGCTCCCGCGCTGGGATCGGCTTTGATTGCTTCCTTATAGTTATCGATGGCCTTGCTCAAATAATCGTTGCGGTTGCCGTACGCGCCGGCGAGTTCCGCATACATGTGGGCCAGGGAGTAGTGATAGTAAGCCGATGCTTTATCAACCTTCGGCGCCGCCGGCGTCTGTCCAAACGCTGCGACCCCCATAGCGATTACGGCTATTGCTGCTTTATACATTCCGCGTCCTCTTTCGCACGCTACCCTTTAAGTATATCGGCTCCCCTAAACCATTGGTAGTGATCGCCGGACCGACCGGATCCGGCAAGAGCGGCCTTGCGCTCCGGCTGGCGGAATCCTTCGGCGGAGAGATCGTGAATTGCGATTCGCTCCAGCTTTACAGGGGGTTTGACGTCGGTACGGCGAAATTGTCCGAATCCGAGCGCTGTTCGATTCCGCATCACATGATCGACGTTCTCGACGCGCGCCAGGGTTACTCGGCCGGCGACTACGCACGCGATGCCCGCGGCGTGATCGCCGGAATTTCGGCCCGCGGCCGGTTGCCGATCGTCACGGGAGGCACGGGTTTTTACTTGCGCGCGCTGCTCGAAGGACTCCCTGAATTGCCGCCGCGCGATGAAACGCTTCGGTCGCGGCTCGCGGAGAGGGAAGCGCGCCGCGCCGGCAGCCTGCATCGTCTTCTTTCGCGGCTCGATCCGGCAACTGCGTCGCGCATTCATCCACGCGATGTGCAGAAAACGATTCGCGCGCTCGAAGTTCGATTGCTGACGCGCGATACGCTGCCGTCGCGATCGGAATCGGAGCCGCTCAAAGGATATACGACGCTCAAAATCGGCCTTGATCCGGATCGCGCAGCCCTCCACGGAGTTTTGGATGCGCGCACGCGTGAAATGTTTCGTCGAGGTTTGATCGAAGAAACGCGCGCGCTGCTTGCTTCAGGACTCACGGGCGGCGAAAAACCGTTCGAGTCGCTCGGATATAAACAAGCGCTTGCGCATATTCGCGGATCGATGACGCTTGAAGAAGCGATCGCGTCGACGCAAATCGAAACGCGGCAATACGCGAAGCGGCAATGGACATGGTTTCGCCGCGATCCGCAAATGATCTGGCTGCGCGGATTCGGACACGATGCGTCCGTCATCGAACAGTCCCTCGCAGCATTCACGGAGTTTTCGCGCAGGTACGTGTAGAAGCGAATTTGGTTTGGAAAATTTCGCGAACTATATTTTCTTCCGCTGACGGAACCGTCCCGACTTTCGCGCGTATATGAATGCGAGGACAACCTCAGCAAACATTTTGGAACGAGGAGTTAAAGAGACCATGTCGCTTTCGAAACTGGCTGTGTGTGTTGCGACGCTCGCGATGGCAGTCGCCAGCGCCGCGTCGAATTACAATGTGACGCTTTTCCAGCCTTCGTTGATCGGCACGCAGGAGTTGAAGCCCGGCGATTATCGAGTGGAAGTAAGCGGGGATAAGGCCATGATCAAGGCCGGCAAGAACACGGTGGAGGCAGCCGTGAAAGTCGAAAACGGTTCCGAGAAATTTCCGCGGACCGTGGTGAAGTACTCCATGGAAGACGGCAAGTATCACATCCAGGAGATCCGCGTGGCGGGAACCAAGACCACTCTCGTGTTCGGGAACGAAACCAACACGAACTTCTAAGTCAGGCTCTCAGGAGGCCGTGAATACGTGGTGGTTCACGGCCTCTGTTTTCTCAACCCTTCGATGTCTTTCACGATGTTGTCGACCAGCGCGCGTACGACCCGTTCGCCTTTTTCCCGCGTTGCGAGCGTCGCGTCCCCCCACACGCCGGAGGCTGAAAATGTTCCCGTGCCTTTCGGATCCCGTGTCAGCGGACCGGAGCCCGTGTGGTAATCCTTCACCGCCTTCTGCATGTCGACCGTTTCCGGCGCGATGTACAACATCATCGACGTTTCGATTTCCTCGGCGTGCGTGCCGCCTTCTTCCCGTTTCACTTCGTTCTCGGCGGGCTGCGTCGCTTTACTGAGGTCGGTGTAGCGCAGCACGATCCCTTCCCTGGCCAGAATTTCCGCCGCCGGAGCCAGCGCGCGCAACGTCGAGACCCCGGTGTTCAATGCATAAAACCGCCGCGGACCATACCGCGCGAGCGACCGGCAAATGTCCACCATCAGGTCGCGCGCGGTTTCCAGGCGCAGTGTGGTCGAGCCGGGATACTCGACGAACGCCGGATAGAAATGATAATTCACCGTCGGCGCCACCACCACGTCGGCGCGCTCCAGCACGCGAGCCTTGAGGTACTCGGCCAGGAGCCAGTCGTTCTTCAGCTTGAGATGAGGCCCGTGCTCTTTCGATTCCGCGCCGATCGGAATCACCACCACCGTCTCCGGCCGCAGGATCTTTTCGGCTTCCTGCCATGTAAGATTTTCGAGCAGAACCCCGCGGTCAGCCGCCACGGCGCACGTCGCGAACAGCAGAAATCGAAGCATGGTGACGAGTTTATCTTGTGTTGCCGCATGCTTTGCTTTGCGTCCACGCGTCCGGCCCCTTTACACTGATAAAGAATGATGCGGCGATTTTTTCCGCTTCTCGCGCTCGCCGCGATTCCCACCCTGGCCGACACCGTGGCCGTCCTGCCTTTCTGGAACTCCGGAGCGTCCGCGGCATCGCAATCGAATCTCGATTGGATCGGCGAAAGCATTGCCGAGACTGTGCGCGAATCGCTCGGCTCGCGCGGGATTCTTACGCTGGAGCGAAGCGATCTCGACGACGCATTCCGCAGCCTGAATCTCCGCCAGCGCGCGCCGCTGTCGGAAGCATCGGTCATCAAGATCGGCGAATTGCTCGATGCTGAACAGGCTATCTCCGGCACGTTCGAGTTCACGGCCGAAGCCGCCGCGTCCGGCGCCGGCATGCGCGGATCCTTGAAAATCACCGCGCGGATCGTCGACCGGCGAAAACTCCGGCTCGGCCCCGAATTCACCGAAACCGGAGCGCTGGAGGATCTGGCGACGCTGCAGGCGCATCTGGCGTGGCGAGCGCTGGCGCTGCTGGCTCCCAAACTCGCGCCGCCCGAATCGGAATTTCGCAGCATCCAGACCCCGATTCGTCTCGACGCCGAAGAAAACTACGTCCGCGGATTGCTGGCTCGCGATCCGCTGCAGAAAGAAAAATTCTTCCTGCAGGCCGCGCATCTCGACGCGCGCTTCAATCATCCCTGTTACCAGCTCGGCCAGATGCATTATCAGCGGAAGGAATACCGCGATGCCGCGGAATGGCTCGAAAAAGTCGGCGCGGAATACATTCATTACCGCGAGGCGAGCTTCCTGCTAGGTCTGGCCCGCTTTCAGTCCGGCGATTATGCCGGCGCGCAGAAGGCGTTTCAGATGATCGCGGCGACGGTGCCGCTGGGCGAGGTGTACAACAATCTGGGCGCGTCGGAGAGCCGCCGCAATCTGCCGCAGGCCATCGACGATTTTCGCAAAGCGTCGGACGGCGATCCCAACGACGGCGTCTACCGCTTCAATCTCGGCTACGCGCTGTGGAAAAAAGGCGACTTCGCCGCGGCGGCCGATCAGTTTCGCGCCGTGCTGAATCGCAATCCCGACGATCAGATGGCGACGCTGCTGCTGGGCCGGTCGCTCAAGAAGCAGGCTTTTCATGCGACGGTGGACGCGCGGCTCGCCGCGCTGGAACGGCTGAAGACGGAATATCAGGAGCGGGCGTACTGGCAGTTGAAGTCGATGCTCGATTCCAAGCCGCAATGACAGAAAAGCCCGCTGATGAAACGGATATAATCGAGAAGCTCATGATAGAGGCCGTTGGGGCAACCGACCCAGGCTGCATTCGCAGCAATAATGAAGACTACTTTCTGATCGAGCCTGACCTGGGGCTGTATCTGGTCGCCGACGGAATGGGCGGAGCCCAGGCGGGCGAGCACGCCTCGCGCCTTGCGGCCGAAACCGTGCGCGACGCCGTGACCGCCAGCGAGTCGATCGCCAACGACACTCTGGTGAAGGCGTTCGAGCAAGCCAATCGCCGTGTGATGGATAAGGCGTCCACGGATTCGAAGATGGAAGGCATGGGGACCACGCTGGTCGCGGCGCTCGAAATGGGCAACGACCTTCTGGTGGCAAGCGTGGGCGACAGCCGCGTCTATATTTATGAGAACGGCCGGCTGCAATCGATCACCGAGGATCAGACTTGGGTGAACGAAGTGGGCCGGCGGCTCGGTCTGGATGAAGAAACGCTGAAAACGCATCCGATGCGTCATGTTCTCACCATGGCGATCGGCGTTTCGGAACAACTCCGCGTCCATACTTACCTGCTGAAGCCGGCGCGCGGCGTACAGATCCTGCTGTGCAGCGACGGCCTGCACGGTGTGGCTGGGGAGAATCAGATCGCATCGGCGCTTCAGAGCGAAGATTCGCTCGAGGCGAAATGCGACGCTCTGATCGCGGCCGCGCGAGCCGGCGGCGGACCGGATAACATCACCGCGGTCCTGCTGCGGGCGTCCTGATCGGGGTCACCCGGCACGCGACGTTCAATCGCTGCGTTCTGCGGGATACAGTCTCCGTGGGATTCCCAACTCCGTTCGGCAGTGGCTTAATGGGAATCGCCTAAAGGAGGACCCATGAGCGGACGTTTCCTCGCGCTACTCGGCGCGGCTGCGTGTACAGGTCTGTTCGCGGACGATCCCGGCGATCGCGCCAAACTGGCCGGCGCCTGGGAGGGTGACGGCGTCATCTGGACGCTTCAGCAAAAGGGCGATTCCATGCGGATCACGCAATCGCATAACGATCAGCAGCTTTCGCAGATCGAATGCACCGTCGGCGGCCAGGAATGTGCCGTGAAGGACGCCGGGCACAATGCAAAGATCGTGATGTACTTCAACGGTCCCAAGCTGGTGGAAATGGAAACGCGAGGCTCGGAAGTCGTGAAGCGGCGGTTTACCGCCAGCGGCGATGCGCTGGAGATCGAAACCATCCCCATCGTCCCCAACGGTAAGCCGCAAGTCGTGAAACTGAAGCGCAAGTAGCGCTACGGCTGCGTGTTCTCCGCCCCGCGCGCGTGGCCCGCGGTTCGCGCTGCGGGCATCTTGTGGAATCCGGAGGGAGCCCCGCCCAACGGCCGCCCGCCGTGCTTTCGCGTGCGCGTGATCGAGCGCCGTGTCGCCGGCTGCACGTTTACGGTCGACGTTGAGCCCGATCCAACGCTGATCAGCGCCTCAAACGTGTCCGAATCCGGACCCGCCACTTCCAGCACCTGATCGCCCGCCGGGATCCCGGTCGGAATCGTCAGATTGATTTGCGCCAGGCCTGAAACCTGCGGCGTCAGCCCGACGAACGATGTGGTGGCGCCCACTCCTCCGATGGCGACATTCAGAGCATTGACCGACGTCGCCGCCGGTACGGGACCCGGCGCGCCGCTGGCCACCGCCGGAGTCACCGGACCGATCCCCGTCAGATACATGGCGATGATTTCCCCCGGCTGCGCGGGACTGGTCGGCGTGATCAGAGAAAAATCCGTCGTGTGCTGCGCCGCGGCGTAGCCCAGGCCGCCCGCCGGCACCGTGAACACGCCCGGAGCCGTCCCGCCCGTGCCGTCGGTGAGAATCGAAACCCAGGCCGTGACGATGTTCGATGCCGCGCCGTTGTTGAATAACTGAATCTGCGCCACGGCCTTCCCGGCTACTTCATACGGGACCATCACGGTGGCGCATGGGTAGGGTCCGCACTTGTTCACCGATAGCATCGGCGCGAAGGTCCCGTTGATCTTGACCTGCACATTGTCGAGCGTCGCCGGGAACGTCGCGTCCTGCAACGAATCCGACGCCAGGTTCGCGCCGTAGAACGTGATCAATTCGCCTGGAGCCACGCTCGTCGTGAACAGCGCCGAACTCGCGCTGTTGCCGATGCTGGTGGGGTCGATGTAAGGCCCCGAGCCCGGCGCGGTGAACGTCGGACCGGCCAGCGCCACACTGATCCCCAGCACCGGCGCCTTCCCTAGCCCGATGCGAATCGCTCCGTTGTTGGTGAAATAATAATGCTGGAAGTTGTCATCCGCGGATCCGTCCCCGTTGATCGTGATTCCGTCGGCGTAAGTGGAATCGTAGACATTGGTGGCGGTCTGCGTGAACAGCGCCGTGTTGACGATCCGCTGATGGCCCAGGATGTTCCCGTTGCCCAGCGCCTTCAAAGAACCGACGTAATTGTCCGTGTTGCCATAGCCCTGGGAGAGGTATGTCACGTCCTCATCCATGCCCGCCTGATAGTAGAGGCCGCTGAACGTAGGCGCCCCGGATCCGTTACGGATGCCGACGATCATGTCCCACCCTGTGGGCGATCCGCCGAAAACGAAATTTCCGTCGGGCGAGACGTATAAATAATGGTTGCCGGTGATCAGGGTCGAATCGATATTGGAGCTGTCGAAGGATCCGCCGAACGTCAGGTTGAACGCCCCGCCGCTCGAAAGATATTTCACCGTGCCTAAAGAATTCCGGACTGCTCCCGTTCCGCTCACGCCGACATATCCGCTGGCGATGACGTTGGTCAGATTGCCGGCGCCATCGGCGGTCATTGTGATCTGAAAATCGCGCGCTTCGTAAGGCGAGGCCGTGGCCGGCATATCGAGCACGGCCAGCGTGTAGTTTCCTTTCAGCGACGAGAGCGTCGGCGCGGGCGAGGGCAGCGGCGCCGCGATCATCAGGTCGTTATATCCGATCTGATTTTCGGTGCTGTTTCCGATGAAAATCCCGTTCGAAACCAGCCCGTAAACGATGTCCCCCCCGCTTGCCGATCCGCCGAACGTCGAACTCAGCGGGCTGTCCAGGAAGCCGTATCCGCTCGCCGCGATACTGTACGTTCCCGAAACGTTGTAGTTCGAAGTGACTGTCCCGGCGGCGAGGTCGTAAGAGGCCGCCGCTGTCGTATAGTTTCCGTTACCGTCGAACGTAATCTGACCGTAAGCGACGATCGCTTCGCCGAGCGATCCGTCACTGCTCGCCACATACCAGAGGGTATGGCGGAAATAATAAACGCCTTTCAGCAGTCCATTGCCTGAGTTATCCCAAGCCTGCGCCCCTGCCATCCCTGCAAGAGCCAAGAGAATAAGAACAGCTTTGTAGATCCTCACCCTACTCTGGACGTATGACGGCGACAGATGTTGACGAAAACTTTGAAGCTCCATGAGTTAACCCTTCTTAAGGATATGCTGTCCGGATTTGCTATAAGAGTTCAAGCGATTGAAAGTTTCAAGCGATTGAGAGGAGGACTCAATGCGCGCTTGCCTTCTTCTAGTTTTCGGCTTTTCGCCGACCGCGCTTTTCGGACAAAACGCCGCCCGCACCGCCTACATCAAGAATCTGATCGACCAGAGCGTCAACCCCGGAGAGCTTCCCGCGGGTTACGGCTCGATCATGGTCGGCTACCTGGACCAGTTCGGCACCGTGTACAAAGGCTACGGCCAGCCGACCGTCGACGGCACCGTTGCGTTAAACGAAAAAACCGTCTTCGGCATCGGATCGCTCACCAAGCTGTTTGCCGCGACGCTGCTCGGCGTCGCCAACACCAAAGGGCTCGACCTGGCGACACCCGTGCTGTCGCTGCTGCCTTCCGGCGTTACGATTCCGGCATCAGCGAATCGCTACGACATTACGCTGCTCGAGACGGCCGATCATCACGCCGGGCTCCCGAAAAACGAGGGCCATCTCTACAATTCGCTGAGCGATCTTTATAACGACTATGCCGCCGATCCGATCACCTGCACGCCGTCGACGCAGGAACTGATTCACGATTGCGGCTGCTGCGATTCCGTCTACATGGGGTTGCTCGGCCTGCAGCCCACCTGCGGAACCGGCGTCGCGAATCCGGTCTATTCCTGTCCGACGCATCCGCCGACCAAAGGCCCGGCCGGCTGGGTATATTCGAATCTCGGTTTCGAAGTGATGGGCAACGCGGTCGCGGCGTGGCTCGGCTATCCGGACTGGAACACCGCGAATCTTAAGGAGATCACGCAGCCGCTGGGGATGCCGGATACGATTCCGCTGGAATCGTTCACGCCGTCGCAGGTGTCGCGCGCGGCGAAACATTGCGATCCGAAGACGCGCGCGACGAATGCGAATTGCCAGCTGCTCGACTGGCTCCCGGTGGGCAATCCCGGCGGCGGACTCTTTTCGACCGCTTCCGATTTGCTGAAATTTGTCGCTTATAACGCCTACGGCGCCACCGATCCCGCCGCCGCCAGTCTCGCCGCGGCGCTGCCCGTGATCCACAAGAGATACGAAAGCTATCCGCAAGGCGGCCAGGAACTCGGCTGGCAATCGACCACGCTGGTGACCGGCGAAGTCGAACACTGGAAGGACGGATCGGACGGCCCGTTCAACACGTGGGTGGGATATATGGCCGGTCCGCTGACGCGCATGGTCGTGCTGCTCGATACTTCGGGGTCGCTCAATGTCGATCTGGGGAAGATGGGGTCCTCGATTCTGATCGGCGCGGGTCCGTCGATCAGTTCTGTTGCCACTGCGAACGGTCCGGCGGAGGTCGCGCAGAATACGTGGGTCGCGATCAAGGGCTCGAACCTGGTGCCGTCCAATGCGGCCGCCCCCGGTGTCGATTGGTCGAGCGCGCCGGAGTTTGCGTCGGGACAGATGCCGACCCAAATCGGCAACGTCAGCGTAACGGTCGACGGCAAACCAGCTTTTGTCGATTTCTATTGCAGCGCCGTGACAAGCTCCATTTGTGCCAGCGACCAGATCAACATCCTGACGCCGCTCGATTCGGCTACGGGTCCGGTTAAGGTCGTAGTCACCAATCAAGGCGTTTCGAGCGCGCCATTCACGGTGAACATGCAAGCGGCCGAGCCCGCATTTCTGCGGTTTGACGCAACTCATGTTGTCGCGACCCACCTGGACGGCAGCCTGCTGGGTCCCGGATATTCGACGCCGGCGAAACCGGGCGAATCGATCGTCGCTTATGCAGTCGGCTTCGGATTGCCTTCCGCCGGAGTCACGAACGGATCCTCGACACAATCGGGCGCCTTGTCTCCGGTTCCGCAATGTCAAATCGGAGGAAGCGCTGCCGCGGTGGCATTCGCCGGCTTGATCAGTCCGGGATTGTTCCAATTCAATCTGACGGTTCCCGCAACCGTCACCGGCAACGCGACTCTGGTGTGCACTTCGAACGGAGTCTCGACCCCGCAGGGCGCGGTGATCGTCGTGCAGTAGTCACTTCTGCTTTTCCAAGATCGACCGCAAATCGGATTCGAGGACATATTCGGTCCGCAGATCGCCCCAGCACACCCACATGCGTCCGAGCTTCGAAAACAGGCCGCCTTCGTAGTAAATCAGTACGAGCCCCGCGTTGTCCTTTGGCTCCGGCCTCCAATCGCGACGCCACAGGATCCGCATCGGAGAGGCGGACTGCCTCCACGTCGGACTCTTCAACGGCAGCGACGTGCTCTGCAGATCGTCCAGCTTTTCCGGCCAATTCCCGGTCTTCGAGTGATATTCGTAAATCGCCGACCCGACCAGTTTCAGCTCGTCCCGCATCGCGATGTGCGGAATACTGTCGCGGTCGAAATAGTCGCTTGTGACCGAAAAGACCCAAGCCGCGACGGCAACGGCTCCCGCGGCGAGCCATTTCCACTTGCCTGCCATGGCTACCTGATCGCCAGAATGCGGATTCGCCGATAGTCCAGCACCCACCCGCCGTCGCGATACATCTCCGGGCGTAATTTTTCGGCGACGCTCTTCGGATCTCTCATCAGCGCGGAACCGAACATGCCGAGCCACTCTTCCATGCCATGCTCGCCTTCGATGCGCGTGGGGCGGTCGAACAGCGTGGCGAAGCGCACCTCGAATCCCTGGCGTTCGAGCAGCGCCGAATATTCGCCGATGCCCGGAAAGAACCACGGATTCGCGCCGCCCGCGGCTTCGATGATCCGGCGAATGTTTCCTTTGCCTCCAAACTCGGCCACGAATCGTCCACCGGGTTTCAGCGCACGCCAGATCGATGCGATCGCCGCTGCCTGATCGTTCACCCAATGCAGGGCCGCGTTCGAAAACAGCGCGTCGGCCGGATCCTCGATCGTTAACGATGCCGCGTCGGCGATCCGAAAATCGAGCGACGGAAAATTCGCGCGCGCCTGCGCGATCATCTCATCCGACGGATCGATGCCGATGGTTCGCGCGCCGCGCTCGGCGATCTTCGCCGTCAATTGTCCCGAGCCGCAGCCCAGATCGACAATGCTCTCGCCCGGGTGCGGGTCAAGCAGATCGATCACCGCCTCGCCGAACTGCCAGACATATGAATGACGAGCCTGATAGCGTTCGGCGTCCCAAATCGCGTGCGCGTCAGAGGACATGCGTCAGAACCAGCACGATGTAGACGACCGTGACCAGCGCCGCCACCGCTGCACCCGCCAGCAGCATCAGCGCCGTCTGGCTTTGAAACGTCGCGGGCAGTTTGCGCAGAAATCCGGGCAGTCCGCTCGCGGCCGGAACGCGCGTGGTCACCGTGCGATCGTGCACTTCGACGATCGGACGGGGCGCCAGGTCGGATACGTACGGAGTGGATCCCAGAATCCGTTCGATCTCGTCGCACACCGAGCCGAGCCCCGCCGGACGCTGCGCCGGCTGCTTGGCCACGCATCGTTCGATCAGCGCGACCAGTTGCGACGGAACGTGGATGCTCTTGAGCGGCTCCATGTCCACGGTGCGGTAGAGGATCTGTTCGAAAATCTGGTCGACCTTATCGCCCTCGATCGCGCGCTGCGATGTCAGCAGTTCATACAGCAGCAGCCCAAACGCATAGACGTCGGTCTGGGTCGACACATTGCGACCGAGCACCTGCTCCGGAGCCATGTAGTACGGCGTCCCCAGCGTAAATCCCGCGCGCGTCAGCGCCACGCCTTCCGGTTTCGCGATGCCGAAATCCATCATCTTGATTTTTCCGGCGCGGTCCAGATGAATGTTTTCAGGCTTCACGTCGCGATGAATGATTTTTTTCGAATGGATGTAATCGAGCGCGCGGCCAACCTGCAGCGCGATCCGCATCCGCCGCGAAAAATCGCCGACGTGGCCCCCCTTGATCGCCGTCCTGAGGCTCTCGCCTTCCAGAAATTCCATGACGATGAACGGGCGGCCCTGATCCTCGCCAAAATCATAAACGCTGATAATGTTTTCGTGATTGATGTTGGAGGCGACGCGCGCTTCCTGGAAAAACCGCGCCTTGGCTTCCTGATCGGCCGAGCCTGCATCCGTCAGAATCTTCAGCGCGACGGTCCGGCCGAGCACCGTGTCCGTGGCCCGATAGACGTGCGACATCCCGCCGCCGAGAAATCTCTCGACCTGGTACTTCCCGACGCGTGCCGGATGGTCCATTTCTCCGATTCCTAGAGTATCGTGTCTACATGGCCTCTGTCTCCGCAGCCGTCGTGGCCGCGGTGCGCGAAAAATTTCCGGAGGATCAGGTTGCAACGGTCTGCGCTCTTCTCGCCGCCTATGGCGAACGTCCGCACGAGCGCGAAATCGAGCGCGTCCAACTCGACATTTTGAAGCTCGCCCGCGGCCGCTTCGACGCGATTCCGGAATTGGTTCGCAAAGCCAGGCGCGATTATCGCGACATCCTGATGTGGGCCGAGTATTCCGGCCGATAGCCCAGGCCAATATGGTATGCTTGTCCTGAGATTGGCATGCTCCCGCGAATCGAATTGGATCACGAATCCGACGCACCGCTGTACCGGCAACTCTATGAACAAATCGCTTCGGCGATCTCGACGGGTCGTATCGTACGCGGCGAGCGGCTGCCCGCCACTCGCGAATTGGCCTCGTCGATTGGCTTGGCGCGCGCTTCGGTGGAGGCCGCCTACAAACTGCTCGAAGCCGACGGCCTGATCAAGGGATATGTCGGGCGCGGCAGCTTTGTCGAAGGGAAAAGCCACGTCGATTGGGGGACCCCGACTGTGGTGGAGGCTCCGCCGGTGGCTCCGGTCGGGGCGGTGAGTTTTTCGGCTTCGCGGCCTTCGGAGATGGAATTTCCGCTCGACGAATTTCGTGCGACGTGCCGTGAGGTGATCGACTCGAAGGAAGCGCTGCATATTTTGCAACTCGGCCCGGCCAGCGGCTATGGTCCGCTGCGGCGATTTCTGCTGGACGATCTGCGCAGCCGCGGAGTTGCCGGTCACGAAGACGACATTCTCATCACCAGCGGCGCGCAGCAGGCGTTCGACTTGATCCAGCGCGTGCTCGCCTCGCGCGGCGAGACGGTGCTGATCGAGGATCCGGTTTATCCGGGATTGCGCAACGCGTTTCTGCGCGGCGGGGCTCGCGTGATCGGCGCGCCGATGTCGCACGAGGGAGTCGAGCTCGATTCGCTCGCCCGGATTTTCGAACGGGAGCGGCCGCGGCTGATGGTGCTGACTCCGAATTTTCAAAATCCGACAGGCACGACGATTCCCGAGGCATCGCGCCGCGAAATTCTGGAGATGGCGCACCGGGCCGGCGTGATCGTCGTCGAAAACGATTTGTACAGCGCGCTTCGCTACACGGGCGCCGACCTCGCGTCGATCAAGCAGCTCGACGCGTCGGGCGACACGATCCTGTTGGGGAGCTTTTCGAAGGTCGCGTTTCCGGGGCTGCGCGTGGGCTGGGTGATCGGGCCGAAACATTTCATCGCGCGATTGACGGAAGCGAAAGAAGCGAGCGATCTGCATTCGGATCAGCTCTCGCAGGCGGTGCTGCTGCGGTTCGCCGAATCGGGACGGCTGGAAGCGCACCGGCAGAAAATGCTGGCGGCGGGATCGGCGCGCCTCAAGGCTTGTCTGGAAGGATGCGCGCGCGAATTGCCGCCGGGCAGCGATTTCACGCGCCCCGAGGGCGGCATGAATGTCTGGGTAAAATTGCCGGAGCCGATGGATGCGGCGGATCTGGCGAGCCGCGCGGCTCGCGAAAATGTCAGTTATCTGCCGGGGAAATATTTTTCGGTCTCGCGTGCGCATGCGAACGCGCTGCGGCTGAGTTTTGCGGGCCTGGAGCCGCACAAGATTTCGTGGGGTTTGCAGGTGTTAGGGAAGCTGTTCCGGAGTGAGGGTACGAGGATCGAGCAGGCGCGGAGCGTGGAGCCGTCTCCCGCGCTCGTTTAAACAGAAAGGACAAAAAATGTATTTCACCGAAGATTTCAAGTTGAAGACCGGATTGGCGGAGATGCTCAAGGGCGGCGTCATCATGGACGTCACCAACGTGGAGCAGGCGAAAATCGCCGAAAAAGCGGGCGCATGCGCGGTGATGGCGCTGGAGCGCGTGCCGTCCGATATCCGCAAAGAAGGCGGCGTGGCGCGCATGGCGTCGATCCGCATCATCCGCGAGATCGAAGAGACGGTGTCGATTCCGGTGATGGCGAAGGCGCGCATCGGTCATTTCATGGAGGCGCGGGTGCTTGAGGCGCTGGGCGTCGATTACATCGATGAGAGCGAAGTGCTGACGCCGGCCGATGAAGAGCACCACATCAACAAGCGCGATTTCAAAGTTCCGTTCGTGTGCGGCGCGCGCAACCTGGGCGAGGCGCTGCGCCGAATTGCCGAAGGCGCGGCGATGATCCGCACCAAAGGCGAAGCGGGGTCGGGCAACATCGTCGAGGCCGTGCGGCACATCCGTACGATCGTGAAAGAGATGAAGCACTTGACGATTCTCGGCAAGGAAGAGCTGGTGCACGAGTCGAAGAACCTGGGCGCGCCGCTCGAACTGGTCGAATGGGTGGCGGCGAACGGCAAGCTGCCGGTCCCGAATTTCTCGGCGGGTGGCATCGCGACTCCGGCTGACGCGGCTCTGGTGATGCAGCTCGGCGCGCAGGCTGTGTTCGTCGGCAGCGGCATCTTCAAATCCGAAGATCCGGAAACGCGGGCGCGCGCGATCGTGAAGGCGGCGACTTACTACAACGATCCGGTGAAGCTGCTCGAAGCGTCGGAAGAGCTGGGCGAGGCGATGCGCGGCATCGATGTCGCCAAGCTGCCGCAGGAAGAGCTGCTGCAGACGCGCGGGTGGTAATGAATCGCCAAAAGACGGTTGGTGTCCTGGCGCTGCAGGGCGATTTCGAAAAACATCGAAAAGCCCTGGAGCGCGCGGGCGCCCGTGCGCTGGAAGTCCGGACCAAGGATCAACTCGCCCAATGCGACGGGCTGATTATCCCGGGCGGCGAGAGCACCACGATGCTCAAGCTGCTGGACCTCGAAGGACTGACCGGCGCGGTGCGCGAATTCGGCGCCGCGAAACCGATTTACGGGACTTGTGCCGGAGCGATCCTGCTGGCGCATCAGGTGACAAATCCCCCGCAGGCGAGCCTCGATCTGATGGATATTTCGGTGGAGCGAAACGCGTACGGCAGACAGATCGACAGCCGCATCGCCAAGGTCCCGGTCAAGGACGGCGGCGAATTCGAAGCGGTCTTCATTCGCGCGCCGATCATTCGCAAGGTCGGCGAAGGGGTGAACGTGCTGGCTTCCTATGCGGGAGATCCGGTGTGGGTGGAAGAGGGGCGTCACATGGTGACGACGTTCCACCCCGAGTTGACCGATGACGATCGGGTTCATCGCAAATTCATCGCGAAACTGTAGCGGAACATCCTGAAGAAGTCGCGGGCGCGGCCGATAAGGATCACAGGCATGACCCTAAAAGCGCCTCCTGAAATTCCGCTGCCCGCGATCCTCCGGGCGCACGCCGCCTGGCTCGACGACGACACCGCCGGGATGCAGGCCGACCTCAGTGGAGTCACGCTGAACGACGCCGATCTGCAACGCGCCGTGCTGCGCAAGGCGATTCTGGCAGGCACCACCCTGCTGGACGCGAATCTCGTCGAGGCAGATCTGAGCGAGGCGACGCTGGAGCGCGCGGACCTGCAGAGGTCGAACCTGGCGCACGCCGATCTCAGCGGCGCGACGCTTACCGGCACCGCGCTGGCGGGCGCATGGCTCACGGGGGCCAATCTTTCTGAAGTTTCGGCGGCGCGCGCGACGTTTAAGTCCGCCCGCATGGCGAACGCGCGCATGATGGACGCTTCGGTGAATGATACGAGCTTCGCGGGCGCGTCGGCGGGAGGCGTGACGTTTCACCAATCGCGTTTTTACGACGCGGATTTCAGCGAAGCGACGCTGGATGCCGCAGTCTTCTATCACACCCGTTTGCAGCATGTGCGGTTTACCGGATGCTCCGGTCCTGCGGTGAGCTTTGCCGGATCGAAGATCGATCATTGCGATTTCACCGGCGCGATTCTTACCGGCGCCAAGTTCACGCGCACCGAAATCGTGCAGAGCGAGTTCCGTTACGCAAATCTCAAAGACACCGATTTTCGCGACTCGGTCATTCGCGGGGGCGATTTCGGGCGCGCGGTGTTTGCCGGAGCGCAATTTCGCGGCGCGAAACTCACCATGGCGGATTTCCGCGGCGCGGATCTGACGGGAGCAGTCGGATTGACCGCCCAGCAACTCGTCCAGGCCCTCACCGATACAGCGACGATTCTTCCCAGCGGCCGTCGCGGACCGTATCTGCGCAACTCCGGCGCGGAGAAACCGGTTCGCTGAACTATTTCGCCGGGCGGATTTTGCGAACGTCGGCAGGAACTTTCAGCTCGAAATCGGAATTTGAAAGCGCCGGGTTGATCTTCACGTCGGAGTAAACGAACATCAGGTAATCCTTCGACCCGGGCTTCAGAGCCTTGAACTGCAGCGGGTAGGATTCGCCGTTCTTGATCCACAGGTCCACCTGCGTCGCCAGCTTCTTCACCTCGTCGGATTTCGGCGTCAATTCCAGCAGCGTGGCGGTGGCTGAGCCAACCGTCTGAGGACCGACGTACCTGATGTCGTAGTCGCGGCGCAGTTCGGCGCCCGAAGTGCCGAAGCCGAGCGCGATCCAGCGGTCGATGGCGCCCTGATATTTTCCGACGTCGTAGATCTCTTCAATCTTGGTCTTGGGATAGTAGATCTCGGCGGTTTTTCCCGCGAAGTGCATCGTCTTCGGAGCGGGATCGCTGAAAGAAACCAGCGCGATCATGCCGTTCTTGTTGCGCTTCACGCGAATCTCGCCGTTGCTCTCGCTCGATTCGTGCAGAACGTCGGTATAGTCGATCTGTTTGAGCTTCGCCGTGAACGACTGAAACGTTTTCGCGGACGCGTCCATCCGCTTCAGAATTTCTTCGAGAGAATCTGCGCGCAACGCGGTGGCGGCTGCTAGAAAAAAGACGAATCGGTTCACGGGCGGGTGAAGGCCATGTAGCCTTTGATTTCCTGTTCGGAGTCGTCGTAGATCGGCTCGACGGCGGTGACGGCGGCGTGCGTCTTGTAACGGCGATTGACCAGGTCCGTCGCCTTCGGCAGCAATTCGTTTTCGGGGACGCCGGCCAGCAATTGCGAATCGATCCAGAAACCGGCGCGCGTCATAGTGATGTTGGGCGGCTTGGGCTGATCGCGAAAAATGTCGCGTGGCGTCGCGAAGATGAACACCAGGATCAGCGCGACCATCACGTCGTACTGCCAACTGGCGCGCGGAAAGTCCCAGAAGATAAAGCGGCCGATCGCTCGCATCGATTTCAGTTTACCAGTCAGAAGACAGGATAATTCGGGAACCACTGCGCCGCCGCGATGGCCTGAGTTAACGCTTCGTCGCTCATCGGATCGGCGACTCCCGATCGCTGCGCCTCCTTCGCGATCTCAAACGCGAGCTTCGTGGTGACGCTGCGCAGGTCGTGCAGCGCGGGCAGCAGCGGATCGCCGGGAGAATTGTCGGCCAGCGCGCGTGCGGCAGCCAGAAACATGCCGTCGGTGACGCGGCGCGCCCGTGCGGCGACGCAGGCCAGGCCGATCGCGGGAAAAATATAAACGTTGTTGCACTGGGCGATGCCCGCAAACGGCGACCCTGTGGCGATCAGCGCGCGTCCGTTGGTCCACGCCAGAAGATCGGTGGGAATCGCTTCACTGCGCTCGGTGGGATTCGACAGCGGCAGAATAATCGGCCGCGCTGTCTTGCGAGCCATCTCGCGCACGATCGATTCCGCAAACGCGCCGCGCGCCGTCGACAGGCCGATCAGCACTGTCGCGTCGATGCTTTGGATCACCGCGCTCAGCGTGATGCTCGCGGCATTGGTTCGCGCGTAGACGCGCTGTTCGGCCGTCAGATCCGTCCGGCGATCGTGCAGCAGGCCGTCTTTATCGACGATCCAGAAACGGTCGAGCGCTTCGGATTCGGTGAGACCGTCGTCGCGCATCGCCGCCCGCAAATAATCCGCGACGCCGATGCTGGCCGAGCCCGCGCCCAGGAATACGATTTTCTGGTCGCGGATGCGCGAGCGGGCGGCTTTCGCCGCGCTGAGGACCGCCCCCAGCACGACCGCCCCGGTGCCCTGAATATCGTCGTTGAAGCTGAGGTGCTCATTGCGGTAGCGATCGAGAATCGTGCGCGCGTGCGTGGTGGCGAAATCCTCCCATTGCAGGCAGGCGTGCGGAAGCTCCTGCCGCACCGCTTTGACGAACTGATCGATGAACTCGTCGTACGCCGGTCCGGCGATGCGCTGGTGATGCCAGCCGAGATACGTCGGATCGGACCGCGCCTCCTGATTGTTCGATCCCGCGTCGAGCACGATCGGCAGAGTGCGCATCGGATGGATCCCGCCGATTAGAGCATATAAAGACAACTTGCCGATGGGAATCGCCAGTCCGCCGACGCCCTGGTCGCCGATGCCCAGAATGCGTTCGCCGTCGGTCACGACGATCACGTCGACCTCAGGATGCGGGCGATTGCGCAGTAGTTCCGGTATCGAGTCGCGCAAGGGATAGGAAATGAACAGGCCGCGCGGACGCCGATAGATATGGCTGAAATGCCGGCACGCCTCGGCGACCACGGGCGTGTAGACCACCGGCATCATCTCTTCGATATGGTCGAGCAGCAGGCGGTAGAACAGAACCTCGTTGTTATCCTGCAGCGCGCGCAGATAGATGTGTCGATTGAGCGGCTTTTCATAGGCGAGGTACGCCGTGTACGCCCGCGCCACCTGCTCCTCCAGTGTTTCGACGTAAGGAGGCAACAGGCCGTGCAGGCCGAATCGGAAACGCTCCTCGATCGTGAAAGCCGTGCCCTTGTTGTAGGCGGGCGTGCTCAGCAGCCGCGCGCCGTGCAGGGCAGCCGGAAGCGGCGTCACTTGATCCGTTCGTAGGTCGCGACGGTGATGGCTCGCGTCTTCCCATCGGGTCCGACGCGAATGTACATCACGCCGATCGTGTCGCCATCGGGGGCGAGCACGTTCGAAAGCACTTGCGTAATTTTTCCGTCCTTCTTATAAACGATCTCGTTCGTGGTCGGCGAGATGACCTTCACCGAGCCCGTATCGGTTCCCGGATTGCCCGTGAGTTTTTCGTCTTTGCCGTCGAAATGCGTGGTGTACCACCATTGCGACTTGACGCCGTCCTTGTTGACCTGATCGATGATGATCTTCATGCCGTCCTTGCCGTACGGCTCGTAGGTCATGACGTTGCTCTGAGGAGCGGGAGCTTCGGACTTCAGCTTCCACCGGCCGAATCGCGGGTTCTTATCCTGAGCGGAGGCGAGACAGGCGACCAGGGTAAGAGCGGCCGCCAGAGTGAATTTGCGCATGGATCACATTGTACGCCAGAGGGCGGATTTACTCGGGACTCCGTTCAGCGTGGTGAACTCGCGATTCGTGTCGTACTCCCAGAGGATCGAGCCGTCCTTGGTTGAGTAAGCTCGAATCGCGCCGTCGTTCGAGCCGGAGAAAATCACGCCGGGAATCACCGTGATCGCGGCCGTTTGCGCGGCGTTGCATCCGCGGCCCGTCCCGCATTTCGGCGGCGGAGGCTCGGCATACCAGACGCGCTTTCCCGTCGCGAGATTCACCGCATGCAGCCCGCCCGGCTTCGGCCTGATGATGTCCGACACCGGAAAATACGCGTTTTCTCCGTCGACCGCCGAGCCCCACTCCAGGCCGCCCAGCGCGCTGCCTTCGCCCGCGCGATACTGCCACATCACGGCGCCTTCCTTGTCGGGATCGAGCGCGTAGCCGACTCCCGATTTCTGCCCGACGATCAGCACGTCTTTTCCGTCCGCGAGCTTCGTGAGAATCGGCGGCTGCCCGAAATCGAAATCGGGCCCGACTTCTTCGGGGCAAATCGGATTCTTCGAGCCCGCGCGGCACCCGCTGATGAAGACATCCTTCGGAGTCGCCTGTTTGGTCCACTTGATTTTTCCGGTCTTCAGATCGAAGGCGACGATCGCGTCGCTGGTGTCGAGCTGCGGTGCCGTGTATGTGTTGCCCGTTCCCGCATAAATCAGGCCACGCTTGACGTCGATGGTCGGGGCGGACCAGATGCCCGCTCCCGAAGGTCCCCACAAGGTTTTTCCCGTCGCGCTCTTGCCGGCGGGTTTCGGCTGCGGGACCAGATAGGTCCGCCAGACGACGGCCCCCGTCTTCGCATCGAGCGCATTGAGCGTCCCGCGAAACGTGCAGCATTCGTAATTGGGATTGGACCCGACCGTTTCCTCAAACGACGCGACGCCGACATACACGCGGCCCTCGTAAACAGCCGGCGATCCGGAGATGCGCGCATACGGATGCTCTTCCACTTTGCGCGACCACAATTCTTTTCCTGTCGCGGCATCCAGCGCGTACGCCGTCGCGCTATTGTCGCCGAAGTAGACTGCGTTCCCCGAGACGACGACGGAACTGCGCACCGCGCCCTTCGCGCTATAGGTCCAATAAATACATCCGGTCTTCGCGTCGAGAGAAAAAACGGTCCCGTTGTGGCTGCCGACGAACAGCCGCCCGCCTGCGACGGTGGGTTGCGACCACGCCGACGTCGCGTCCGGAAATCCGAGGGCCCATTTCAAGACGAGATGCGGGACCTGCGCAGCGGTGAGCCCGGCCTGATCGGCCGGCTGGAATCGCGTGTTCGTAAGCGAGGCTCCCCAGTTCGACCAAAGCGGCGGTGTTGCGCTGAACGGTCGCTGTGTTTCGCATCGCCCCGTGGACGCTCCGGTCACATCGCCGCTGATCTTTTTGCCGCTGAGAAATTCCGCGACGGCGCGCCGTTCGTTGCCGCTCAGATGCGCTCCCTGGGGACGCATGGTTCCGGCACTGAGGGCCTGCAGGATTCCTTCGGGCGACCTCTGCGCCAGAACCTCGCGGCTCGGCGCGCGCGAATCGGCGGCCCCGTTGTGGCACGCCGCGCATTCGCGCTGAAAGATCGCAGCGCCATCCTGAGCGTGCAGCAAAGCCCCGATCAGCAACAACGAACCGCGACCAAAGGGAACGGCCCAGCGCCTCATTGCAGATACCTCGCGAACCATTCGGCTGCCTCTCCCGACATTTGCACCGGTCCTTTCAGAATCTTCGCCGCGGCTTCGGAATCGCTGCTGCCTCCGGCAAACAGCACCGCGGTCGTCGCTGGAATCTGCGACACAAACCAGTACGGATGATATTCCGCCAGCGCGATTTTCGTTTCGTCCGCCGCCATCGTCGACGCCGCTGCCGCATCGGCCCGCGCGAGTTTCACGCGTGTCGCCTGTAGCGGATCCTTCGCCAACTGCCGCGGCGTATCCTTCCCTTCGATCTTCGCCGCCACCGCCACCACCGCTTTCACCCGAGGATCGATTCCCGCCACCACCATCGCGTGTCCGCCCGCCATGTCCTTCCCCCACACCCCGATCCGCGCGCGATCCACGCCCGGCTCGCCTTGAAGATACGAAATCGCGTTGCGAATATCGTCGATCTGTTCGTCCGGGATCAGGCGCTTGCGGCGGATCCGCACCTTCGCCGTGTGCTGCGAAAATCGCAGGCGATCGTCATAGCGCACGTCTTCGGCCAGGTAGACATAGCCGCCGCTGCGCCCCCAGCCGCGATAATCGATCGCCATGGCGACCATCCCCTTGGCTGCAATCTGCGCCGCGTCTTTCTCGACAGTCGCTTCCGTTTGTCCCCAGCCGGGAGCGAGCACTACGGCGGCTGCTTTCGTGTCCGTCGAAAATCCCGCGGGCAAAAACAGCTTCGCGTAACACTGCACGTTCTCGCTGTAGAAGCGGACATCTTTCGCGCTCTGCCCGAATACCTGACCACAAAACACCAACGCCACCACGCAGAGCCGCGAGTGCCAACGAGCGGGTCCTGACCTTGCCCGAACACCCGCTCCTTGCCACTCACCGCTCGGCCGGACACGTGACTTCGTGGGATCGTTCATAAATATTTGGCGAACCAATCCCCGGCCAGCGTCGAATCGATTTCGAACGCCGCTCCGGAATACATCTGGAAATGGGTCATGTACGGCAGAATCACCACCTGCCAGGTCCCTTTAAACGCCTTCGCTGCCGCGTTTGCGCCGGCGATCGGATTCCCCAGTTCGTCCTTCTCGGCGAGAATCGAAAGAATCTTCGTCGATTCCTGAATCCGGTCGACAGTCGACCCCGGCCGCACCTCGCGATCGCGCTGGTTGCTGAACATGTCGATCTTGCTGCGGAAAGAAAATCCTCCGTCGACTTCGGCCCCTTGCCCGGTGCGCGCGCGCTTGATCATATCGTCTTCGAAATTTTTCGAGATCGCGACGGGCGCGGAAGCAGGCGCGGCTCCGGTTCCGGCGATCTGCGAGACCACGGCCTTGATGCGCGGATCGCGCCCGGCGACGGCGATCACCACGCTGCCCGCGTTGCTCGAGCCCCAGATACCGATGCGGTTCGGATCGATTCCCGGCTCGCCTTGCAGAAACGAAACCGCGGCGCGGTAATCTTCGACCTCCTTAAAGTTGTTGAGGTCGGTCCGCTTGAGCTGGACGCGCGCGGTGAGTTCCCAGACCGGCCTGCGGTCGGTCGTCGTGTCCCGTTCCAGCAGCGACACCTCGCTGCCGCTGAAGCCGTACGATTCGTAGTCGATCGCCATGGCGACGAATCCGCGCTCCGCAAATCGTGCCGCATATTTTTCAATGCCGATCGAGAGCGCGTTGATGCCATGCCCGACCACGATCCCCGGAGTTTTTCCGCTCGCCGAAAAATCGCGCGGGAAAAACATCTTCCCGTAGAGCGGCGTTCCGCCTCCGGCATAGAAAGTGACTTGATGCGTCGCGACGCCGGCCGGAAGCTGGTAATTCCAGTCCTGCGGCTGCGTCCCGCCGTCGCGCTTGAAGACCGGGTCCTTGGATTGCTTCTCCAGATCGGCGCGCCGTTGTTCGACTAAATCGGCGTTAATTTGCCCTAAAAGTGCCCCTGCGAACACCAAAAAGCACACAAAAGAATGCTTCGCCATTTATTCTCCAAAGGCGAGCAGAACATTGCCCGCTTTGCCGCCCCAGATCCCATAGCCCGAGGGGACATACACCATCCCGCCCGCGACCGTCGGACCAGGACCGTCGATCGCGCCGCCGCTCGCCTTCAACCCATTCACGGTCTCGAATTCACGCGCGGTGTCGAAATCCCAGATCACTTTGCCGTCGCGCGAGGAATAGGCTCGCATGTGGCCGTCGACTCCGCCCGAAAAAATCACGCCCGGAATCGCCGTGACGGCGGCCGACTGCGCGGGACTGCACATCGGCTGTTCGCCGCACACCGCGGGAGCCGCCGCCCACACGCGTTTGCCCGTCGCCGCATCGATCGCAAAAAGTCCGCCGCCCGTTTTCGGATCCACCGTGCGCCGCTCCAGATTGCCGCGCGCGTCGCGTGAAAATTCCTTCTCGCCCTTCGTCCACGAAATGTCGGAATTGGCGACGTACATATTCTTGCCGTCCGATGCCGACCCCCACTGAATCCCGCCCAGCGTTCCGCCTCGTCCCACGCGATGTTCCCACATCACCTTGCCGCTGTCCGCATCCAGCCCGTGCGCGACCCCCGATTTCTGGCTCACCAGCAGCACGCGCTTCCCGTTTGCGAGCTTCACCAGAATGGGCGAGGCTCCCAGGTCGAAGTCTGGCCCGTCGGTCGGCGGACAATTCTCGCGCGATGCGAGATGACAGGCCGAATTGTACGCGTCGTTTTCGGTGAACTGCGTGGCCCACAACATCTTGCCCGTCTCCATCGAGTAGGCGATCACCGCGTCGCTGGTCTTCGTTGCAGGCTCCGAAAAATTGTCGCCCGTCGCGACGTAGATGATTTTCCGCTCGGTGTCGATCGTCGGCGCCGACCAGATGCTCGCGCCGGAAGGTCCCCAGGTTCGCGTGCCGCTTTTGGTTTCGCCGGTCGGATGCGGAGTTTCGGTCACCGTGAACGACTTCCAGATCGTCTTGCCGGTGGCCGCATCGAGCGCCGCCAGCGCGCCGCGGCCCGTGCAACATTCGTACTTCGGATTGATCGGCGACGTTTCCTCGCCCGCCGTGATCGGCACGTACAGCTTGCCGTTGAGATACGCCGGCGCTCCGACGATCTTCGAGCGCGGATGATCGTCCACCTTGATTTTCCAGATCAGTTCCCCCGTTGACGCATCGACCGAGTAAGCCGTCGCGCGCTGATCGCCGAACATCGCGACCTGCCGGTGATCCACCTGGGCGACCGTGATCGCCGTACGGACTCCCGCCTCCGCTTCGAAGGCCCAGTATTGGCACCCTGACTTCGCGTCGAGCGAATAAATCTTGCGATTCGCGCTGGCGACGAAGATGCGTCCTCCGACGACGGTCGGCGAGCCGTTCGCGAGGAACGTATTCGGAAACGCGAAGACCCACTTCAGCTTGAGCTTCGACACTTGATCTGCGGTCAGTCCGGCAGTTTCAGCCGGTTGGAAGCGCGTGTTGGCGAGGTCGGCTCCCCAGCCATTCCAGTTCTTCCCTGTGGGCGAAAACGCGTTCACGTCAGAGCACATGCCGACCGTTGCGGCCTGCTGCGCACCGATCATCTTGCCGGTTAGAAATTCGGCAACGTTTTCTTTGTCGCCTGCACTCAGCGCAGCGCCTTGATCCTTCATGACGCCTGATTCGAGCGCCTTCACGACGTTTTCCGGCGACATCAACCTGAGCGCCGCCGGAGCAGGCGCGCGTGTGGCACCCGAATTCTCATGACAGATCGCGCAGTGCTGTTTATAGAGAGCGGCCCCGTCGGGGTCGGCAGCGAACGCGGCTGAGGCGATCAACGACAGAAAGGCGATCGTGCGCATTTGGGGAAGTATACTACGGGGTCGAGCCCCCGCCATCACTGGCGGGGCTTTCCGATTCTGGACTCAGGTGGTCTTGGCGACGATTTTGCAGCGTGGAACCCTGATAGAATCTCGCCGTGCCAGATCGAGGTCGGGAGCGCGCGTTGGAAGCCGCCTTGTTAGTCTTGTACCGACGTTGGACGGAACTGCCCATTTCGCCCGGCTATAGCTGGAGATATTATGCAACACGCTTCCTTCAGACGATCGTTCCCCGCTATAAGAATTACAAGGGCGGAGTGCGAGCAGTGCGTGACGTTCTCGGCCAACCGACAATTGGTCCCGGCCGACTCAGCAACTACCCACACCTTACGGTCGAACATCTCGTTTTAAGTGGAGCGTGGGACGATCTCTTTAATGAGACTGATCGGCAACTCGCGCGCGTTGGCCTGAAGAGCCTGAAACAGTGACGTAGACCGCACGCCGCTGAGATACAATCGCGACATGCGGATTCTGGTTGTTCTTGCTTTTGCGTCGGTCTTTTGTGGCGCTGCCACGATCGATCAATATTTGGGAGCCCCCTTCGCCTCCGAAATGCACGCGGCGCCGGGTGGCGGAAAAGTGGTCTGGATCCTCAACGAGCGCGGCGCGCGCAACCTGTGGGTCGCAGGGGCGCCCGATTATAAGGGCCACCGGCTCACTTCCTATAAGGAAGACGACGGCCAGGATGTCGGCATGATCGAGTGGACCGCCGACGGCAAATCAATCATCTATGTCCGCGGCGGCAATCTGGAACAGATCGGTCAGGTCGCGCCGAATCCGCGAAGCTGGGCGCAGATGCCGGATCAATCCATCTGGATCGTGCCGTTTGAAGGCGGCGCGCCGAAGAAATTAGCCGAGGGCCATTCACCCGCCGTTTCGAAAGACGGAAAAGTCGCCTTCGTGCGCGCGACGCAGGTGTGGATGACGAACATCAATGGCGATAAGCCGGCGGAAGTGGCCCACACGAAAGGTATCTCGTCCAGCCTGCGCTGGTCGCCCGATGGATCCCAACTCGCTTTTGTGAACGCGCGCGGCGATCATTCCTTCGTCGGCGTCTATCATCCCGGCGACAGGTCCGTGAAATATCTCGATCCCTCCACCGATCGCGATTCGAGCCCCGTGTGGAGCGTCGACGGCCGCCGCATCGCGTTCATCCGCACGGCGAGCGTCACTTTGGCTGGCGGCGCCGGTCCGCGCCGTGAAGCGCTGACACCCTGGTCCATCCGCATCGCCGATGTCGCCACCGGTCAGGGCAGGGAAGTGTGGCACGCCGATAAAGGCCCCGGCAGCGTGCATCACGCGATGGTCGCCGAGGATCAGTTGCTATGGGCCGATGGCGACCGGCTCGCGTTCGCATGGGAAAAATCGGGATATTTGCGGCTCTACGCGGTTTCCGCCGAAGGCGGTCCGGCCAAGCTGCTCACGCCCGGCGACAACTTCGAGATCGAACATGTGTCGTTGACCGAGGACCGCAAGAATCTCCTGTTCTCATCGAATCAGGACGACATCGATCGCCGCCACATCTGGCGTGTCGCGGTCGCGGGCGGAACTGCGGCGCCCGTGCTCGGATCGCTGGGCCAGGGAATCGAATGGGAGCCGCAGGACGCCGGCAACGGCGCGGTCGCCTATTTCCGGTCGAGCCCGAATGAGATTGGACGCGCGGTGGTGAAGCTTGCCAGCGGCGCTCCGAAGGACCTGGCGCCGGATTCCATTCCGGCGGATTTTCCGTCCCACGACATGGTGGTTCCGCATCAGGTGATTTTCCCCGCCTCCGACGGAATGATGATCCACGGCCAGCTTTTCGTGCCCAGGATGACCAGCGGCGAAAAGCGTCCCGCGATTATTTTCTTCCACGGCGGATCGCGGCGGCAGATGCTGCTCGGGTTCCACTACATGTATTACTACTCGAACGACTACGCGATGAATCAATATCTCGCCAGCAAGGGATATGTCGTTCTGAGCGTGAATTATCGCAGCGGCATCGGCTACGGCCTGAATTTCCGTGAAGCGATCAACTACGGCGCGACGGGAGCCAGCGAATATAACGACGTGATGGGCGCGGGCCTGTACATGAAGTCGCGCGCCGAGGTCGATCCGGCGCGGATCGGCGTGTGGGGCGGATCCTACGGTGGGTACCTGACCGCGATGGCGCTCTCGCGATCGAGTGATTTGTTCGCCGCGGGCGTCGATCTGCACGGCGTGCACGACTGGAGCGCGCGCGGAGGCAGCGTCGCGAATCCGAATCTCGATCCCGAAAAGCAGCGCGAGCAGATGCGGGTGGCGTTCGAATCGTCCCCGATGGCGGCAATCAAGACGTGGAAGTCCCCGGTGCTGCTGATCCATGGCGACGACGATCGCAACGTGGATTTCAGCCAGACGGTAAAGCTCGCCGAAGCGCTGCGCGCGCAAGGGACGGAATTCGAAGAACTGATTTTCCCGGACGAGATCCACGATTTTCTGCTGTGGGAGCACTGGGTGAAGGCGATGAAGGCGGGGGATGAGTTTTTCGGGCGGAAACTCAAGAAGTAGGGTCGCTAATTCTCGTAAACATCTTTGCGATGGCCGACGCGGACGACGAGAACCGTGAGGACGGTCTCGCGGATGTCGCACAGGATTGGGTAATCTCCGACACGGTAACTCCAGAGGTTTGCAAGATCGTAGCGGAGGGCCTTTCCAATCTGGCGAGGGTCGTCCAGGGGCGCAACCCGTTCTTCGAGAAACGAGATGATGCGCCGACGGACGGAGTGATCGGTCCACTCCAGCTCGGTCACTGCCTTGTCAGTGAAGTCAATCGTCCAGGCCAAGCCTGCGCTTCACTTCTTCCAGCGGAATCGTAGGCTCGTTCCGTTTCAGTCGCTCGACGGCGATCCGGTAATCTTCTTC
>JAIQFJ010000474.1 GCA_020073325.1 Terriglobia bacterium | reverse complement strand
TGATCAGATGGACCGGGTTCTCAGAAAAATATATTTGTTATTTTATAAACATCGGTTCGGTTGGCTCAATAACGAAGCAGAATACCGGGGTGAGAGGATACTCGATCCGTTGTATAAATCGCCGATGGGGAGGAAGGCGAGTTCGGGATGATACAGGCGCTCGATCAATTGCATGTCGGTGAACACGTTGGTGTCGCCCGCGCAGTAGACGTTGCGGCGATCGGGCAGGCGGACCGCGTAACCCGCCGCTTCGCCGCCGTAGATGATCTGATCGCCGTCCAGAATTCCGCAGCTATGAATGGCGTGCGTCATGGTGGCCGAAATCGGTCCGACGGTGACGGTGCCTCCTTTATTCATGCCGATGGTATTTTTCGCGCCCTTCGATTCCAGCCAGCGCGCGGTTTCGTAGATCGCGACGATCTGCGGAGAAAATTTCCTGGCCAGCGGCAGCGCGTCATGGATGTGATCGAAGTGCCCGTGCGAGATGAGGATCACGTCGACGCGGTCGATTTTGAAATTCGCGGGATAAGAAGGATTGCCTTCGATCCACGGGTCCACCAGAATCACTTCGCCCGTGTTGAGACGCATCTGGTACGTCCCGTGTCCTAGCCAGGTTATCTCTATCATGTCTCGATTCTAATGTTTTGACGCGGGCAATTGAATGCCGTCGCCGTACTGCGCGATTCCGGGAACGGTGACCGGAGAATGGCCGCCGATCGGGATTTCGCCGAAGAGCGCCTTGACGACGGAAATTTCCGACGGCACGACGGTGGAGAAGGTAGTCAACGCGGCGCTCGCTTTGGGGAACGACGCGAGCACGTAAGGCGCGCCCACGGCGGCGAGCACGGGCGCGTCCAGATGATCGACGAACGCGGCCAGATCCGGCGCGAGCGTGGCTCCGCTCAGGAAAATCGCGACGACGACGGAGGAGCACGTGGTGAGGTCGCCCATCGAATCGTTGATCGCGGCAAGCGGCATCGAAGGATCGACGAACGTCACGCGAGCCCCGGCGGCGCGGCGGTGAAACTCGGTCGCGAGGCGCTGGCCGTATTGCGACAATCTTCGTTCGACCATCACGGCGACACAGGCGCGGTCGGGGGCGGGCAGGGGAAGCGTTCCGCGCAGCAGAGTCACGGATCGATCGGAAAGTTTCTGTACATGCTCGTCGGCTTCGGGATCTTCGAGGACGTCGCTGACGGCGTCGAGATCGACCAGTTTTTTCTTGAGGACGCCGACACGGATTTTTGCTTCCAGCACGCGCATGACGCTCTCGTCGATGCGCTGGCGCGAGATGCGTCCATGATCGACGGCGGCGACGACAGCTTTGATCGCGGCTTCGGGATTCGGCGGCATTAGAAGCACGTCGGCTCCGGCTTCGATCGCGCGGACGGAGCCTTCGCCGGATTTGAACTGGGTCGCGAAGCCCAGCATGTCGAGCGCGTCGGTCACGATGAGTCCTCTGAAACCGAGTTCGTTGCGCAGCAGGCCGGTGAGGACTTTCGGCGAAGCGGTGGCGGGAATATCGTCGGGCTCGATGGCGGGGACCGACATGTGCGCGGTCATGATGGCGTCGGCTCCGTGGGCGATCGCGGCCTGGAACGGTTTCAGCTCGATCGACTCCATGCGCTCTTTCGACACTTCGAGACGCGGCAGGCCGAGGTGGCTGTCGACATTCGTGTCGCCATGGCCGGGAAAATGTTTCGCGGTGACCAGGACGCGATTGGCTGGATCGGAATGCGCGCCTTCGATGAATGCGGCGACGTGCTTCGAAACGTCTTCGGGATTTTCGCCGTAGGAACGAATATTGATGACCGGATTCGCCGGATTCACGTTGACGTCGGCGACGGGCGCGAAAATCCAGTGCACGCCGAGCGCGCGAGCCTCGCGCGCGGTCTGCAATCCTTCATAGCGCGATGCGTCGAGGTCGCCGGCGGCTCCGTAAGCCATGTTCTGCGGAAATTTCGCGCCGGCGGAAACGCGCATCGCAGCGCCGCGCTCGAAGTCGCCGCCGACGATCAGCGGGGTCTTGGCCTGCTTCTGCATCTGATTCAGGAACAGCGCGAAGGCGTGCGGCTCGGCGTTCTGGACCAGTCCATTGCGCACGTGGTTGTTGATGATCAGTCCGCCGATGTGCAGGTCGTGGACCCAGTGCCGATATTTTTCGTACTCGGGCGATTTGCGGCTGGGGACGTCGCCATAGGCGACGCCGATGACGAGTTGCGCGACGCGGTCGTGCAGGCTCATCGACTTCATCAGCGACTGCGCGGCCCGCTGTTCGGGCGTCAGCGGCGGCTTCTTTATTTTGGCGGTCGGCTTGGCGGCATAAAGGCAAATTGACAACGCCAGCGCGGCGCCCAGGAGTCGCATACGTTCAGAATAAGGGGTCGGGCGGAAATGTGCAGAATTCGCGGCTCATACCTCTTCCCCCGCTGGCGATATGGAGGGTAGGAGCGAACTGTGTTGCGACTTCTTCTCGCCTTGGCGACCGGTGCGGGCGCGTATCCCCAGACTACCAGCGGAATCACGCTGAGCCCGACGAATCTGACGATCAATTATCAGATCGGGGCGGCGACGCTTCCCGCGGCGCAGTCCTTGCAGGTGCAGACGACGCCGAAGGGGCTGAACTTTTCAGTGGCGATTTCGGGATCGCCGTTCAATGCCGCGTGGCTGCTGGTTTCGCAGTCGACGGGCATCAGTCCCACGACGCTGAAAGTGGAGACCAATCCGACGGGGCTCGCCGCGGGGACTTATGTCGGGACGATTACGATCACGGCTACCTCCGGGTAGACGACGTACACGCAGGCGGCGACGGTCACGCTGGCGGTGGCGAGCGCCTCGCCTTCGATTTCCGCAACTCCGTCGACGCTGAATTTCACTTACACGACTGGATCTCCGATTCCGAGTGCGTCGCTGAGCAGCGCGTTCATTCTTTCGAGCAGCGGCGCGGCGGTTTCGGCGGCTCTCAGCGTGTCGGGCGCGACGTGGCTGAAGGTGACGCCGAGCGGAAATATTTCCGTCATCGGGCTGCTGAACACCGTGACGGTCACGGTGGATCCGACGGGCCTCGCGCCCAAGGTCTATACAGGAACCATCAAGATCAGCGCCCCGGCGGCGACCAACAAGGCGGTCAGCATGACGGTGACGCTGACCGTGAATGCCGCGGTGCCGACGGCGACCTCGACATGGCCGGCGGGCGTGATCCAGGCGTCGCCGCAGACGACGGCGACGGTCGCCGGAAGCGCGTTCTTTGCCAGTTCCACGGTGGCGATCACGGGGTTCACGCCGGCGTCGACGATCACGGTGACGGATGGAACCAACACCACGAGCCGGACGTTCCTGATGCCAGCCTATGCGTCGACCTCGACTGCGCTGCGGCTGGGGGTCAGTTCGCCATTGCCATCGGGAACGGTGAATGCGGCCTATTCGGCGACGCTTGCCGCGGCGGGCGGAACCGGGCCCTACACGTACGAATTGGTAAGCGGCGTCCTGCCCACGGGACTTGCCGTGTCGAGCGGCGCCATTGCGGGAACGCCGACAATTCCGGGAACATTTCTCGCGACGATTCAGGTGATCGACAGCTCTACGCCTGCTTTAAGAGCCTTCGAGCAGCTCGAATTGACGATCGATCCGTCGGGCGCGAGCACGCTGCGGATTACGGTGAACGCGGCGCCGCTGCCGGTCGGCACGGTGGGCTCGTCGTTCGGACCGGTCACGCTGACCGCCGCGGGCGGCACGGGCGGACCTTATACATGGTCGGCGACAAGTCTTCCCTCGGGAATGACGCTGAGTGCCGCCGGGATACTGGCGGGCGGCCCGACGACGGACGGATCAGCGGGACCGGTGGCGGCGACGATCGTCAGCGACAGCGCCGCGTTGGTGACGCTTCCCGCGACGAACCTGGTACAGCCGGGAGTCCTGCGGCTGGCGGTGACGACTCCCGCGCCGGGCGGCGGCACGTCGAACGAAGTGCCGTTCCAGGTGTACGGGCCGAATCCGCAGATCACGGCCGTGGTGAATTCGGCGAGCTATCAGCAGGGAACGCTGGCGCCCGGAGACGTGATTTCGATTTTCGGCGTGGGGCTCGGGCCGCTGTCGCTCACGATTTTCGATCCGAGCGCGCCGCCGATTCCCGCCACACTCGCGTCGACGTCGGTGACGATCAATGGAACGCCGTCGCCGGTGCTTTATACCAGCGGCACGACCATCGGCGCGATCGTCCCTTACTCGATCAGCGGAACGTCGGCGCAAATCGTGGTGACGTATGCGGGATTATCGTCGCAAGCGTTCACGACGGCCGTGGCGACCGCGGATCCGGGCGTGTTTTCGCTGGCGTCGTCGGGGCAGGGACAGGGCGCGATTCTCAACTTCGATGCGGCCACCGGCAATTTTTCGATCAACGGATCGTCCAACGCGGCGGCCAAGGGATCGACGGTGGTCCTCTATATGACGGGCGCGGGACTGACGACGTCGGGCGTATCGAACCAATTGATTCCCGCGTCGCCGGCGGTGCTGCCAGCGCAGAGCCCCACGGTGACGATCGGAGGCGCCGGCGCGACAGTGCTTGGCGCGCAGGCTCCGCCGGGATCGATTCCGGGATTGATCCAGCTCAATGTGACCGTCCCGTCGACGGTGAAGGCGGGGCCGGCGGTCGCGGTGGTGGTGACGGTCGGCGGCGTGGCGAGCCAGGCAGGTTTGACCATGGCGGTGAAGTAACCAGCCGCGACCGCGAGGGTCAACCCGCTTCCCCCTTAGCGGTTCAGCGCCGCGACGCCGGGTAGCTCGATTCCGGCGAGAAATTCCAGGGACGCGCCGCCGCCGGTCGAGATGTGGG
>JAIQFJ010000473.1 GCA_020073325.1 Terriglobia bacterium | reverse complement strand
CGTCATGATTCCGTTCGTCGCCACCTTGCGCACACGCGGGTACCCGAAGAATCGCAGATCGCCGTTATCGGTGAAATAAATGCTGCCGTCGGGCCCCAGCGCCATCCAGCCGGGGCACGAATCCGTAGCCGTCGCGAGACCGCCGTCGCCCGACGCGATGGGACAGCGTCCCGTGCCGGCGACCGTCGTGATCACGCCGGCCGGCGTAATTTTGCGGATCCGATAATTGCCCAGGTCGGTAAAGAAAATATTCCCCTGTGGATCCATCACCATGCTGAGCGGCGCATAAATCTTGGCTGCGCTGGCCGGTCCGCCGTCGCCGGTGAAGCCGTTGGCCCCGGTACCCGCGAACGTCGTGATGATGCCGTTGGTGGCCACTTTGCGAATCCGCGCGCCGCCGTATTCGGCGATGTAGACGGTCCCATCTGGCGCGACCGCCACCGAGGAAGGCTCGTTGAGCTTGGCCGCCGTCGCCAGCGCGCCATCGCCGGCGTATCCGGCCACGCCTTTCGTCCCCGCGATCACGGTGGTCGTGCCGAGCTTGTCGACTTTGTAGACCACGTGACCTCCGTAGTCGGGCGCGTAAATATTCCCTGCCGAATCCAGCGCGACGTTGAAAACGTCGTTCCAGCTCGAGTTCCCCGCGACGGAGAGAATGTTCTGCGGCCAGGCCGGCAGCGCCAGCGCACATCCCAGAGCGACACGGATCGAAAGACGCATTTCAGGCCTCCTCAGGCGACGCAATACCCCAATGCCGCTACATGCGATGGAGCGGGAAAAAAGTGCGAAAAAAACTGGCGGCGGGACACAGCGTCCCTCCCCGATGCGCTTTCGACCGCGCCTTCAACAAGATCGAAGGGATTTGCTATACTCGCCTTCCGTGGCTGAGGCGTTCGCGTACATCCTGGAACGTGCCCGCTCGGGGGACGACCTCGCGCGGGATGCCATCTACGGTCTGGCGTTTCAGCGCCTCCGCCGGATCGCCAGCGCGCTGCTTCGCCGCGAACGAGCCGGACATACGCTGCAGCCCACCGCCCTGGTCAGCGAGCTTTTCCTGAAACTCCTGCGCATGGAGTCGCGCATCCTGGACGAGGACCATTTCTTCCGTGTGTCGGCGCGGGCGATGCGGCAGGTCCTGATCGATCACTCACGCTCGCGGCGGCCGGCAAGACGCGTTTCGCTGGAACACGTAGCCGAGCTTCTCTCCGCCTCGGACCGCAACGGCGAGGCGACGCTGGCCGTAAAAATGGTCTTTGAGAAACTGCGCGCGCTGGACCCCAAAGTGGCGGAAACGGTGTGGCTCAGGTCGGTCGAGGGGATGACGAATCTCGAAATGAGCCGCATGCAGAATCGCGAACTGTGGCGCGTCCGCGCCGATTGCGATTTCGGCCTGCAATGGATGGCGAACCAGCTCGGCCGTTTCGTTTAGAGCACGCTCGTAAGCCGTCCCGGCAATTTCGAAAGCGATCGGGCCCGCTCACTCCCGTTCGCGGTTCGGTGCCCAGCGATGGAGTTGCAGTGCAGGACGGTGCTGCGAGCGGACGCGCTGGCGGCCGCCTGAACACCTGGCTCCACGGTCGCGGGCGGTGTTTGCGCCGCCGCCAGTTCCGCGGGATCGGACCACAGCGCCACGAGAGCGCCGCTCTCGAAATCGCCGGGACATCTTACGATTCGATCGCCGACGCCACCCGTTGCGACCATTCTTCCACCGCCGCCGGTCTTCGCCTCGGCTCCGGATCGAATGCCGGAGCGAGTTCCGAAGCCGCATCCGCGCCAGCCAGATCCGACAACTCCTGGACAAACCCGGGCTCGGAAAAAGACGTAATCAGATCCGCCAGCCGCTTCCCGGTGAGCAACTCCAGAATAATCACGGCGAACGAGTACACATCGGTCGCCGGCGAATAGCGGCCCGTCAACCGCTCCGGCGCCAGATAGTGGAACGATCCGGCGATCAGCGTCGTCTCGGCCAATTCATTTTCCGCGGTGCGCATGGCCGCGCTGCCGAAATCGACGATCACCGGCTGATCGTCCAGCATGATGATATTTTCGGGCTTCAAATCGCGATGCACGATCCCGCGCGAGTGCACTTCGCCGAGCGCGCTGCCGATTCTCCGGATCCACTCCCCCGCGTGCCTTCGATCGAAACGCGGCAGGGCGCGCCGCAACGTCTCGCCTTCTAAGAACGGCATGACGAGACACGGCTCGCCCGCCGGGCTGATCCACGAATCGAGAATCCGCACCACCCCCGGATGATCGATCGAACGCAGCGCCGAAACTTCGTGCGCGAAGCGGTCGCGCATCCAGCCGTCCTGTTCGGTGCGGCTCAGGACCTTCACCGCGACGCGCGTCCCGGGCGCGCGGAGATCGGCGGCTTCGTACACCATCGAAAATCCTCCGCGCGAGACGACGCGCTCCACGCGATAACGCCCGTTCAGCAGATCGCCGGTATAATCGTTCGGCACCGAATCCGCCGGCGACCGGTCGAACCGGCGGCGCAGCAGGAACATGGATTTTTCCAGCCGAAACCGGGCCTTCGCCAGCGCCGATCGCCGCAGCGCGAGGGGAGCCACCACGCCCGCCGGCACGAACAACCACAACCACGAGATCCAGCGCAAAGCCGGCCCGACGCGGAACGAGTAAACCGCCATCGCTTCGCCGCCCGTATAAGCGACTTCGAGCGAATACTCGCCGCGCGGCAGATTGCGCAGTTCGATGGTCCCGTCGGCCGACGCGTGCCACTCTTTCGACGGCCGCAAACGCCAGGCGAGCGGAATATCGCGGAATCGCGACGCGCTGAGCGTCCCCACGTCGATCCGCAGAGTCTTCAGATTGTTTGGCAGTTCGGAGGGAATGGCCGCAGGATAGAGAAAATCCTGGCCGTCCGCTTCGACGTCGGTGACGCGCGGAACGTCCTTCGGCGCGGCGAACCACGACGCGTCCGGCATCAGATGCGTGACGCCCTCCTCGCCCGCGATCCAGACCGATCGGTCCGCGTCTTCCGTAAATCCGTACTGATCCAGTTCATTCGCGGCGAGGCCGTTGCCCATGTGAAGATGCAGCCAGTCCTGTTCTTCGAAATGCCGTCCGTCCGATATATAGACGCCGTCGGGAGTGCCGCGCCAGATCCAGCCGCGCGAATCGCGCTTGACGAAATACGTATCGCGAGGGAGAAACGAAAAATCCTGCACGTCCCAACGTTCGCCGTTGCGCACCAGCCGCGAAAACTTCCCGGACACGCGGTACGCCACCCAGATTTCATCGCGATCCACGGCGATCGATCGAACCGAAGTCACCGGACGCGCCGTCGCGATGCGGTGCCAGTGGTCGTCATCGTCGAGCCACGCGACGCCGGCGTCGTAGCCGACCCACAATCGTCCGTCCGTTCCCGTCTCCAGATCCACCGCCTGCTGCGACTGCGATTCCTGCATGTCCGGCAGCCATTCCTTCGCGAAATGCAGTGACCCGCGCTGCCCCTCGATGCGCAGCAATCCTTCCTTCGCCCCCACCCAGTACCGTCCTCTCTTGTCGCGGCGGATCTCGCGGTATTGATTCCGTCCGGGATAAGGATCGGGCAGCCGCTCCAGAATTTTTCCATCGGGCGCGAGCACCGCGACGCCGAATCCGCGAATCGACGCGAGGAATCCTCCTTCATCCAGCGGAACCACCGAGTCGTAACGGCGCTCTTCGCGAGTCAGGCGCTTCCATCCGTCGCCGTCCTTCCGGTAAAGGTGTTTGTGCGTCGCCGCGAAGGCCGCGCCCTGACGGTCGCGAAACACCTCGACCGCCGGCTCGCGCGAAAAATCTTCCGGGAACCAGCGTTCCCAATGTTCGTCGGGGATCCACTCGACTAAGCCTTGGCCCGACGAGCCAATCCACAGATGATTCGCCGAATCCTCGACGCCTGAGAACGGCGCGAATCGATGGTGATCCGCGCGGTCGCGAAATTCCAGGCCGGAGGCAAGCTCCCGCGGCGCCTCGCCCAGAAACCAGACGCGCCCGTTTCGTCCGGCCAGCAGCGGAGGGGCACGATTTCCTTCCGCCGTCGCCAGCCGCTCGAACTGCACCCGCGCGTTGCCGTTCTCATAGAGCGCGGCATGCTCCGCGTCGGCCACCCAGAGGCGGCCCTCTGCGTCGGGAATCGCCTCATAGAAATTGCCGACGTCCGCGGCGTGGTGGCGGGTCGCCGGATCTTTCGGATCGATCCAGCACACTTCGACCGGATTCATGCAGACACTCCACAACCGGCCGCTTGGATCGACGTTCCACTGGCTGCGTGTGCGATAACCCATCCACCGGACGGCATTGTCGAGGCCGATCCCGGCGGCCGTCCCGCTTGCCAGCGCGAAAACGTGGTCGCGGGCGGCCGTCACCCCGTTGACGGCCTGGGTCAGAATTTTTTCGACGCGCCCGTCGTGGATGCGGACCAGGCCTTGAAAATCGCCGGCCCACAGCGACCCGTCCCCGGTGAATGCCAGAAATCGCGCCGAGAGCATCGGGAAGGCCGCGATCTTGTGGTAATGGAATCCGTCGAAGCGGTACAACCCGTCGGAGGCGGCCAGCCACAGGAAGCCGTCGGGTCCCTGCGCCATCGCGAAGGCGCGCAGCGAAACATTGGGGTAGACGCGCAGCCGATGCGGTGCGCCCAGCGCGGACGCAGCCGCGAGCGCGAGCACGATCGTGAGTCTTCTCAGCATCGCCATGCTGTGAAATGCCCCACCCTGACGGGCGCGGCTCCAATGTTAACCCATCGGCTATTGCACGGCATAGGAGCCTTGGCCGTCTGGGCGTGCGTAAAACTCAATGCCGGCCGCTCCCTTGGGTCGCGGTTTACGGAA
>JAIQFJ010000472.1 GCA_020073325.1 Terriglobia bacterium | reverse complement strand
CGGTGGACCGGCGGTAAAAGCGCAGTTGAACGGTCCCACCGGGCAGGCGTTCGACAGCGCGGGAAACTTGTATTTCGCCGATCGGCTGAATCACAAGATCCGCCAGATTTCGCCGCCGCCGCTGCCCAATCTTCAGCCGGGCGTCGGGGAGGCGGCGTTCGGAGGCAAGTCCGGTTTCAGCTCGAACACCTATTACGCGATCAAGGGCACCAATCTTTCGAACACGCAGCGGACGTGGGGTGACGCCGATTTCAACGGTCCCAATGCGCCGACGCAGCTCGATGGCGTCAGCGTGACCGTCAACGGCAAGCCGGCGTTCGTTTACTACATCAGCCCGACGCAGATCAACATCAATACGCCCGACGATACGGCGCTCGGCCCGGTGTTGATCCAGGTGAAAAATTCGCTGGGACTGAGCAACGTCGGCACGGCGACGCGGACTCGTCTTTCCCCTGCGCTCGAACTGATTCCACAGTTCCTGGTGAACGGAACGCAGTACGTGGTCGCCTATAACGGCGACTTCAGCAAGTTCATCGGGTCGCCGAACATGGTCTCGGGTCTGCAATTTGTGGCGGCCAAGCCGGGCGATACGATCGTGCTGTTCGCGCTCGGCTGCGGTCCCACGAATCCGCCGACGCAGGCGGGTGTCGCGGCGGCGCAAAACTCGAACCTGGCGCTCGATTATCAGATCAAGATCGGCGGTGTGCCCGCGGTGGTTCCTTTCGGCGCGATGCTCGCGGGTACAATCGGGCTATATCAATTTAACGTGACTGTCCCGAACGTTCCCGCGGGCGACCAGACGATTGAGCTGGTGGTCGACGGGATCAGCGACGGCCAGGGCATGAAAATCGTGATCGGACAATGACGAAATCTGTTCTCCTTCTGCTCAGCGCGGGCGCGATCTTTGCGCAGCCGGCGATTACACCCGGACGCATCCTGAATACCAGCGGCGATCAGCAAAAGCTCGCGCCCGGAGTCGTATGGGTGATCTACGGAAGCGGGCTCGGGCCGGCGGCGCTCACCACGGCGACCGGTCCGAATTATCCCGACGCGCTGGCGGGAACGTCCGTCTCGTTCACGGCGGCCGCCGGCGGGGCGGCGATCACGGCGAGGGTCTGGTACACGCTGTCGACGCAGGTCGGCGGACTGCTTCCCTCGACCATCGCACCAGGGACCTACAACGTGCGGGTTACCTATAACCAGCAAACCAGCGCGCCGCAGAGCGTCACGATTGTCGCGCGCAGCATGGGGATCGCGACGTCGAACGGCTTGGGCGACGGTCCCTCGCAGGCGACTATTTCAAGCGTCAACGGCGGTCTCAGCCTGGTGCGCTACACGTCGGGCGGCGTCGATTTCGGCGGCTACCATTGGATCCTGACGCCCGCGCATCCCGGCGACGACATCGTGCTGTGGGGCACCGGCGGCGGCGCGGATCTGGCGAACGATACCGGAGGATCGTCCGGCGACCAGACCGCTGCTGGAAATTTCAAGGTGCTGGTGGGGACGCAGCAGATCACGCCGGGCTACGCCGGAACCGTGCCGGGCTATCCAGGATTGTGGCAGATCAATTTTCACCTGCCTTCCGACGCGCAGCTCGATTGCTTCGCGCCCGTCCAGGTCAGCGCGGGCGGGGAATTGAGCAACCTGACCTCGATCGCGATCGCCGCGGAGGGACAATCCGCGTGCGTCGACAAATTTTTCTCTCTCGCGCTGCTCACCAAACTGGATGCGCAGATGGATATCGTCACCGGAAATTTTGCCCTGGCTCGCATCTCCAGCGGGCCCACCGGGACGCCGCAGGATTCCTTGAGCGGATTTTTCAGCCAGTCCAATTCCACCCAGTTCGTGTTGACGCGCATCGGCGTCAAGTTCAACGGGTGCGAAATCTATGACCGGACTTTTGCGACCAACGGAACCGATCCGGCATCGCCGAAAGCGTTGCTCGATGCGGGCTCGCGTCTTCCTTTTTCGGGCGGCAATTTCGCAGCCGGGTCGGCGATGACGGCGACCACCACACCCAGCGGGCCGGTTTACCTGTTGTCTCCAGCCAGCGGAATCGTGCCGGGCGCGACCTACACGTTGAGCGGCACCGGCGGCGCGATGGTCGGGCCGTTCACAGCGACCGCCATCTATCCCGCCAGTTTCCAGGGCACGAATTGGGATTCGATCACGTTCGTCGATCGCACCAAGCCGCTGACGTTCACCTGGACCGGCGCCGGATTCGACCAGGTTTACATTCAGGTCAATTCGATCACGACGTCGGGGACCAGCCGCCGCATCGTGACGATGAACTGCTATGTTCCCGCGGCTCCGGGGAGCTACACGATTCCTCCCGCGGCGCTGGCCTATCTGCCGCCCGTTCCCGCGACGGGCCAGAGCTTCGGCGGGATCGCGCTCGAGGCATACACTCCCGGTCCGCAGATGACGGCTTCGCTGGTGGCGGGCGGCCCGATCGATGGCGGAGGGTTGACCATCGACACCGGCTATTCGAAGAATGTGGCGGTTCAGTGATCCTTCGTGGAACTCATTCCGTTGGTCGCCGAGACGCGGTTACCGATGAGGGACCGGCTTCGAGGCGTGGCTAGAGCCCCGCGCGGGATAAATCCCGCCCTCCGGCGGTTTCGAAAGCGGCGCTAACCACTCCCTGGCGCTCGTGGTTCTGTGGTCTACATTGCAACTCCATCGCCTGGCACTGAACCGCGAACGGGAGTGAGCGGGCCCATTCGCTTTCGAAATCGCCGGGACAGCTTACCAGGAACGCTCCGGGGTCGCATCGAGCAGCGTCTTGAGAACCTGTCCGAGCTTCATAAAATCCTCGTATTGCGACGGCTTCCGGAAATAGGCGGACGCTCCCAGGTTCCGCATCGCTTCGCGATCCTGCTCGGAACCGGACGACGTCACCACCAGCACCAGTGCCTGCGAGCAGCGGCTGCTCCGGCGCAACAGTTCCAGCACTTCGCGGCCCTGCCGCTTGGGCAGATTAATGTCGAGGATCACGACTTCGGGACAGGGCGCCTGCGGGTCGGAATCGGCCTCCTCGAAAAAGCGGATCGCTCTTTCGCCGTCGGGAACCACGTGCAGCGCCGCGTCGATCCGCGCGACGGCAATCGATTCGCGAATCAGAAACACGTCGGCGCGATTATCCTCGACGATCAGAATGTCCCGCCGCTTGCGGCCCGCCGCGCCTTCAGAAGGGGAGTGAGAAGAAGAAAGTGGATCCTTCTCCGGGGGTGGATTCGACCCAGATGCGCCCATGATAGCGCTCCACGATTCGCTGGCAGATCGCCAGTCCGATGCCTGTTCCTGAGTATTCGTCCCCGGTGTGCAACCGTTTGAACAAACCAAAGATGTGCTCCTTATATTCGGGTTCGATCCCGATGCCGTTGTCACGCACCGAAAAAATCCACGACCCGCTTTGTTGCCGGGCGCTCACGTGCACCTCGGGCGGGCGATTGGGGCTTCGGTATTTAACGGCATTTCCGATCAGATTTTGAAAGAGCTGCCGCAAATGCGTATTATTTGCCCGGATGACGGGCAGGGGGTCCTTCGACACGTTCGCGCCGCTCTCCGCGATGGCGCCGGTGAGATTTGCCAGTGCGGCGTCCACAGCCTCGTCCGCATTCACCATCTCGACGGCCGTTTGCGGTCCTGTCACCTGGGTGTAAGCCAGCAGATCGCGGACCAGAATTTCCATGCGCGTCGCGCCGGTCCCCAGATATTCCAGAAATTCGAGCGCCTGGCCGCTCAACTGGCTGCCATAACGCCGGGTGAGCAGTTCGCCATAGATTTTGATGCTGCGCAGAGGCTCCTGCAAGTCGTGGCTGGCCGAAAAAGCGAACTGTTCCAGATCCTGATTGGCGCGGCGCAGCTCGTCCTCGACACGCTTCTGATCGTCGATATCGGTGCAGGTGCCGAACCACTTCACGATGCGGCCCCCGGCGTCGCGAGCAGCCAGCGCCCGGCCCATGAACCAGCGCCAGCGCTTTTCGGTCCGGTCCCAGAAACGGGACTCCATCCGGAACGGCTCGCCGCTTTGCACCGACGCGTACCAGTTTTCCTGGCAGGCTTTGGCCTCGTCGGGATGCAGCACGGAAGCCCAGCTCGAGTCGCCGAACTGGTCGCGGCTCATGCCGGTGAACTGGTACCAGCGTTCGTTGTAATAATCGACGTAGCCGTCAGGGCGAGCGGTCCAGACCATTTGCGGCATGGAATCGGCGAGCTGCCGGAAGCGCGATTCGCTCGCGAGCAGCGCCGCCTCCGCTCGTTTCCGCCCGGAAATATCGCGCGCGATTTTCGAGGCCCCCATGATTTTTCCGCGCGTATCCTTTACCGGAGAAATGGTCAGCGACACTTCGATCAGCGTGCCGTCCTTGCGGCGCCGAATGCTTTCGGAGTGTTCGACTCTCTGGCCGCGCCCGATCCGGCTCAGAATTTCAACCTCTTCGCCGATCCTGTCCTGCGGGATCAGCATGGTGACGGAGCGGCCGACGGCCTCCTCCGCCGTGTACCCGAACAGCCGTTCGGCGGCCTTGTTCCAGCTTGTGATGACGCCGTTCAGGTCCTTGCTGATGATGGCGTCATCGGAAGAATCGACAATCGCGCCCAGCAGCAGTCTGGCGGATTCGGCGGCTTTGCGCCCGGTAATGTCCTCGAGAACCACCGAAAGACCTCCGCCCGGCACCGGCGAAGCTTTGATATGGAACCAGCGATTCGCGTAGAGATCTTCGAAATCCACCGCAACGCCTTCCCCGGCGGCTCGCAGAAGATGAAGCTGGAGCGGAGTCCCGATCACATCGGGAAACAGGTCCCAACAAATCTCTCCCAACATCTGCTCGCGGCGCATTC
>JAIQFJ010000038.1 GCA_020073325.1 Terriglobia bacterium | reverse complement strand
CAGACCTCGACGAACTTGCCTTTATCGCCGGCGGGCTGCATGTCGATCGAGTAGGTCCCGGTGGCGTAGGCGAGATCGCCGCCGCGAGCTACTTCGACTTTAGCGACCTGCCAGGACGTGGTGACGCCGGGAGCGACAAGCGGGGCCCAGGCGGCGCGGATGGCTTCTTTCGTCGTGGCGATCGGCGCGTTGGGCGGAAACACGGATGCGTCGTCGGCGTAGTAGGAAACGAGGCCGTTCAGGTCGTGGGAGGTTGCCGTTTTGGACCACTGGGCGTCGAGCTCGCGCAGGTTGTTTTCTTCGGCCTTGGTGTCCGCGCTGGGCGCGGTGCAGGACGTCAGCAGAAGCGCGGCGGCGCAGAGAAATGGCGTGGTTCGAAAAAGTCCGGTGATCCCCATAGGTGGGGCAAGGATATCACGTTTTACTGTGCGCCAAAAGCAGGGATTCTCGCGGCGATCAGGGCGCCGGATGGCTGCGGGGTCTCGCGCGGAATTTTGACGTCGTCCAGGAATTTCGAAAGCGGCAGACGTTCCGTGGTCGCGATGGTCGAGGTGGCGAAGGCGGAAGGCATGGGGAGTTGATCGAGATCGTTGCCTTCTTCGACCAGCATGTCGTGCTCGATCCAGTTCGACAGCGGGATGTTGCGGAAGAAGAGGCGTTCCTGCATCACCATGGTCTTGCGCGAAGCGGTGAGCGACTTGCTTTCACGCACGTAGCTGCGCTCTTCGACGCGGAAATCCTGCATGAATTCGTCGAGCGAGCGGCGCTTGGCGGCTTCTTCGGTCGCCTTGATGCGCTCCTCCATGGTCACTTTCTGCGAAGTTATGGTGGCGCGGGCTTCGGCGAGGGACTCGCGTTCTTTGGCGAGGGCGACCTCCATTTTTGCCTGCATGATGTAGAACGACAGAAGCGCGCTCCCGCCGGCCACGAAGACCGGGAGGAACATCCAGAGAAAGGCGTCCATGTGCATATTCGAAGAAACCTGCTTCCTTTCTATCGGGAGGGCATGGGAAGAAAGTTAGGGTCGTAGGTGAAAAAACTGAGATGGGGTAGAGGGTTGGAGGCTCGGGACGAAGAACGGTCGTTGCGAGATCGGAGGGTGGGCCCCCGCGTTTACACGCGGGGCTGGCGGATGCTGAAGCTGCGGGGGGGATTTTGTGGTTGAAAATCCCGGCAGGGATGCCGGGGGAAGGGACGGTTGACGTATCCGGGGGCCGGTCAGGTGAGATAGGATACGAAGCTATGAACTCTCGACGTGAGTTTTTCGGGTTTCTCGCGGCCAGCCCGTTTGCGGCGGCGTTGCTCAAAGGGCAGGATGTTCCCTCGACGGCGAAGGAAGCTCTGGACATCATGGACTTCGAGGAAGCGGCGCATCGCAAGGTGCCGATTTCGCACTGGGCTTACATGGCGACCGGCGTGGACGACGATGCGACGCTGCATGCGAATCGCGAAGGGCTGATGCGGATCAAGCTGCGTCCACGGCGGCTGGTGGATGTGAGCAAGGTGGACACGAGCGTCGAGTTGTTCGGCACGAAATGGCCGAGCCCGGTGTACATTTCGGCGTGCGGGAGCCAGAAAGCGTTTCATCCCGAGGGCGAGGTCGCGACGGCCCACGGGGCGAAGGCGAAAAATGCGGCGCAGATGCTGTCGAGTGTGTCGTCGACGTCGGTGGAGGATGTCGCGCAAGCTTTGGGGCGTCCGCCGTGGTACCAGATGTACGCGCCATCGACGCTGCCGATGGTCGACAAGATGATCCACCGCGTGGAGGCGGCGGGATGCACGGTGATGATGCTGACCGTCGACGTGAATCCGGGCCGCAACACGGAGACGCAGAAGCGGCTGAGCAAGGCCGATACGCGGCAGTGCAACATGTGCCACAAGAGCACGCCGGGCGACAGCAACGTCAAGCCGATGTTTCAGGGGCTGGATCGCGGCATGAACTCGCCGTCGTTCGACTGGAAGCTGGTGGACCATATCAAGCAGACGACCAAGATGAAGCTATTCATCAAGGGCCTGGAGACGCACGAGGACGCGGAACTGGCGATCGAGCATGGGGCGGATGGAATCGTGTGTTCGAATCACGGAGGGCGGGCGATGGATTCGTGCCGGCCGTCGATCGATTCGCTGGTGGATGTATTGGGGGGCGCGCGCGGGCGGGTGCCGGTATTCGTCGATGGAGGATTCCGCCGCGGCAGCGACGTATTCAAGGCGCTGGCGCTGGGGGCGAAGGCGGTGGGGATCGGGCGTCCGTACTTGTGGGGATTGGGCGCGTTCGGGCAGGAGGGCGTCGAGCGCGTGCTCGATATTTTCCGCGCGGAGTTGACGCTGACGATGCGGCAGTGCGGGACGCGGTCTTTGAACGAGATCAACAAGTCCTATTTGGCTTGAGCGACGAATTGGTTCTGTTCCCCGCGCGAGGGAAACTGATCGCGGGGCTGATCGGCAGCGCGGCGTTTGCGGCGGGCGGAATTTTTATGGTCCGCGACGGTGCCGCGGGCGGGTGGTTCGTCGCGCTCTTTTTCGCGATCTGCGCGGCGACCTTCGGGGCACAAATGCTGCCGGGAGCGTCCTATCTGCGGCTGACGCGCGACGGGTTTATCTTCTGCTCTGTGTTTCGAAAGAGCCGCTGGTATCGATGGGCGGAGGTGAGCGAGTTCCGTATCGCGCGGGGACTCGGGATGATTGTGTTCGACGTTCCGTTCGGTGGCGAGCTTCGCAAATGGAGCCGTTCGCTGGTCGGGGCGACGGATGGGCTTCCGGATTCTTATGGGATGAAGCCCGAAAAGCAGTGCGCGCTGCTGAACGAGTGGCGAGCGCGCGCGATTTCAGCCTAGCCCGCCGCGGCGGCCCCTTTCGACATGATTCGGCCGACGTTTTCCGGTGAAAAGAACTCGGGAATCGGAACCGTACCGGCGAAGGTTCCCACCAGCCGATCGGTTTCCGCCGGATTGTGAATCAACGCCGCATAGAGGGCCTGCATTTCGGGCGGCGGCGGATCGAGCGTAGCGAGGCCCATGGTCATTTCATAGACGGGCATCGCATGCTCGTCGCGAATACGGTGATATTCTGCGAGCGCTTCGTTCAACGGCCTGGCGCCGGAGAATCCCGCATGGATCGCGTCGGCGAGCCACTCGGCGGCACGGAATGCGTCCGAAATTCCCTGCGCGGTGCAGGGATCCTTGTGATAACCGGCGTCGCCGGCGAGAGCCCATCCGTCGCCATACGGTTTGCGGAAGAAATTGGGAATGTCGCCGGTGCCGTAGTAACGCTCGACGCGTTCGCCGGAGCGGACGATGTTTGAAAGCTCAGGCACCAGATCGATCGTATCCATGAAGTGACAGTCGATGTCGGACTTAACGGCGTCGAACTCGGCGGCGGGATAAAGAGTGATGACGATGTGGAGTCCATCGTGGGTGGGAGTCGTGACCATAAGGCGACCGGGGCGCGGACGCATCGTGGACACGTGGGGTGGGAGATTTTTCCAGTAGCTGTAGTAGCAGCAGGTCATGACGGGCCGGACATTGTATTCCCCGGCTCCGACTGTAGCGGCGACCAGCGAGTGGCGGCCGTCGGCTCCGACGACGATCTTCGCGCGGATCTCGGTTTCGGCTCCCCCGCGCTCATGACCGCGGATCCCGGTGATCCGGCCGTCGGTCGAAGTGAGTCCGGTGACGGTGAAGGCTTCCTCGACCTCGGCTCCGGCTTCGGCGGCAGCGTCGAGGAGCATTTTGTCGAGCACGATTCGACGCGGACCGTACATTTCGGCGACGCTGTTGATCGGCGGAGGCGCGCCTTCGAGTTGAAAAGCTCCGAGGTCGATGCCGATGCGATGGACGGGCGGGCAGCCGGTGGCGCGAAGGCGATCGAGAAGTCCCCAGCGGTTGAGGCAATCGACGCCGGTGGGCCACACGAAGTGAGTGGAGATGGAGTCGCTGGGAAAGGTGGCGCGGTCGACCAGTAGAACTTTATATCCCATGCGCGCAAGGAGCATGGAAAGAGGCGAGCCGGCACAGCGAGCGCCGACAACGATGGCATCGTACACTTTGGGTCCTCCAGGGTAGTGAATCCCGAGTAGTGTACTGAAGTCGGCGGCGGGAGTCCAGCGGCGATTACATCGATTGCGAGCCGTCGAGTTTTTGGCCGCTGACGAGTGCGGCGAGTTCCTTGAAGCGGAATCCGGCGAGGGCGCTGAAAATGGAGCCGACGCGGGACATCAGGCCGCTGAAGAAGCCTTCGTATTTTCCCTTCCAGTGGGCGACGCCGAGGGCGCGGTCGGCGGCGAGGAGTGGATCGCCGGAGAGCGGGTCCGGCGCGGCGTGATAGACGGCGCGGATGCCGGGGTAGATGCGGATTTTTCGCTGGGTGTTGCGGATCTGCATGGCCAGATCGAGATCGGCGCCGAACTGGCCGAAGCGTTCATCGAAATAGTTCATGCCTTTGAGAAACGACTTGCGGAGCATGATGACGTTCGGACCGGCGTATTCGACGGCGACGCTCTCTCCAGTGGCGGTGATGATTTCGCCGGTATCGTCGCCAGCGATGGCGTCGCGAATTTTCTGGTCGCGCGAAACGGGCGCGCCTGAGGGGTCGATGAGAAGCGGCGCGACGGCGGCGGTGTCGGAGGCGTTTTCGAGGCGATCGGCGAGTTGGGTGGCGGTTTCGGGGGCGACTTCGATGTTGGGCGAGAGGAAGAAAAGGATTTCGGCTTTCGCGGTACGGACGCCGATATTCATCGCGCGGGCGGCCCCGAGGTTGTGGGGGAGACGGAGCAGCGTGATGTTTTCGAACTCGGTGTCGAGCTGGCCGCTTTCATCGTCGCTGGCGTTGTCGATGACGATGATTTCGAGGCGGTCGCGGTCGAGGGATTTTTCGAGAGCGTCGATGGCTCGGCGCAGCGCGGGGGCCTGGTTGTAGGCGACGAGGATGGCGGAGACTCGGGGCTCGACGATTTCCTCGACGGGCTGCTGAGGAATTGCGACGGTCTCGACGGGCTGTTCGCGTTTTTCGGTGCGTCGGCGGATTTCAGGCATGACGATTCGCGTTCATTCGCGCGCATTCGCGGCGGATTTTCCGGCGTGGATTTCCTGCAGGCTCCAGACGCGGATGGGGTCGCGGCGGCGGCTGGCGACGGCTTCGAGGGAGGCGCGGGCTCCGCTCATGGTGGTGATGCAGGGGACGCGATAGATGACGGCGTTGCGGCGGATCGCTTTTTCGTCGGAGAAGGCGTGGGCGCCGCTGGTGGCGGTGTAGATGGCGAGATCGAGGGAGCCGGCTTTCAAAAGATCGACGGCGTTGGGGCGTCCTTCGTTGACTTTGAAAACGGTTTTCACGGCGATGCCCGCGTTGCGGATCGCCGCAGCGGTTCCGCGGGTGGCGGCGAGTTCGAAGCCGAGTTCGGCGAATCGCCGGGCGAGGGCGACGGCCTGCGTTTTATCGCGATCGTTGACGCTGATGAAGACGCGTCCTTTGTCGGGCAGGGGCGTGCCGGCGCTGAGCTGAGCTTTGGCGAACGCCTCGCCGAAATTTTCGCCGACGCCCATGACTTCGCCGGTGGAGCGCATTTCGGGGCCGAGCGTGGGATCGACACCGGGAAATTTATTAAACGGGAACACGGGCGATTTCACGAAGTATTGCGGGACTTCGAGGACTCCGCGGGCATCGGTGAAGTCGGAAATTTTCTGGCCGAGCATTACGCCGACGGCGATTTTCGGAAGCGGCACGCCGGTGGCTTTGCTGACGTAGGGGACTGTCCGCGAGGCTCGGGGATTCACTTCGAGAACGTAGACGGTGCCGTCCTTGACGGCGTACTGGACGTTCATCAGGCCGATGACGTTGAGCGCGCGCGCGAGTTGTTCAGTGTAGGCGCGGATGGTCTGAATCGTTTTTTCAGAAAGCGAAGTCGCGGGGAGAACGCAGCTCGAATCGCCCGAGTGGACGCCGGCTTCTTCGATATGTTCCATGATGCCGGCGATCAGAACCTGGCCATGGGTGTCGGCCAAGGCGTCGACGTCGACCTCGATGGCGTCTTCGAGAAAGCGATCGATGAGCACCGGACGGTCCTGCGAGAAGACGACGGCTTCCTGCATGTAGCGGCGCACGGTGTCTTCATCGTAGGCGATCACCATGGCGCGTCCGCCGAGGACGTAGCTGGGGCGAACCAGGACGGGGAAGCCGATGGATCGCGCGACGGCGCATGCCTCTTCGACGTTGGTCGCCGAGCCGTTTTCGGGCGCGGGAATTTTCAGATCGTCGAGGAGTTTGCCGAAGCGCTTACGGTCTTCGGCAAGGTCGATGTTTTCAGGATCGGTGCCGATGATCGGCACGCCGGCGGCTTTGAGCGGCAGCGCGAGGGTCAAAGGAGTCTGGCCGCCGAACTGGACGATGACGCCGTCGGGCTTTTCGGTGTCGCAGATGTTGAGGACCTCTTCGAGAGTCAGAGGCTCGAAGTAGAGGCGATCGCTGGTGTCGTAATCGGTGGAGACAGTTTCGGGATTGCAGTTCACCATGATCGACTCGATGTCGAAGGATTGCAGGGCGAACGAGGCGTGGCAGCAGCAGTAATCGAACTCGATTCCCTGCCCGATGCGGTTCGGTCCGCTGCCGAGGATCATGACTTTCTTTTTCGAAGACGGGTCGGCTTCGCACTCGGATTCGTAGCTCGAATAGAGATAGGGCGTGAAGCTTTCGAATTCGGCGGCGCAGGTGTCGACGCGATTGAAGACGGCTTTGATGCCGAGTTCCTTGCGGCGGGCGCGGGCTTCGAGCGGCGTGACGTTCCAGGCTCGGGCGAGTCGCGAGTCTGACAGGCCGTCGCGTTTGGCCTGGAGAATTTGTTCGCGCGTGGTGAGGGACGCGGCGGATTTTTCGAGGTCGACCTGTTCGCGGACCTGGCGCAGGAACCACGGATCGATGGAGGTGAGCTGATGGACCTGGTCTTCGGTGTAGCCGTTTTCGAAGGCGAAACGGATGTAGCCGAGGCGGTCGGGATTGGGGGTGATGAGGCGCGCCTCGATCAGGTCCGCCTGAAATTTCGTGGCGCCGTCGGCTTTGCCGGTTTCGAGCGACCGGAGCGCCTTGCCAAGGGACTGTTTGAAGGTGCGGCCGATCGACATGACCTCGCCGACACTTTTCATTTGTGTGCCGAGGACGGGCTCGGCCCCGGGAAATTTTTCGAACTGCCAGCGCGGAATTTTGACGACGACGTAGTCGATGGTCGGCTCGAAACAGGCTGGGGTTTTGCGGGTGATGTCGTTCTTGATTTCGTCGAGGCGATAGCCGACGGCGAGCTTCGCGGCGATTTTCGCGATGGGGAATCCGGTGGCTTTCGACGCGAGCGCGGAGCTGCGCGAGACGCGCGGATTCATTTCGACGATCACCATGCGGCCGGTTTTGGGATCGATGGCGAACTGAACGTTGGAGCCGCCGGTATCGACGCCGATTTCGCGCAGGCAGGCCAGGGCGGCATCGCGCATCATCTGATATTCGCGATCGGTGAGCGTTTGCGCCGGCGCGACGGTGATCGAATCGCCGGTGTGGACGCCCATCGGGTCGAAATTTTCGATGGAACAAACGATGATGGCGTTATCGGCGAGGTCGCGCATGACCTCGAGCTCGAATTCTTTCCAGCCGAGGACGCTTTCTTCCATCAGGACTTCGTGGACGGGTGAAAGATCGAGGCCGCGCTCGAGAATTTCCTCGAGTTCTTCGCGATTGTAGGCGATGCCTCCGCCGGTTCCGCCCATGGTGAAGCTGGGACGAAGAATCGCGGGAAGGCCGATTTTCTGGGCGAATTCAAGGCCCTGCTGGACGGAGCGGATCAGCTTCGATTGCGGAAGATCGAGGCCGATTTTTTTCATCGCGTCCTTGAAGAGCAGGCGGTCTTCGGCTTTCTTGATGGAATCGATTTTCGCGCCGATGAGTTCGACGCCGTACTTATCGAGCACGCCTGCTTCGGCGAGCGCGACCGAAAGATTCAAGCCGGTCTGGCCGCCGACGGTGGAGAGAAGCGCGTCGGGGCGCTCTTTGCGAATGACTTCTTCGGCGAATTCGACGCTGAGCGGCTCGACGTAGGTTTTGTCGGCGAGATTGGGGTCGGTCATGATCGTCGCCGGGTTGGAGTTGATCAGGACCACTTCATAACCGTCGCTGCGGAGGGCCTTGCAGGCCTGGGCGCCGGAATAATCGAACTCGCATGCCTGGCCGATGATGATCGGGCCGCTGCCGACGATCAGGATGCGGTGCAGATCATTTCTTCGGGGCATGTTCCTCCATGAGAGTCACAAAGTCGTCGAAGAGATAGCGCGAGTCGTGCGGGCCGGGCGCGGCCTCGGGGTGATATTGCACGCAGAAGACAGGTTCGCGGCGATGGCGGAAGCCTTCGAGCGTCTCGTCGTTGAGATTGGTGTGGGTGATCTCGATGTCGCTGAGGTTGAGCGAGTCGGGATCAACGGCGAAGCCATGGTTGTGCGACGTGATCTCGACGCGTCCGGTAATTTTGTTGAGCACCGGATGATTCGCGCCGCGGTGGCCGAATTTCATTTTGTAGGTTCTGCCGCCGACGGCGAGGCCGAGGACCTGATGGCCGAGACAGATGCCGAAGATCGGCACGCGGCCGATGAGTTTGCGGATCTGCGCGGCCTGATGCTGCAGCGGCTCGGGGTCGCCGGGCCCGTTCGAGAGAAAAATTCCCTGCGGCTTGAGGGCGAGGACGTCTTCTGCGGTGGTCGCGGCGGGGACCACAGTGAGCCGGCAGCCGACCTGGCGCAGGCGTCGCAAAATGTTGTGTTTGATTCCGAAATCGTAGGCGACGACGTGAAAGCGCGGCTCGGCGGGCTCGCCTTCGAGGTCGGAGGGCGAGCAGGGTTCGACGGGCTTGATCCATTCGTAGGGCGTGCGGGTGGAGACGCCGGTGGCGAGGTCGAGGCCGGCCATGGAAGGAGAATTTTTCGCGCGGCCGATGAGGATGATCGAGTCGTCGCAGGTGGTCGAAAGAACTCCGCGCATCACGCCGCGGGAGCGGAGGTGGCGAACCAGGGCCCGGGTATCGATACCGGCAATCACGGGGACGCCGCTGTTGGTTAGAAATTGTTGCGCGGTTTCATCGGCGCGCCAGTTGCTGGCGAGCGGCGAGAATTCGCGCACGACCAATCCTTCTATATAAGGACGGGCGGATTCGTTGTCCGACTGATTCGCGCCGTAATTGCCGATCTCGGGGTTGGTGAGGACGACAATCTGGCCGGAATAAGAGGGGTCGGTGAATACTTCCTGGTAGCCGGTGATGGCGGTATTGAAGACAACTTCACCGGTACGTTCGACGGGCGCACCAAAACTCTGGCCCTCGAAGACCGTTCCGTCTTCCAGGGCGAGGACTGCTCGATTCAAGTGGGCGAAGCCTCCAGAGGTGGGGTAACTTCTATTTCACCACAGTCTGGAGGCTATGCGCTATGGATGCTGAGGACGAATTTGGCCAAAGAGACCGTGATCCTCAACCTGGCCCGGTCCGGGAATGCCGGCCGTGAAATAGAGGACGCCCAGATCGCCGCCATTGCCGCCGTTGCCAAAGATCAACCCCCAGAGACCGAGGATCGTCATGGGGCGGCCGGAGGGCTCGAGCATGGTTCCCAGCGGAGTTCCGTTAGTCGGATTGTAGGCGTGAATGGTGCCGTCGCCGAAGTTGCCGACCAGTAGCGCGTTGCTGAAGGCGCCAAAGCCGGCAGGAGCGACGGCGAGGCCCCAGGGAGAATTCAGCGATCCATTGGAGATGAGCCTGGTGGCCAGCGCGCCGTCGGGAGTGAAGACGTCGACGAAACCGTTACCGGCGCCGGGCACGTCGTCGTGCTTGTCGGCGTCCTGCATCGCGAAGGTGACATATAGGTTGCCGTTGATGGTGGCGATGCCGAAGGGGGCGAATCCTGGCGGCAGCGTGGTGTCGGTGAAGGATCCGGCGGGAGCGAAGGTGGCATCGAAGACGTCGATGGTTCCCGCATGGAAATTCGTCGCATAGATGAAATCGCCGGTTGCTTTATGGGCGATTGCGATTCCTTTGTAGACGGCGCCGCTCGACGAGTTGTCGACTTTCAGCACGGCGTTGTTGCCGTCGGAAAGATTCCAGCCCACGATCGTCCCGTCTTCGGTCGAGAAGACGAAGAGAGCTTTCCCTCCGCTGGGCAGGTCAAAGCTCGTGGTGGAGTTGAACGCGATGCCGGTGGGGGCGCTGTGCGAGGTCGAACCGGTGGGCGGCGGAATTGTGACCACCAGAGCGCTGCCGCTCGGGAACGGGCGGCCGTGGGAATCGTAGAGCGTCGAGACCCCGGTGCCGTTGTCGGAAATCCAGAACGGAGTGGAGGGTCCGGTGGCGATGCCCCAGGGATTCACCAGATTCGCGTCGCGCACTTCGGCGTGCGCCGGCAGATCGGACACGAGGTTATGGCGGAGATAGACGTCCGTGCGCGGCTGCGCGGCGAGTGAGCCGAGCAGGGCAAAACAGAAGATAAGAGAATGGGCTTTCTTCATGGGATAAGTCCTTCACAGGGGAGATCGCTGCGGGGCTCGGAGCGCTACGCGGGGTCCGCACAAGGCGAAAAGGATTTCAGAAGAAGGCTAACGGTCCAACATAAGAGGAATCGTGCGCGGGAACGTTACGCTAAGCATGTCCTCACGGGATTTGTTCAGGGCAAGGGCTTCCGATCGGGTGGAACAAAGCCGTTCCGGGCCTCGGGAGTGGCGAGGGTGGCCTGCGAATAGAATTCGGCGAGGTAATTCTGATCGAGCAGATCGGGAAAGCGCATGACGATTTCGTCAAAGCCGGAGGCGGAGGGGGATGAGCGGACGGCGCGGTCCACCAGATGCATCCAGGCCTGGGTGATGGTCTCGTGATATTTTTCGCTCTTGCCGAGGTGTGCGGCGTACCTGCGAATGGAGGCAGCGATGCGGCCGGCCGCGGCAGGACCGGATTCGCGGCAATAGATCCAGGCGAGGCGGATGTGGTCGCGGTGGTGGAACTCTTCCGGGGGAAGCTCGCAGGCTTCGAAGGCCCGGACGAATTCGGCGTCCAGATGATTCATAAATGAATGATACGATATCGTAATATCTAAATGCGACTTGAACTGATTTTCGGGATTCACCGGACGACGCACCGGATCGGGCTGTATATCGCGAGACATACGGCGGACTTGAGCCAGGCGGAGGCGCATATTTTGTGTCACCTGGCGGAATCGGACAAGGCGACGATTGCGGAGTTGCATCGCGCGTTCGCGCATCGGAGGTCGACGCTGACCAGCGTGCTCGACCGGCTGGCGGGGCGAGGGCTGATTACGCGCGAGACGAGCGAGAAGGACCGGCGCTCGTTTGTGGTGTCGCTGACGCGCTCGGGAAAGTCCAAGGCGGCGAAGGTGCACCGGATTCTCGAAAAGCTGGAAGATGAGGCGCTTCGCGGCGCGGATCGGAAGAGCTTGAAGGCGTTCGCAAAGATCCTGGCGCGGGTGGAAGAAAGCGCTAGCGAGGACCGCGCCGGGCGGTGATCACGGCCTCACCGCACCAGTTTTTCAGGAGCGGAACTGCCGCGAGCAGAGGTCGGTCGACGGCTTCGAGCGCGTGGAGCGCGGCGCGGGACCATGATGCGGTGAAGCGTCCGCGCAGCAGCCGTTTGGACATTGCCAACAAGTTGTAGTGTTCCACGTGGATGTTTTCGAAAAAGGGCTGCAATGCGGCGAGCTGTTTGCGGTCGAGGATGATGTCCTCGCCTTGCTCTTCCTGCTCGCGCGCGAGGGCGGCGCGGAGTTTTCGCGCGACGTTCAGCAGCGGATTACCGCCCCAGGTTTCGCACAGAACGAGCCGCGCGCCCGGGCGCATGATGCGGGCGAGTTCGTTCAAGGCTCCGGGATATTTCAGCGTGTGGTGCAGGGCGGCGCAGGCGAAGACGAGATCGAATTCGGCGTCGGCGAAATTGTCAAGATGAGCGGCATCGGCGGCGACTCCGCGAACGGTGACGCCGGAGGCTTCGGCGCGCTTCAGGCCCAGCTCGATCGCCATGGGGGAGAGGTCCAGGAGGGTGACGTCGGCTCCTTCGGTGGCCATCCACAGTCCGAAGTCGGCGGGACCGCAGCCATAATCGAGAATTTTTTGGCCGCGAAGAGGCTCGGATTCGAGTGCGCGGATGGTGGCTCGGTAGAGGACGCGGCGCTCGTAAAAGGGTTGCGAGGGGTCGTCGAGGTTTCGTTCGAGAATCTGGCGATTGGTGCGGAGAGCGTGATCGGGAAGCGCGAGGAATTGCGCGTATTGCTGATCGTAGAAGGCGCGTTCTTCGGCGGCGGTGATCACGGGTGTTCTCTGCGACTCGGGGTTGAACCGCTTCCTTTGGTCGCGGCTCGCTTTTCGATGATGGCAGAAATGCGGGTGGGTGGCGGCTGGTAATCTGGGAATTCATGATCCTTACCACGGCGTCGGCGGTGTTTCCGTCGATCACGCTCGATTCGGGTGCGGTGATCGCGCCGGTCGAGGTGGCTTATGAAACTTACGGATCGCTGAACGCGGCGAAGTCGAACGCGATTCTGGTGACGCACGCATTTTCGGGCGACGCGCATGCGGCGGGCGAGGGCGGGTGGTGGACGAACATGATCGGTCCGGGGAAGGCGTTCGACACGGATAAATATTTCGTGATCAGTTCGAACGTGCTGAGCGGGTGCCGCGGGACGACGGGGCCGGGGTCGATCCATCCGGAGACGCGATGTCCGTGGGGGATGACGTTTCCAGTGGTGTCGATCGGCGATATGGTGCGGCTGCAGAAATTGCTGATCGATCATCTGGGAATTTCGCGGCTGCTGGCGGTGGCGGGCGGATCGATGGGCGGGATGCAGGCGCTGGAGTGGGCAGTGGCGTATCCGGAGAGCGTCGCGGCGGCGATTCCGATTGCGACGACGGCTCGGCACAGCGCACAGCAGATCGCGTTCAACGAAGTGGGCCGGCAGGCGATCATGGCGGATCCGGACTGGAACAATGGCGATTATTACGGGAAGCGTCCGCCGGCGCGGGGGCTGGCGGTGGCGCGCATGGTGGGGCACATCACTTATATGAGCGATGAAAGCATGCGCCAGAAGTTCGGGCGGAGGCTACGCGCGCCCGATCAGTTTGAAGTCGAGAGCTACCTGCAATATCGCGGGTCGAAGTTCGTCGACCGGTTCGACGCGAATTCGTACATCTACATCACGCGCGCGATGGATTCGTTCGACCTGACCGAGCGCGGGGCGCTGGCGACGTTGTTTGAAGGAGTGCCCACGCGATTCCTGGTGATCAGCTTCACGTCGGACTGGCTGTATCCGGCGTATCAATCGCAGGAGATCGTAAGCGCCTTGCGCAGCCGGAACTGCGACGTGGCGTATATCAATTTGTCGGCGCATTACGGGCACGATTCCTTTTTAGTCGAGGTCGAGCAGCAGAGCGAGATCGTCGGCGGATTCCTGGCGAGCACATTTCAGCATGCTTGACGTTTACGGTCGCAGGGACTACGCGATCATCGGCGAACTGGTGGAGCCGAAGACGCGCGTGCTGGATTTGGGATGCGGCGAAGGCGAACTGCTGGCGTGGCTTCGCGAGCACAAGCAGGTGGAGGCGCGCGGCGTCGAGATGACGGCGGCCCGAGTGCAGAAGGCGATTGCTCGTGGAGTGTCGGTGTATCAGGGCGATCTGGAATCGGCGCTGGAGGATTATCCGGACCGGGCGTTCGATTACGCGATTTTGAGCCAGACCTTGCAGGAGACTCGGGATCCGCTGCATGTGTTGCGAGGGATGCTGCGGATCGCGTCACGGGCGATCGTGGCATTTCCGAATTTCGGTCACTGGCGGGTGAGGTTGTCGCATCTGTGGAGCGGCCGGGCTCCGAAGACGGAGTTGTTTCCGCACGATTGGTATGACTCGCCGAACATTCATTTTTTGACGGTGCTGGATTTTGAGCAGTTGGCGGCGAAGCAGGGCTGGAAGGTCGAGCGTCGGATCTTTTTGTCGGGCGGTCGCGAGGTGAAAGCGTTTCCGAACTTGACCGCGGAGGTCGCGGTGTTTTTGGTGTCGCGAGGGTGATCGGTACCCTAGAATAGTTCAGAAGCGGAGGTCTCTTTGATGGATGGACCCCGAACCGAATTTGTGATTGAGATTTGATCGATGCTTTTCTTCTAAGCTAATAACTCGGTAGAATTCGGAATCGCCGACGTCCCTCTAGCCGGTAAGTCGCGAAATCGGCAAAGTCAATCGTGAACACGGTCGAGATCGACTCGCGCTTCGCAAGGTAAACAAGCGTCGCGTCCGCGAAATCCATTGGACGATCTGAATAGCGGTCCATGAGGACGTGAATTTCTGAAAGTTCCGAATCCTCGATTGACGCCAGCGCCACTGCGCCTGAACGGATGAAGCCCCAAACCAAGCTCGCGTCAGCCCTGGTGCGTCTGACCAAGTGAAATACTTCGGTGAGCACCGCCTCCGATGTTATGAACGGGACCGACACTTGCCCAAAAGCTGCTTCGCAGGCAGCGTGCCAGCGGTCGTTGCGGTCAAGCAGTGCAACGATCGCTCCCGTGTCGATCAGCGCTCTACCTGCCATAGCGGCGGCGGAGCTTTTCACGGACAATCCGGCTGGCGTTTTCCGCACGGCGCGGGTCGTCTCCGGCCAAGGCTCCGATGTACTTGGAGGCTGCCTCGCGGATACGGCGCTGCTCCTGTTCTTCATCGGCCGGCTCGGCGGTTTTCAGCCACTCGCGCGCGGCCTGGTCGAGGACGGCAGATAGCGACAGCTTGCGCCGCCGAGCTTCACGTGCCAGACCAGACTTGAGTTCCGCAGAAACGCGCCAGCTATACACTTCGGTCTTCATGCACTACCAGTGTAGTGCATGGCTGCCCCCGCCACTACTGGGGGCCTTACTTGTGGGCGAAAACACCAACGCCAACGCGCGTGCAGCGCGACCACACGCAGGTTCGACTCAGGATGGGTGAGCTAACCCGGTGGATTTGTGTCGATCTTCATTGGAAGCAGAAATGCTCGTTGGACTGAAGCTTCCTCTCCTTCGAAAGGACAACCTCTATGAAGTGGTCGAAATTGATTGCGGCGAGTGCGGTGATGGCTGGGATCTTTGCCGTCCTGCCGGCGCGCAAAGCGGCGGCGCAGGGTAAGGCTCAGCTCTCCGATGAGCGATTTAAAAATATCAAGGTCCTGAAGGGCATTCCGCTCGACGACTTCATGGGAACCATGGGCGTCATGACCAGTTCCCTCGCCTTCGATTGTTCCGATTGCCACACCGGCGCCGGGACCGATACCGTCGATTGGGCTGCCGATACTCCGCGCAAAGTCACTGCGCGCCGGATGGTCACGATGGTCGGCGAGATCAACAAGAATTATTTTCGCGGGCGCCAGGTGGTCACCTGCTATAGCTGCCATCACGGCCGCGACAAACCGGCGACGACCAACTCGATTGAAAACGTGTACGGTCCGCCGCCGACGGATCAGGACGACGCCTTCGGTCAGGCCGAAGGTCAGCCGCCGGCCGAACAGATCCTCGATCACTACCTCAAAGCCCTCGGCGGCGAACAGAAGGTCGCCGCGATCAAGAGCTGGGTTGCGAAGGGCGAAAGCGTCGGATTCGGCGGACTCGGCAACGAAGCGATCGTCACGCTTTCCGCCAAGTTTCCCGATCAGCGCACGCTGAAGATCGATTACGCGAACGCGCCCGGGCGCGGCGATACGACTCGGGCCTACGACGGCAAAGTCGGCTGGCTGCGCACGCCGATGAACGTGCTCGGCGAATTCGAGTTGAGCGGCGGCGAACTTGACGGTACGCGGCTCGACGCGCTGATGTCGTTCCCCGGACAAATCAAGCAGGTCCTGAAAAATCTTCGCGTCGGATTGCCCGCCACGATCAGCGATCTGCCGGCTCCGGAGAGCCAGGCGTCGAAGGCGCAAAACGTCGGGATCGGGCAGGACAAACTGGTCGACGTCGTCCAAGGCGACGGCGACAACGGCATGCTGGTGACGATGTACTTCGATCATGAAAGCGGCCTGCTGCTGCGCACGGCGCGTTACGCGAAATCGCCGATCGGCCGCGTGCTGACGCAGGTCGACACAACCGATTATCGCGACGTGAACGGCGTGAAATTTCCGTTCCGCATCACCTTCGCGTGGTTCAACGGCCGCGACGCGATTCGCCTGAACGACATTAAGACGAACGTGGCGATCGATCCGGCGGTGTTCGGCAAGCCCGCGCCGCTGAAGTCCTCGGGAGCGAACTAGATCGACAAGGTTCCGGTGGGCATAGAATAGCGGGATGGTTAAGTTGCTCGCTTTCCTGCTCGCCGGAACCGCCTTCGCCGCGGATACTCGATTCGAAATTTCCTACCCGGCATCCTCCAACCCCGGACCGATCACGGGACGCGTCTATGTGATGATCTCGCGGATGAACGACCACGAGCCGCGTTTACAAGTCGGGCGCGTCGGGATTCCTTTTTTCGGGCGCGATGTCGAGAAGCTGGGCGCCGGTCAGAGCGCGATCATCGACGCGAGCGACCTCGGCTCGCCGGTCAATTCGCTTTCACAGATTCCGCCGGGCGAGTATTGGGTGCAGGCGATGGTGAATGTCTACTCGGAGTTTCATCGCTCCGACGGGCATGTCATCTGGATGCATGACGACCGGTGGGAGGGGCAGCACTGGAACCGGTCGCCGGGAAATTTGTACAGCGCGCCGCAGAGGATGACGCTGGATGCGTCGAAGGGTTATAAAATCGCGATCCAGTGCGATAAAGTCGTGCCGCCGATTGCGGATCCGGCGGATTCGACCTACGTCCGGCGGTTCAAGATCCGAAGCGAGATTCTGACGAAGTTCTGGGGGCGGCCGATTTATCTGGGCGCGACGGTGTTGGTGCCTCGCGATTACGACAAGAGCAATGTGTCGTATCCGGTGCTGTACGAACAGGGGCATTTTTCGACGGCGGCGCCCATGCGGTTCGATGCGCCGGACAAGGACTTTTACAACCAATGGATGCGCGACGATTTTCCGCGCATGCTGGTGGTGACGTTCCAGCATCCCAATCCTTATTTCGACGATTCGTATGCGGTCAATTCCGTGAACGTGGGGCCGTATGGCGACGCGATCATGAAGGAGCTGATTCCGGAAGTCGAAAAGCGATTCCGGGTGATCCGCCAGCCGTGGGCTCGGCTGCTGTCAGGCGGATCGACGGGCGGATGGGAGTCGCTGGCGCTGCAGATTTTCCATCCCGACTTTTTCGGCGGCACGTGGTCGTATTGCCCGGATTCGGTGGATTTTTCAGACGTCGAGGGTGTCGACGTGTATCACGACAGGAACGCGTTCTATAAAGAATTCGAGTGGCGGCGCGTGCCGACGATCAATAGCCGGGAAATCAATGGACAGATCCGGCAGACGGCGGAGGAGCGCAATCGGTTCGAACTGGTGAACGGGACGCATGGGCGAAGCGGCGAACAGCTCGATATCTGGTCGGCGGTATTCGGTCCGCTCGGCGAGGATGGATTTTTCGATCCGCTGTGGGACAAGAAAACCGGCGCGATGAATCCGCGCGTCGCTGAGTATTGGAAACAGAATTTCGATCTGCGGAATCATCTGGAGAAAAACTGGTCGACGCTGGCGCCGAAGCTGCAGGATAAGGTTCGCGTGTACGTCGGCGATGCGGACAATTTTTTCCTGAACAACGGGACGCGCAAGCTGCAGGAGTGGATGCAGAAGACGGAAAATCCGCATTACGAAGGGCTGTTCGTTTACGGCGCCGCGAAGGGGCACTGCTATACGGGTCCGGTGTCGAGCGCGGACCGGCTGAAGGAAATGGCGGAGCACGTCCTGGCGCACATGCCGAACGGGACGATCGCGGGATGGTGGACGCGTTGATGGGCCACGACGAACGCCGATCAGATTAAGCTATACGCATTCCAACGCATGCTCGAAGTCGGCGAGCAGATCGCGCCAGTCTTCGATGCCGACCGACACGCGCACGAGTCCGTCGGTAACTCGCGCTTCGGCGAATTGTTCTTCCGTGAATCCGGAATGCGTGGTGGTTTTGGGATGACACACCAGCGTTTCGACTCCGCCGAGCGATACCGCATTGCGCGCGAGCTGCAGGTTGCGCAGAAATTCGAACGCAGATTTTTTGCCGCCGCGGAGTTCGAGCGAGAACATCGCGCCAGGAAAATCGCACTGGGCGGCGCGAATGCGGATCTGTTCGGAATCGTCGAACAGCGAGGGATAGAGAACCTTCTTGATCTTCGGATGCGCCGCAAGATGCTCGGCGATGCGCTGCGCGTTCTTGCTCTGGCGATTCATGCGCAGGCCGACCGTAGGCAGGCGGCCGTCGAGCATCCAGCATTCATCGGGCTGCAGGATATTTCCGAATAAGCCGCGCAGGCTGCGCATTTTCGCGAGCAGCGCGCGATCACTGGCCAGAGCGAAGCCGCCGATCAGGTCGCTGAAGCCGGAAAGATATTTCGTGGCGGAATAGAGCACGATATCAGCGCCGAGTTGCAGCGGATGCTGGAAGGCCGGGCCGAGCATCGTATTGTCGACCATCACCACTGGCTTCTCGCCGCCGCGCGATGCGGCCGCGTCGGCGGCTCGCCGGATGTCGGTCATGATGATGGTGGGGTTCGCCGGGGTTTCGATCAGCACAACGCGCAGATTTTTCGCGTCGCGAAGAGCCTGGTCGATCTGCTCGGTCTGCCCGGCGCGCATCGCGATGCCGCTGACGCCCCATCCGGCCAGAAAATTTTCGATCAGTTTTTGCGTGCCGCCGTAGATCGGGACGGTGTAGGCGACGGTGTCGCCGGGCTTGAGAAACGCGAACAGCGCGGTCATGATCGCGGCCATGCCGGAGTTGAACACCAGCGCGGCGTGCGCGCCGGCTTCGAGAGGAACCACCTGATCCTCCAGAATTTCGGCGTTGGGATGATTGAATCGCGAATAAACCAGGTCGACCTGCTCTCCCGGCTCGGGCGTGGCGCGGCCGGCCATGATGTCGAAGGCGCGCTCGGCGGCTTCGGGGCTGGAGAAAACGTAAGTCGAGCTGCGGAAGACCGCGGGACGTGCGGAGCCGACCGAAAGACTTGGGTCGAATCCGCGGGTGAGAACTTCTGTGGGGGGACGAAGGACGGACTTGTTGTCAGCCATCACTTCGAGTGTAGCTCTGCCCGCTGGGCGGCGGAACGCAACTCAATTGATAAAAATGTTTGCGATACTCTTTGAAATTCGCTCATTTATGAGTTGGATTTGCTTGTGGCTTGGCCGCCAGCCGCGTGCCGGGGCACGATCAAGATCGAAGCGTCGCAAACTTGCGGCGAAACGGTTCCACTTAGTACGCAAGTACGTCAGGCGATACCGTAGCGTAAATAAGGACTTTTGCCAATTGGGCGGGTTCGCTGCTCCCCCTAGAATCGAAACAGAGGGAACAACGAGGCTGTGCCTGCAATGCAACTATCCAGAACCGGGAAGTCGCAGTATTCGGAAGTCGAAGCCGCCGAGGAACTGGGAGTTTCCGTCGATCAGCTTCGCACAATGATTCGCAGTCACGTCGTCGAACGCGATGAGGATCTGACCAACGTCCCCGTCACGACGTTTCAGCCTTCGGATCTGCTGGTGCTCAGGCTTCTTTCCGGGCGTAAACCTTCTCCCATGCAAGAGGATTGAGCAGCGTCTTCGGTCGCCGTCCTTCGAGCGCCGCCACCGCATTTTCCACCGCGATCATCGACATGCCGCGTCGTGTTTCGACCGAGGCGGAGCCGATGTGCGGGGCAAGCGTCGCGGTGCGGCACTTCAGAAGATCGGGATCGATCGCAGGCTCGCGCTCGAAGACGTCGATTCCGGCACCGCCGATCCAGCCCTCCTTTAATGCGCGGGCGAGCGCAGCTTCGTCGACCACGGGACCTCGCGCGGTGTTGATCAGGATGGCGGTGGGCTTCATCATGCGCAGTTCAGGCTCGCCGATGTAGTGGCGCGTTTCGGGCGTCAGCGGGACGTGCAGACTGATGAAATCGGATTCGCGCAGGACTTTTTCTTTCGAAGCGAATTCGGCGTCGAAGTTCGCGGGCTGCGCGTCGTGATAAATGACGCGCATATCGAAACCTTTTCCGCGGCGAGCCATCGCCTGGCCGATGCGGCCCATGCCGAAAATGCCGAGCGTGCGATGATGCACGTCCTGGCCGACCAGCATGTCGATCGTCCAGCGCTCCCATTTTCCGGCGTGGACGAATTCGTGCGCTTCGACGATGCGCCGCGCGGCGGCCATCAGAAGTGCGAAGGCGAAATCGGCGGTGGTGTCGGTGAGAACGTCGGGCGTGTTGGTGACCAGAATGCCGCGCTCGGTGGCGGCGGGAATGTCGATGTTATCGAATCCGACGGCGACGTTTGCGATGATCCTCACGCCGAGTTGCGCGATCACGCCGGGAGTGAATTTGTCGACAAGCTGGCTGACGATGGCCTGTTTGCCCTTCGCCCGGGCAAGGAGATCGGCGGGCGAGAGGATGTCGTCGGTGGGGTTGTAGTCGACCTCGGCGTGCTGCTTCAGATACTCGATGGCTTCGGGATAAATGCGTCGTGTAACCAGAACGGATGGCTGCATTGTTAGAATCATACTTCCTGGCGAGCCCCCGCCAGTAATGGTGGGGGCTAAACAAAGGAGCACTCACTTGGCACAACTCGGTTTTCTCGGTTTAGGAATCATGGGCTATCCGATGGCCCGGCATCTGGTGAAGAGCGGTCACGAAGTCGCGCTATGGTCGAACACCGGTTCGAAGGTGAAGGAACTTGCGAAAGAAGGCAAGGCGACGGCGTGCGCGACGCCCAAAGAAGTGGCCGAGCGCGCCGATTACATTTTCTATTGCGTGGGCGACAGCGCGATGGCTCGCGCGATCGCGACCGGCAGTGGCGGACTGATCGAAGGCGTCCGCAAAAATGCGGTGATCGCCGATTGCAGCACAATCGCACCGTCGGTGAGCAAGGAAATCGGCGCGGCATTCGCGGCTAAGGGCGCGAATTTTCTGGACGCTCCCTGCACCGGATCGAAACCGGGGGCCGAGGGGGGAACGCTGACGTTCATGATCGGCGGAGATAACGTGGCCTGGGAGCGCGCGCGGCCGTACTTCGAAATCATGGGGAAGGTCTTTTATTATTGCGGCGCGGCAGGACAGGGGCTGCAGGCCAAGCTGACCCAGAACCTGATCCTGGCGAATATCATGCAGGCCTTCGCCGAAGGAATGGTTCTGGCGACCAAGGGAGGGATCGCGCCGGAGTTGATGCTCGACATCCTCAATAACAGCGCGGCGAAGAGCGGGCTGATTTCGTACAAGGCCCCCTACATCCTGGAACGCAATTTTCAGACGAACTTTGCGACGAAATGGATGGCGAAGGACGTCGGGCTGGCGCTCGAGTCGGCCAAGTCGATGGACGTGCCGCTGCCGGCTACAGCGCTGACCGAACAGATGCTGCGGGCCGCGATCGCTTCAGGATTCGGGGAGGAGGATTTTTGCTCGACAATCCGAGTTTTGGAAGATTGGGCTGGGGTGGTAGTTCGCAAGTAGAGCCGCAAGGGTCGTTCCAGCACCACTGCAAGGTGGTTAGCGGCTGTTATCTGATTGAAAAGATTCACGATGAAAAAAATTTAAGATTCGTCTACAGAAAACTGTTGCAATCCCCGGCTACATATACTAATATTGGAATCAAGCCGGGGAGGCAACTCCCACCAAAGCGAGACTAACCTCATTAAAGACCCCTGAAGCAAACCTCCCCGGCGCCCCTTTTGGGGTCCAGTTGCGACGAGGATTCAGGCGGTGAAGTTAGAACCTTCGCGATGCTATCATCAAGAACGAGTGACTCTTCTCACGCTTCTTGGCTCCACAGGCTCCATCGGTACCATCACACTTGACGTCGTCCGGCGGTGGCCGGGGCGATATGGCATTTATGCGTTGGTCGCGGGGCGAAATGTAGCGTTGCTGGCGGACCAGATTGCGGAGTTTCACCCAAAAGTAGCGATCGTGGCAGACGATCGGGCGCTTGCGGAACTGCGGGAAATCCTGAAAACGAAAGGAATCGCGGAGCCGGAACTGGGAGCGGGACCAGCGGCTCGCGTGACTGCGGCGACTGCGGCGGATGTGGGATTCGTCATGTCGGCGATCGTTGGCGTGGAGGGGCTCGAGGCGACTTACGAGGCGGTTCGGAAGAAAAAACGGCTCGGACTCGCCAATAAAGAAGTTCTCGTGGCCAGCGGACGCCTGGTGATCCAGGCGATGCGGGAATCGGGAGCAGAGCTGATTCCGGTCGATAGCGAGCACAACGGGGCGCATCAATGCATGCGCGCGGGCCGCCGGGATGAGGTGGCGAAACTGATCCTCACCGCGTCGGGCGGTCCCTTTCGGGAAACGCCAGTAGCGGACCTGGCCCGGGTGACTCCAAAGGAGGCCCTGAATCATCCAACATGGCAGATGGGTCAACGGATTACGATCGATTCGGCCACGCTGATGAACAAGGGTTTCGAGGTGATCGAAGCCTGCTGGCTGTTCGATCTTCCGCCGAAAGAGATAGAAGTGGTGGTGCACCCGCAGTCCAAAGTTCATGCCATGGTGGAGTACACTGATGGCAGCGTGATCGCCCAAGTTTCAGCAACGGATATGCGGATGCCGATCCAATACGCGCTGACGTATCCGGAGCGGGCATCGGCGCCGGTGCCACGGCTGGATTGGACGCAGGCGGCCAGGTGGTCGTTCGATCCTCCTGATTACAAGAAGTTTCCGCTGCTGAAGCTGGCTTATGCGGCGCAGGAAGCGGGCGGGTCGGCCACAGTGACGCTGAATGCGGCCGATGAGATTGCGGTGGAGGCATTTTTGGCGGGTCGGATCACGTTCCCGGCGATTGCTGAAACCATCGAAGAGACGTTGCAACGCGTGCCGAGCCGGGAGCCGAAATCGGTCCAGGAAGTGCTGGAGATCGATCGAGAATCGCGGGAGGCAGCCCGAAGGGTGATGAAAATCCAAACCGAAGCGGTGCTGGGCGCGTAAAAAGAGTAAGGGATATGGTTTTTCTACAGAACATCTGGTGGTATCTGGTCCTGATTGGAGTGATGATCCTGCTCCATGAACTGGGCCACTTTTTAGCCGCGCGGATGTTTGACGTAAAGGTGGAGACGTTCAGCTTCGGGTTCGGACCGCGGCTGTTCGGGTTCAAGCACGGTGACACGGATTTCCGCTTTTCGCTGCTGCCGATTCTGGGCGGCTATGTGAAGATGGCGGGCGATCAGCCGGGGGATGAAAACGCGGTTCAGGATCCGCGCAGCCTGATGGCGAAGCCGCGGTGGCAGCGGTTGATCATCACGTTTGCGGGTCCGGCGATCAACGTGGTCCTGGCGGTGGTGCTGCTGGCGGGCTTGTACATGCGGCACTTCGAAAAAGTGCCGACGCCGAAGGATCCGGTGGTGGGCTACGTTGTACCCGACGGCGGCGCGGCGCAGGCCGGGATTCGCGCGGGCGATCGCGTGATGCAGATCGACGATGTCGTGGATCCAACCTGGGAAGACATCGCGATGAAGGAAATCGCGAGCGCGAAGCGTGCGATTGAGGTTTGGGTCATTCGCGACGGGCAACGAACGCGGATCACGATGACGCCGACGCTCGACGAGAAGGACGGAATCGGCCGGCTGGGATGGACGCAGGAAACCGAAGTGCAGGTCGGCAGCATTTCGCCAGGCATGGCGGCGCAGCGCGCGGGATTGCAGCATGGCGATATTCTGCTGACGGCGAACGGCCAGCCGCTACGGTCGATCTTCCGCCTGCATGAGATCGAAAAAGAGACGAACGGCGCGGCGCTGGATTTGACCTACCGGCGCGGCGGCTCCGAACACCAGGTGACGGTGAAGCCCGAAAAAGGCGATCCGGATCACACGGGGCAGGAGCGTTGGGTGATCGGGCTGACGGTGGAACCGCGGGTCGACGTGGTGAAGCTGTCGCTGAGCCAGGCGGTGAATGAGTCAGTGCGCGAGAATGAACGCAGCGCGAAACTCATTTTCCAGTTCCTGGAGGGCATGGTCGAGCGGCGGATGTCGCCGAAGTCGATCGTGGGTCCCGTGGGGATCGCGCAGATGTCGGGCCAGGCGGCTCGCGAAGGCGCGGCGACGTTTATCGGCCTGATGGCTGCGGTGAGTTTGAATCTCGCGATCTTCAATTTGCTTCCGATTCCGATTCTCGACGGCGGAGTGATTTTGATGCTGCTGGTCGAAATGCTGCTGCGCCGGGATGTGGATCTGAAGGTGAAGGAAGCCGTCGTAAAGGTCGGATTCGTGTTCCTGATGGTCGTTGTGGTGTTTGTGATTTACAACGACATCGCGAAGATGCTGCCGGGCTAAAAGATCGTCGCCGGGGCCAGCGTGACGAGAGCGCTCAAGATCCTGTCGGACTGCAGCGAACGATTTTCTCAATCCATTTTGCTGAACCCCGCCATGACGAGTCTGTGTGAAAACTGAACGTTCGCCGCTTCCTGCGGTCGCGGTTCATTGCCGGCATCCCGCTGAATCAGCCGTTTAAGGCACCGCGACCGCAGGAAGCGACTGACGCCGATCATTTTCACACAGACTCTGACTGGCGGGGCTTTCTGTCGACTTTTTAGCGTATAGGGAGTCGTGTAGGCCGGCGGCGGCGATTTGCGGGGTTCCGGGAGTATCGCCGCGGAGGCCGTCGATCGGCACGATGGAGCCGTCAGGGGATCACGAAATCGTCAGTGGACGCAGGGCGACACCGGCGGATTGCAGGCCGGCGGCGACGGCGGCGGCGATTTGCGGGGCTCCCGGAGTATCGCCATGCAGGCAGATGGTTTGTGCGTCGATCGGCACGACGGAGCCGTCGGAGGCGATGACGCCTTGTTTGGTCGCGATGCGGATGGCTTGGAGCGCGGCCTTTTCGGGATCGCGGATCAGGGCGTCGGCGAATTTGCGGTTGCGCAGGGTGCCGTTCGGTTCGTATTGACGATCCGCGAAAGCCTCGGCGGCAACGCGGAATCCGGCGCCGCGGAAAATTTCGAGCATCGGGGAGTTGGCAAGGCCGACCAGGATCACATCTTTGCTGAATCGGGCCACGCCCTTGGCGATCGTGCGGGCGAGGTCGGCGTTATGGACGGCCTGATTGTAGAGCGCACCGTGCGCTTTCACGTGGACGATCGAGGTAGCGAAGGTTTCGGCGACTTCGGCGAGAGCGCGGATCTGGCCGTAGATGGATTCTTCGATTTGAGACGCGGGCAGGTTTAATTCGAGGCGTCCGAAATTTTCGCGGTCGGGGTAGCCGGGGTGCGCGCCGATGGTGAGATTCCAGCGCAGGGCCTGCTCGATGGTGGTCTTCATGGTGCGCTCGTCGCCGGCGTGGCCGCCGCAGGCGATGTTCACGGAAGTAATCGAGCGCATGAGCGATTCCTGAGTGCCGTCGGCAATCTGCTCGGGAATTTCGCCCATGTCGGAGTTGAGGTCGATGTGCATCTACTGCATCATAACCGGGCGATGAGGTCCGTTTCCGGCGAGTGTTTCGGCGCGGCTTGAAATATACTCGCGCGAGGGAACTTATGGACGATCACGCGGAGCTGGCGCGGTTGAATGAAGACTACATCCGGTCGGTGGAAAAGTCGGATGTCGCGAGGTTTGACGAAATCCTCGCGGAGGATTTTTGGTGTTCTCTGCCTGACGGGTCGTTGATTAGTCGAGCGAAATTTCTGGAACGGACGGCTCGGCCGGCGGGCCTTTCAAATCTGACTGCGCTGGATGTGCAGATCCGGCAGATGGGAGATTTCGCGATCATTCATGCGCGCACCGAGTACACGATGGCGGACGGGAAGCCGGGTGCCGGTCGGTATACAGACGTGTGGGCGAAGCGGGACGGCAAGTGGCTGGCCGTTTCGGCGCACGTGACGCGATGGGGCTAGGCGGGGCGGGTTCGGACCTTGCCTTGAAATTCGGGATCGAACTCGAGTCCGATGATGAAGCCCGGGGCTTTGCGCGCGCAGGAACGGACTTGCGCGGTCACCGCGACGCCGCGGATCGTGGCGCGGACGGAGGTGTTGACGGGCACCGGATGTTCGAGATGAATGCGCGCGCCGGATCGGGAAACATCGCGCAGAGTCCCTGTATCTTGATGTTCCGCAGCGGCGGCGGTCCAGACCAGCGCGACCGGCTCAAGCGCCGGGCGCCGCGTTTCGAAGCGACGATCGCCCATGATTTCAGAATGGTGGGCGGTGAGAGCCTCGAACTCCCGACCTTCTGGGTGTAAACCAGACGCTCTAACCAACTGAGCTAACCGCCCGACAGCCTCAGTGTATCAAACATGCTGTTTTCGGGACCGATTTGGCGGGGCGGAAGCGGCAAATGCTAGAATCGACATTGGAGCGCGGGAGTAACTCAATGGTAGAGTCACAGCCTTCCAAGCTGTTGGTTGCGGGTTCGATTCCCGTCTCCCGCTCCAAATCCTAAGTTTTTCCCTTCCCTCGAAAGGCTCTACGCCAACAATGGGGGCCAACCCGCTCCCGAGCTGATCAAGAACAGAGTACCTTAACCCGCATCCGGTAGTTTTGAAAGTTCCGAAACCCATACG
>JAIQFJ010000471.1 GCA_020073325.1 Terriglobia bacterium | reverse complement strand
CAGTGCCGCCATGGCCTGTGCGAATCGTCCGCCACCCATCTCCCGCGCGAGCTTTCCGGTCAGCCACACCAGCGCTGCCCCGGCGATCGCGGGCAGCAATCGCAACCCGTACAGCGACGATCCGGCGACGTGCAGCGCGAGCCAGGTGATTCCCGCGATCAACGGCGGCTGATCGACGTAGCCCCAATCGAGGTGGCGCGAACACGCGACGTAGTACAGCTCGTCGACGAAAATGCCGTAGCGGCCCGCGGTCGCCATCTGAAAGAGAAACTTCGCGGCCGCGATCCACCACACCAGTGCCGGGCCGGACAGAGCGCGCTTCATGTTTCCAGTGTCAGCCTGCGCCGTGCCGCGGCCAAGGCAAGCGGGATCAGCGGTCCCACAGCGGGGACCAGCGGGCTGCAAGAATGAAGCATGACCGACGTTTTGATCGCCGGAGCGGGCCTGATCGGCGCCTCCATCGCATGGCGCCTGTCGCAGGCCGGCATTCGCGTGACGATGTGCGACGCAGGCTCGTTCGGCGGCGAATGCAGCTCGGCCGGCGCAGGGATGCTTTCGCCCGGAGGCGAATTCGACAAACCTTCCGTGTGGATCGATCTGGCCGTCGAAGGCATGCGCATGTATCCCGCATTTGTCGACGAACTCGCGCGCGAATCGGGCGTCGCGATCGATTTTCAACTCACCGGCTGCCATCACTTCGTGGAGCCCGATGTCGCACGCCGCCGCGCCGAATTTCAGGCGTCGAAGGGAATCCGGGTCGAGCTGACCGATCGCGGCCTGTTCTATCACGATGACGGATTCGTCGATCCCACCGACATGCTGCGCGCGCTGCGCCGTGTCTCGCGCGCCGAGCTTCGCGAAAATTGCGCCCTTACAGAAATCGAGGCGAGCGATCATCGCGCCGTCGTGATCGCAGCGGGCGCCTGGTCGAATCGCCTGCGCGTGAAGTATCGCGGCACGCCGGTCGCGCTGCCCGAGGTGAAACCGGTCAAGGGACACCTCGCCGGGTTCCAGATGCAGCCGGGATCGCTCGGCCCGATGCTACGGCGCGGACACTCCTATGTGCTGCAGCGCTCCAATGGATTCCTGATCGCGGGAGCAACGGAAGAAGACGCCGGATTCGAGCGAGCCGTCAGCGAGTCCACCTGCGCGGAAATTCAGCGCCACGCCGCGGAATTATTTCCGGCGCTTGAAAAAGCCACGCCGTGCCGCCGCTGGATCGGCTTCCGCCCTTTTTCACCGGATGGACCGCACATCCGGCAAGTCGAGGGAACCAACGTGTGGCTCGCCTACGGACATTTCCGCAATGGAATCCTGCTCGCGCCCCTCACCTCACACCGCGTCGCGAGAGAAATTGCCCGATAACCGGCGGCTGCGGGAGGGACCCCTGAATCCCGTGACAGCTCACCGCGGCCATCACTTAATGGAGATCACCGGCGAATTGCTGGCGACGCCGCCGATTGTGAGCGTCACCGCGTAATCCCCCGGCTGAAGATTCGGCACGACAATGTTCGCCTGCGCGAGACCGATCGTCGTCGGCGTGAGGCCGCAGAACAGGACCTCGGCATCGGCGGTCCCGACCTTCGCCGAATATTGCAGCGTCGATCGCGCCAGCGTGTCGGTCGGCGCGGGTTGCCCGTCGGCCACCGGATTGTCCACCGCACCGATCCCGGTGAAGTAGACCGTCACTGCCGCGCCCGCCGTAGTCGGGTTGTCGGATGTATTGATGCTCGCATCCGGATTCCGTACCGCCGCCCGGTTCGCTCCGAACACGTAAATATGCGGCGCGCTCTGGCCGACCGTGAACGACGCAGGCTGGCTGGTTCCCGCCGCCGTCGTCACCGTCACCGTTGCCTTGCCCGCCGGAGTCCCCGAGGGAAGCTGCAAGTTGATCTGCGAATCGCTCACGTAGTACAAACCCGCGAGCGTGCCGTTGACCGATGCCGTCGTCCCGGCGAGGTTTGTCGAAAGCGATGTTCCGCTGTAACTCTGCGTCGACGCCGCCAGATGCACGCCCTTCAATTCGACCAGCGCTCCCGCCGCGACCGGTCCCGGCGTCGACGTCGCGCCATCCTCGACGATCGAAATGAACGGACCGTTGCCTGTCGGATTATCGAAGCGGTTCAGGAACATCACGAAATCGGGCGACGGATTCGTCCCAAACGTTGCCCCAAGCTGCGCCACGTCGCTGGTGTTCGAACTGCCCATCACGGCGAGCGATCCGTTCGGCCCACCCGCCAGATCCAGCCCGTACGATCCGCCCGTTCCCCCCAGCAGCGTCGCATACATCACCTGAGAGATATTGCCGTCGAGCTCCATCAGAAATCCGCTGTTCGGACGCGGCCGGCTGTCGGCGGCATCGGCCGTCGGCGTAAACGTCGAAGTGCCGTTGGCGAACGTCCCGCCGACGATCCAGATGTTTCCGCCGAGCGGCAGGATCGACGTCGGGAAGCTTGTACTTGTTCCCGGCAGCAGCGTGGAAATCGCCAGCGCCCCGGTGCTGTCCACCGCAACGATGAAACCGTCCTGCCCGGGATTGTTGGCATTCAGAGCGCCGCTGGTGGTCTGGAAATCGGTGGCGCCGGTCGATCCTGTAATGTAGAGCCGGCCGCTCTGGTTGATCGCGATCTGGGTCGGCTGCGTATCGCCGGTATTTCCTCCGAACAGGCTGGAAAAAATCAACAGCGACCCGTCCGCAGTAATTCCTGTGACGAAGGCCGACTGGTGCGTCCCCGGTTTCAACGCGGTATTCAGCCTCGGACCGCTCACCGGAAAATCGGTCGAGGTGGAAAATCCCGTCACGTACGCCGATCCCGAAGGATCCACCGTGATCCCCGAGCAATATTCCAGCTGCGACCCGCCAAGCAGCAGCGAATACACCACTGCGCTCCCATTGCCGGTCAATTTCGAGACGAAACAGTCCTGCCCCTTCCCGTTCGGACTTTGAAAACTATTGGGCGTGGTCGGAAAATTGTTGAGGCCCGAGTTCACAAACGACGACCCGGTGATATAAATGTTTCCTGCCTGGTCCAGCTTGAGGCCGTGGCAGAAATCGAGCCCGATCCCGCCAAAATAGGTCGAAAAGACCATGTTCGATCCGGTTGGATCCAGGCGCAGAAGGAACGCGTCCTGGTTGCCGCCAATGGACTTTTGCAGCGGATTCCGCGTGGGCAGGTCGGTGGAGTCGGTCTGGCCGCAGACGTAAGCGCTGCCGGCGGAATCGACATCCATGCCGAGCGCCTGGTCCGCGCCGCTGCCGCCGTAATACGTCGAATACACCAGCGAGCTTCCCGTGGGATCCACCTTCGCGACGAACGCGTCCTGGTTTACATACAACGCCGCGTAGACCGTCTGCGACGTTGTGGCAAGCGCCTGCACGTCCTGCTTCGCCGGACCCACCGGATTCCATGTGTTGCCGCTGTCGGAGCTGTAAAAGACTCCTCCGCCCGACGTTCCCGCGAAAATGTTCGCCGAACTCTGCGGATCGAAGGCGAGATTGAAAATCTTGAATCCGGCGATGGCTCCCGTCGCCGCCGCGAAGGTCGCAGCCCCATTGCTGCTCCGGAACAGCCCGGCATCGGTCCCGACATAAACGTTCTGCGGATTGCGCGGATCGATCAGAATCGCGTTGACGTCGATCGGCGCGCCGCTCGCCCCGGAAGGACTGATCCCCAGATTCGCCGCCGCGTAGTTCAGCCCGCCGTTGGTGGAAACCTGCAGTCCGACACCGGCGTGCCCGGAGTAGATCTTGTTCGAATTCGTGGGATCCACCGCCACCGCCAGCGTGGTCGCCGGCGGACCTTCGACAAACCACGTCGTCCCGCCATCAAAGCTGACGAAGGTGTAAGGCGATCCCGAGGCCGCCATGTAAATGACTCCGGAACGAACAGGATCGAGCGTAATCAGCATGATCCCCCCGCCCGCGTTCTTCATCTGCGTCCACGTGGCTCCGTTGTCTGTGCTCTTGAAGAGACCTGTAAAGCCGCCGAAATAGATGGTGGAACTCGCGAGCGGATCGATCGCAGTGCAGGTCCAGCCTCCTCCTACCGCCGCCAATCCCCCGATCGCCGACCATGTCTGCCCGCCGTCCGAGGTCTTGAATGCCCCTTTGCTTGTGGCCGCGTAGGCGACCAGCGCGTTTTTCTGATCCGCGGCGATGCCCAGAATATTATTCGTGGCGAGCCCCGCGGTGGAAGCCGACCAGGACGCTCCCGCGCTCCGGCTGAGATAAACGCCGGGCGTTCCCTGCTGCGTCCGCATCGGATTCTTCAACGGAAAGTCGAGCGACGTGATCGCTCCGCTGATGTAGGTGTTCCCCGCAAAATCCATTGCCATCCTGGTCGCCTTCAGGGCTCCCGTTCCGGTGAAGATGCTGGCGTAGGTCAGCACCGGATCGATGATCAGCGGCAGACGCCGGTCGTACCGCCCGATCCGGAAACGCACCTGGCGTCCGGCGATTTCATAATTACCCGCGATTTCGACGCGCTTGCCGCCGCGCTCCTGATAGACCAGGGGCCGGTGCTGGCGAACCTGGCCGGCCACCATCAGATCGCCCGATTGGTCGAGACGGATCCGGCTGGAGCCGAACGAGAGCCGGATCGCCGCGGGGTCGGCTCCCGGCGCGACGATGAAATCGTATTCCAGCGGCTGCTGCCCGGCGTGAAACACTAAATCCACGCCCGGGTAGATCCGCCGATAGCGCACGCGGCCGAAATGCTCGGCTCCGCGAATCCAGGCCGCGGGATCGTTGCCGATGAAATAATTGCTGACCCCGGCGAGCGGCAATTCGCCTTCCGGTCGTGAGTGCCGCGATCCTGGCCAGTTCATCTCGACGTCCGATCCATCCGCCGGCCGCACC
>JAIQFJ010000037.1 GCA_020073325.1 Terriglobia bacterium | reverse complement strand
GCACCGCCAGCGTGAGCGCCTCCGGCCCCAGTTGTACCTGGGCCGCATCTAAGGCGTCGGAGGTCTGCAGAGGATGCCGGCCCTGGAGCCGTTTGCCGCAGCACGCACAATGGCCGACCTCGACATCAAACCGCCGTACCATCTTTTTGCATCGGCTGCGGCTTGGGCCGGCCTTTGTTCGCGGCGGCGGAGTATCCGTTTCGCAGAATCGTCGGCGTCGAGTTCGCCCCCGATCTGCACGCCCTGGCTTCGCGGAACCTCGCCAGCTATCGCAGCGGCCGGCAGAGATGCAGGCAGATCGACGTGCTGTGCATGGACGGCGCAGATTATATTTTTCCGGCGGAGAAGACGGTTCTGTTCCTGTTCAATCCTTTTAAACAGCCCGTGATGGAAATCGTGCTGGCCAACCTGGAGCGATCGCTGGCTGAATCCCCAAGGCATGTCGTGATCCTGTACCGGTGGCCCTATTTGAAAGACTTGTTCGATCGCGCGCCATATCTTCGGCTGGTGAAGACGAAGCCGCATTGGGCCATCTACGAAACGTCCGTCTAGGCGCTGGAGAACGCGGAAGCCTAGGCATTCACCGCTCCGGTCGCGGCTCGCCGCGCGTACATCGTCGAATCAGCGAGCCGTGACCGAAGTGCGCGGTGCAACAGTCGCGTTTGACACAGACCCGTGCGGGCAAGGTCGCACCGCGATGCTATGCTACTGCCTAATAACCGCATGCGGGTGGAGAGTCTGAAGTGACCGGCCGGATCGCCTCGATCCTGTGGCTCGCCTGGGCCGCGATTCTCGGCTTCGCCACACGACCGATCTTCACCTGGTATCTCGATTATTTCCATAGCCCCGGTCCGCAGTTCTATCGCGCGGCGATGGTCGCGGTTCCGGCGATCGCCGTGATGGCCTGGATTTATGCGCTGGTGCGGCGCAGCGGGTTGTGGCGCTATGAGCCGGCCGCGTTCCTGGTGCTGATCGCGGCGGCGTATCTGCGCTATGAGCCGCGAGCGTTTCTGGTGAGTGTCGCGTTTTTCCTGGCCTCTTCCGCCGCTGGAAATGCTGTGCTGCGCCGGCTCGGACTGAAGATTGCGCATCCTGCGGATCGCATCGGAATCGGATTCGCGGCCGGAGCAGGATTATTCTCGACGGTGCTGTTGCCGCTGGGATTGTTCCATTTTCTCTATGGCTGGGTTTTCCTGGCGATTCTCGCGGCCGCGCTCGCGCTGGGGGACACGCGCCGGACATGGGCAGATTTGGGCGCGCTTCATCGGCGATGGACGGAATCGACCGAGCTGGCGCATCCCATGGCCGGTGTCGCGATCTGGTTCGGATGGATCGCTGCGGTGTGCGCATTGATAGTCCTGCTGGCTCCCGTGATCGCGTTCGACTCGGTGGCGATGCACCTGCCGTCGGTGAAGTATTACGCCGAAACGCACAGCCTGCAGCCGGTGCCGGGGCTCGATTATTCCTACTACCCGCAAGGCATCGAATTGCTCTGGACCATGGGATATTCGCTCGCGGGAGTTGCCGGCGCGCAGATGGTTTCGGGGTTGTTTTTCGTGGTGTTCCTGTTGGTGCTGATGCGGATCGCGCGCGATTGCGGGCTGGACGGCGCCGCTTCGGTGACTGCGGCGATTTTCGCGGCGACGCTCCCGTTTCTTCACTGGACGGGGAGCGTCATGAAGAGCGACCTGGCGCTGGCGCTCTACGAAGCGGCGGCGCTGATCGCGTTTCTACGATGGCTCGGCTCGCGCGATTTCCGATGGATCGTCGCGGGATGTTTCTTTCTGGGGCAAGCCTTCGGCGTCAAATATATCGCGTTGTTCGCGGCGCCGCCGCTGCTGCTGTTCTTCGCCTGGGCCGCCTGGCACGATGCGCAGCGCTGGAAGAAAGGCGCGCTCGCCGCGGCCGTACTCGCGGTTTTCGCGATGATCTGGCCGCTGCGCGCGTTTGTGCTGACGGGCAATCCCGTGGCCCCGGAAAAAATCGAACGCGCGACCGGAGGCTCGGTGGATCCGGACGATCGCGAAGCGCCCGTCCGCGCCAGGCACTATCTGCGGCTTCCCTGGGAGATTCTGTTTGAAGGCGACCAGAGGGCGTTCGAATCGCCTTTGCCCAATCCGGCCGGTATCCTGATCGCGGCCTTCGTGCCGCTCGGTTTGCTGACCTGGCGTCTTCGCCCGAGAACCGCCAGCCAGATCGCATGCCTGATTTTCGCGACGATGAATTTTCTCTACTGGGGATGGGTCATCGTCATCATCCGCTACGCAATTTTGCCGTTCGCGCTCACCGCGATCCCCATCGCGGCCTGGATCAAGGACTTTTGGGATAGCGGAGGCCGGGTGCGCAAAGCGGCGTTGATTCTGGTGCAGACCTACTGCCTGCTGATCGCGACCATGGGCTTAATGATCATCGGAATCAACGGTCCCCAGATCGGCTATTTCGCGGGACGCCTCAACCGCGAGCAATATCTGCGCGGGGCGATGCAGGCCTATGGAGCGGTCGAATTTCTGCATCACACCGGAAATCCGCACGCCACCGTGTTCGGCATCAAGAACCTGGCTCGCGCGTATGCGCCGGATCCGCACGTATTCAGCGGAATGTGGTGCGCGTTCGGCAGGCCGTGCCGCACCGATCGCGTCATCGCGAAAACCCGCGCCAGCAACCCCGAGTACCTGATCGTGCCCGAAGACGGAACCGTGGCAAGAGAAGCGCTGGAACAACTGGGATCGCCCGCGCGCGTGTATCGCGATGCGTACTTCAGCGTGTATCATTTCCCGCGCTGAATCCCGTTAGAGACACAGATTTGGCGCACGACCGAATCCCGTGACCTCAACAAGAGGGTGATATCATTGGCAAAATCCGACCAGGAGAACTATGACACGTCTATTCCGACATTTCACGCCTGGATTGCTTGCGGTGTCGATCGCCGCCTGGATCGCGCCGGCATCGTTTGCGCAGGCGCCTCGCCCGGTTCCTTCCGCCGCCGCCAAGATGCCTGTGGCGCGGGGCCGCGATCTCGCGCCGGCGAAGGCCGAATCGGTCGGCCTTTCGACAGAACGATTGACGCGCATCGATGCCGCAATGAAGAAGCTGGTCGACGATAAGCAGGTCGCCGGGCTGGTCACGCTTCTCGAGCGCCACGGCAAAGTCGTGCACTACAATGCGGTCGGCAAGCTCGACGTGCGCAAGGACGATCCCGCCCAGAAGGACTCGATCTTCCGCATCTATTCGATGACGAAACCGGTGGCCGGCGTCGCGATGATGATGCTGTACGAGGAAGGGAAGTGGCAGCTCAACGATCCCGTGTCGCGCCACATTCCGGAGTTCGCGCGAATGAAAGTCTACACCGGCAAGAACGAGGACGGGACGCCGAAGCTCGAAGACGCGCGGCGCTCGATGACGATGCGGGAGCTGATGACGCATACCGCCGGACTCGGTTACATCCTCAGTCCAAACAATCCGGTGGACAAGATGATCATCGACGGAAACATCCTGAACGCGGGCGCGCCGCTTCAGACGATGATCGACGGACTTGGCAAGACGCCGCTGCTGGCGCAGCCCGGCACGCGCTGGTCTTACAGCATCGCCGTCGACGTTCAGGGCTATCTGATCGAAAAATTTTCGGGAATGTCCTTCGCCGAATTCGCAAAGAAGCGGATCTTCGACCCGCTCGGCATGAAGGACACGGCGTTCTACGTGCCGAAAGAAAAGCTGGCGCGCTTCGCGCAGGTCCACACCGGCTCCGGGGCGAATCTCGCGGTCGATACGAACCGGCCTGACCCGACCGTCGTGCCCCTGGGAGCGTCGGGCGGCGGCGGACTGTTTTCCACGGCGATGGATTATGCGCGCTTCTGCGAGATGTTGTTGCAGGGCGGGCAATTCAACGGCGCGCGGCTGCTTTCGCCGCGCACGGTCGAAATGATGCGCACCAATCACGTCAATCCCGATCCGCTGAAGACGATGCCTCCGGGAACCGGCTGGGGCATGGATTTTCAGGTGGTGACGGATGCGGCGGCCGCCGGCGAAGCGGTCCCGACCGGCACGTTCAGCTGGTTCGGAATCGCGGGCACCTGGTTCTGGATCGATCCGGTGAATGATCTCGCGTTTGTCGGGATGGTGCAGCACCAGAATCTGGGGACCACGCGAGCGATCCATGCGCTGTCGAGAAGCCTGGTGTACGGGTCGCTGCTCGACTGACGCTTTCCTTCAACACTTGAAGATTGGATGGACGACGCCCGCCGAACTAGGTCAGGATCATCTTCGCAATCGTGCGATGGCAGGCGAGGAATTTAACATAGCCATTCCCGCGAACAAGCTCGCTGGGGAGTTGTTGCTCGTTCTGGATGTGAATTTCGCTGCGTTCGCGCTCGATCGGCGTGACAAGAGCGTAGCGTCCATCGTCCATCCGCCCCAAAAGGCCGCGGGAAGGGGCGGCAACACAGAAGTCTCCTCGCCGCGCCTCCATCCAGGGACTGTTTCCAGATCTGGCACACTCCGGTCCGGTCCGACGAAAATACACTGACTTGCCGTCGTGGTTGAAGCTCGGCAGCGCTTCGTTCGATGGCTCCGTGGTCAGTTGGCGGAGACGCCCGCCCCGCGGCGGGAATCACGAGAATGTTGCTGTTGCCGTTCGACGCGGATCGAAGACCAGATACTGGCCGTCAGGAGACTGTCACCGGACCTCCGGAATTTCCCCTCAGGCCTGTTTGTTTCCTCCAGGGCAAGTGCAAGCCGGGGTTCAGTCCGGCACGCAGATTCTTGACTCTCTGTAAACGGAAAGCGGTCCGCCTTGTCTTCCCGGCGGGCCGCGGCGGAGCGGCAATGAACACTTGTGCCGTCCCGGCGCAGCGTGTACGATCACGAGGTGACCGCCTCAGATTCGCTCGACCGCACAGGGACGCTGGTTGCCGTTGCCGTATTCGCAGCCCTCCTTGTGGACGGCATGGACCTGCAGATGCTGGCGCTGGCGCTCCCCAGCATTTCCAGAGAACTTCATCTTTCGAGCGTCGCGGCGGGAGCGCTCAGCACGTACACGCTGCTCGGCATGGGTTTCGGGGGTGTCCTGGCCGGCTGGCTTGCCGACCGCATCGGGCGCGTCCACGTCGTGCGCGGGTCGGTCCTGACCTTCTCGGCATTTACCGGGCTCATCGCGTTGTGCCGAACCTACCAGCAGGTTGCGGGGATGCGCTTCATCTCGGGGTTCGGACTGGGCGCGTTGTACTGCATCGGGACGCTGCTCGCGGCAGAGTACACCCCGACGCGGATGAGGACCACCGTGCTCGGGACCCTGCAAGCCGGCTGGTCGGTGGGATATGTGATCGCGGCGTTGCTTTCGACGTATCTTCTGCCGGTGTGGGGTTGGCGCGCGCTTTTTGCCTGCGCGGTTTTGCCGGGTATCGTCACGCTGGGGCTTCTGTGGAAAGTGCCGGATCCGCCTGGCTGGACTGCAACCCGGAATCGCCGTGAGAACGGAGCCGCCAGGCCAAACCCTTTCAGAGCGATGTGGGCGGTTGCACCGGTCCGCCGTACCTTTCTGTTGTGGTCGGTGGCGGCCATCGCGCTGCAGTTCGGCTATTACGGAGCGAACTCCTGGCTGCCCAGCTATCTTGTGAAGGACCTGGGCGTCAGCCTGCAAAATGCGGGCTGGTATGTCGCGGGAACCTACACCATGATGATCGCCGGAAAGATCCTGACCGGGTATCTTGCGGATATCGTCGGACGGCGCGCGATCTGGATCGTCGCGGGAGTGCTGACGGCTTTGTATCTGCCCATCCTCATCTATGCCGCGACGCCCGCGAACGTGGCGTATCTGCTTCTGCTGTTCGGGTTCCTGTATGGTGCGCCTTACGCCGTCAATGCCACCTATATGAGCGAAAGCTTCCCGGCCGAGGTTCGCGCGACCGCGGTCGCGACATCGTATAACATCGGGCGCGTCGGCTCGACACTATCGCCGCTGCTGATCGGCATGGCGGCCTCGAAATATTCCATCGGGCTCGGCATGGGGCTGCTGGGAATCTCCTACGCGGTCTGCGCGCTGGTCCCAGGCCTGTTTGTCCGGGAAAAGATGTTCGACCCGAAGACGGTGGATACCGCGGTCGCGGCGAGCGCATAGCGGACGGTTTTGCATGTACTACGAAACGGACAAGAACGATCACGGCCTGCCGTACAACCCGCTCAAGGCTTGCGTCGTTCCACGCCCGATCGGATGGATCACGACGATCAGTGAGGCGGGCGTGGTCAACCTTGCGCCGTTCAGCTTCTTCAACGTGCTCAGCTACGATCCGCCGTTCGTGCTGTTCTCGGCCGGCAGTCACGAAGCCGACGGCGGCAGGAAGGACACGGTGGTCAACGTCGAGGCGACCGGCGAGTTCGTCTACAATATGGCGACCTGGGCGCAGAGGGAGCCGATGAATCACTCGGCGCAGATCGTCGGACGGGGCATCGACGAGATGGCGGCGGCCGGACTCGAAGGGCTGCCGTCGCGCCTGGTGCGCCCGCCTCGCGTGAAAGGCTCCCCGGTGCATTTCGAATGCCGGCTGCATCAGATCGTCAAACTGCCGGGTCACAAGAAGTCCTCGGAGCACCACGTGATCATCGGGCGCGTGGACGCCGTTCATATCGACGACGCGGCGCTGACCGCCGACGGACGCGTCGATGTCCTCAAGATACGGCCGATCGCGAGGCTCGGATACAAGGACTATACCAGCATCGAGTCTGTATTCCAGATGGAAAAGCGGACACCGGAGGACGAAATCGTTCCGCGAGCGCCCGTGCCTTAGCGCCTCCGATCAGCGGTACTCGACCGAGCGGCCGTTGGCGTAGAGGGTGTAGATCATGCCGCCGTCGAGGCCGCGGGCTCGAATGGTGCTTTCGGGTTTGCGCGGAAGAGAAGCGATGGCTAGCTCATTGATGGAGTTTTCGGCGATGTCGCGCGAAGCCGGAACGTTGCCGAGCATGGCGGCGGGAATCGTGAATTGTCCGCTGGATGAGTTGGCCGTGCACAGGCACATGCCGATGGCGGTCGTAATTTCGTCCTGATTCAACGCGACGATCACCATGAGGTTGTCGCGGTTGGGATCGCGCCAATGCAGGGTGACGCCGCGGCGGCGGTCGACTACGCGGATCTGATCGCGCTCGGGCCATTCGAACGGCACGGGGGCGCGAAAGGGCGCGTTGAAATCGCCGACCTGTTTTCCTCCAGGGCTGGAGAGAACGAAATCTCCCGGATCGAGAAACAGCGGGGGAGATCCGCGCTTGGCGGCAAATCCGGCGGTTCCGATGCGCTGGCGATACGTGCCGTACGCTTCGAGGCCCCGCGAAATGGTGCGCTGGCCTCCGGCGCCGCGGCGGATCACCAGCGGCGAACCCGCGTCGAGCCCCTGGCCTTCGAGATCGAACGCGGCGGGAGCCGCATGCACCAGAGTGCCCTGCGCCTGGGCGCTGCTGGTGTAATTGGTGCACGTTCCGGCGGGCGGCAGAAGCTGGATCGGCTGGAGGAGCATGTCTTGTGTCGCGGATTGAATCGAAACGCGCGCGGCGTCGGCGAGAGCGTCCGGCGCGTCGGCTCGCAGCGCTTTCATCCGCGTTCGGGAAAAGACCGCGACCGCCATGCTCTTGCCGGGCAGCCAGGGGAATGGACCGGGGTCGCACGGCTCGGATGCGGCGGTGATCGTAAGCGTGACGGAGTTGCTGGCGCGGATGGCGCTGGATTGAAGCGAAACAGGCACCCAGCATCCGAGCGGCGCGTCGGCGGGGAGCGTCAGGACGATGTTTTCTTCGCCCGCGCGAGCGCCGCGCCCGACCGACGCTTTCACCACCCGGGCGCCGATGATAACGTCGATGCTGGCGACGTTCCCCATTCCGCTGGCGGCGAGCGAGATGCGCTGTCCGCGACGCGCCGGATGGAGCCGCGTATTTTCCGAACGGCCGCCGCGCGCGTCGATGTTTTGAATGCGGCCGGGTCCCCAGCCTTGCAGGTTGCGGCTGAACAGTCCGGGATTGGACGCGGCAATTTCGAGCGAAAACGGTTTGCTCGGTTTCCCGTCAACGGTGACGATCAGAGATCCCGCGCCAAGCGGAGCGTTCAGCGGCATGCGCGCGGCGATCTGCCGCGGCCGCGCGCTGATCACTTCGACGGGCGCCGAAGCCTCGCCGCGGAGGATGGCGGCGGTGACATGGCCGGAGGTCCCCAGGCGCACGCCGTAGATGGTGAAGAGCGCGCCGCGGGCGATAGCACCGCCTTCGAGCGTCGGCGGCATCTGGCTGGCGAGATTCACGACACCGTTCTGCTGAACGCCGGGTTGGGCGCGCAGGATCTGGATGAAAATCGCCGCGGCGAGGAAGGCGCGAGGTCGGCTCACCGTAATAGGCTAACGCGAGGGCTGATAGAATTCTGAATTGCGCGTGATCCACAGCGCACGTGAGCAACTTGCCGAACTGCTGCTGGGCACGGCACCGGCGCAGATCGACGCGGGCGCTTGGGATGAACTCGCGCAACTCGCGCAACGTTGCCGCGTCACGCCGCAGTTGGTCGCGCGGATCGAAAAGCTCGCACTGAAGATTCCCGAAGCGGCGGCGTTCAAGCTGCAGCGCCAGTTGGCGGACGCGTTCCGGCGATCGGCAATGCGCGCGTCGAAGGGTATCGCCGCGATGACGGCGCTGCGCGACGAAGGCATTCGCGCGGCGGCGTTCAAGGGCCTGGCGGCGATGGCTCGGCTGTATGACGGCCCCAAGTGGCGGACCGTCAACGACGCCGACGTGCTGCTGCTCGAAAGCGATGTCGCGCGTGCGGTGGCGTGTCTCGAATCGCGCGGATTCGTCCGGCAGATCGAGGCGGAACTTGACGAATATTCGAAGTTCGTCGCCCACTCGCCCTCGTTTGCGGGCAATCAGGCGATCGCCTTGCTGGGACCGGCGGAGAGCGAGATCGATCTGCATTGGGCGATCGGGCGCGGGTTGGACGCGTCGAAAGTTCTGGGTCGGGCGAGCCCAGCGCGGCTGTTGGGGGAGGATTTTTTGGCGGTGAGCGATGAAGACGGCCTGCTGCTGACGGTTCGCCATGCGATGCGTGAGGATCTGCAAATCGATGGAGCGTGCCGCGATTTATGCGACGCCAGGCTGTGGTTCCGCCGGCTGGAGGAAAACGGCTGTCTGGCGGCGGCGATCCGGTGTGCGGAGGAGTCCGGAATGACGGCGCAGGTTTGCGCGATCGCGGAAATTCTGAGAAGCTATGATTCGTCAACACCGGCGTTCGCGGCGCCGCGCCGGGAACAGCGCATGGGGCTCGCGCTGGCGGAGCTTTTTCGCGTGCAGCTTCGCGACGGCCCCATCGGCAAGGATCTGGCCTATCTGGTGCATCCGGCGCCGGCGCGCCAGATGATCGCGGGACTCGCCCGGGATTGGAGTTCGTACCGGCGGATCATGCGGGATTTCGAGCAGCAAATGCTGGGCGGTCCGCTTCCCTGGTGGAGGCGCGCGGGGAGGCTGGCGCAGGCGGTGCGGCGATCGGGACTGCGGCGGCTGCGGCTGGTGCGCACGCTCGCGCGGGTAAAGTACGACTGATGTCTCTTTCGATTCAAATCGACGCGTCCTCGCATTGCCAGTTGGCGTGCCCGTTGTGTCCGACGGCGGACGGACGCGTGCGCGCGGCGCAGGGGGCGGGGCATTTGAAGCTCTCCGATTTCGAAGCGCTGCTCGACCGCAATCCGCAGATCGCGCATGTGGAGCTGTCGAATTACGGAGAGATGTTTCTGAATCCGCAGCTTGCCGCGATTCTAAAATCCGCGCATGAGCGCAAAGTGTCGGTGAGCGGAAGCAACGGCGTGAATCTGAATTTCGCGCGCGAGGACGCCCTGGATGCGGTGGTGCGGTATCGCGTGCGCGCGCTGACGTGCTCGATCGACGGCGCGACACAGGAAACATATGCACGGTATCGCGTCAACGGAAATCTGGAGCGGGTGCTGGGCCATATCGATCGGATTCGCGAACTGCGGCGCAAGTATCGCTCGGCGTTTCCGCTGCTCGACTGGCAGTTTGTCGTGTTCGGGCATAACGAGCACGAATTGCCGGTGGCGCGGGCGATGGCGGCGGAGCGAGGCATGGAACTGGTCCCGCGGCTTTCCTGGGACGACGGATTTTCGCCGGTGAAGGATAACGACCTGGTGCGGATCGAATCGGGGCTGGGCGCGGCGAGCCGGTCCGAGTATCGTGAGCGCCGCGGGGCTGAATACACGCGCAGCATCTGCTATCAGCTCTGGCACGCGCCGGTGCTGAACTGGAACGGGTCCATGCTGGGGTGCTGCGTGAACTTCTGGGGCGATTTCGGCGTGAACGTTTTCGAAAGCGGCCTGGACGCGGCGATGTTGTCGCCGAAAATCGAATATGCGCGCCGCATGCTGACCGGCGAGGCCGCCCCTGCTGAAGGGATTCCGTGCACGACGTGCGATCAATACGTCGCGCTGCGCGAATCGGGCGGCTGGCTGAATGCGGAAGAGATTCAGAAGAGCTCGGGAGCGCGTTTTGTCGCGGGAATCGTGTTGGAAGCGGATCCATCGGTGCGATTCGCACAGGTGTCGATCGCGGCGGGAGCGGCCGGCGCGCGATTTGAAAACTCGGGACGGCTGTTTCGATGCGGGGTCGATACGGCGGCCTATTTCGCACCGGCAGGTCCGGGAAAATACACGATTCAGGCGCGCGGGCTGGGGCGGTCGGGATGGATGCCGGCGGTCAGCCGGACGATCGAAATCGCGCCGCGGCCGCTGTGTCAGGAGTTTTCGCTCGACGTTTCGGGCTCGCCGGCGACGCCGGAGCAGGGCGGCGAAGTTGATCGGCTGCCCCTTTGGATTCGATAATAATCAGAATGGCTGAGGAATGTTTTCGGATCAACGCACCCGCGGTGATCTATGAGCGATTCGACGACGAACTCGTCGCAATCCATCTCGATACCGGGGCGTATCACAGCTTGGTTGGCGCGGCAGCGGACGCCTTCGTGCTTCTCTCGGAGGAAGCCACGGCGGGGGAACTCGCGGAAGCACTCGCGGGACGGTACGCGGCGGAGGCGGGGCAGATACGGTCGGCGCTCGACCCATTCTTGGAGCAGCTCCAGAAGGAACAGTTGATCGTGGCGGTGGAGACGCGCCAAGCGCGCGGTCCGCTGAAGCTGGCGGGGGATGCGACGGGTTTGCCGTTCGTTCCGCCGAATGTCGAGGCTTATCACGATCTGGAAAGCCTGTTCCTGTTGGATCCGGTCCATGAGGTGGGGGACGAGGGCTGGCCGCAGGCATTGCCCGACCAACCGACGGCATGAAGTGGTTTTCCGATCTGCTGCGCGCCGACTTTGAGGATCGCGCCGGCGCCGCGGGAGAACCCCGCGCGTTTCGCATTGCGGATCGTCGAGTGGAATTTCGATTTGCGGATCGCCGCTGGATCGCGCCGTTCACGCGGTCGCTGGAACATCTGCGCGCGGCGCGCGAAGACGGCGGCTTAACGATTCGCGTCTGGGATGGCGAGACCGCTCCGCGGAATCGCGTCCTGCGCGCATATCTGTTCACGCTGACGAACTGGTGGTTTCAATACACGGGTCCGCGGGGCCAGTTGCTGGACATCCACTCGGAAAATTTCGCGGCGTTCTACGATCCGCTGCCGGGACTGCTGACGGTGCTGGATGGCGACGAAGGATTCATCTGGAAACGCGACGCCTCGGACCTGCCTTATTTCGAAGCGTGCGCGCCGGCGCGCGTCGTGCTGCACGCGTGGCTGAGGAAGCAAAACGCGCAGCTCATTCACGGAGCGGCGGTGGGATCGGCGGCGGGCGGCGTTCTGCTGGCGGGTCCGGGAGGATCGGGAAAATCGACCAGCGCGCTGGCGTGCCTCGATTCGGGGCTGCGCTACTTGAGCGACGATTACTGCGTCGTGGACGACCGGTTCGTCGCGCATTCTCTGTATGGAGCGGCGAAGCTGGTGGGCGATGAGGATCTGGGCCGCTTTCCCGAATTGTCGGTGTGGAACACGAATCGCGAGCCGGGGGAAAAAGCCGCGCTGTTTGTCCATGAGCAGCGCGCGGAGAAGCTGATCGATCGATTCGCGCTGAAAGCGATCCTGGTACCGCAGGTGACGGGCGCGCGCGACACATCGCTTGAACCGTGCACGCAGAGCGAAGCCTTACAGGCGCTGGCGCCGTCGACCATGGCGCAGCTTCCGGCCAGCGGCGCGGCCGATCTGAAATTCATGTCGCAGATGGTTCGCAAGCTGCCGTGTTACAGGCTCCGCGTGGGGGCCGAGCTTGCGCAGATTCCGCGGGCGATCGAAACTCTGCTGGCGCCGGCGGGCGCGCGCGCATGAATCGCGTCAGCATTATCGCTCCGGCGCACAATGCGGCGGTGTTTTTTGCGAGCTGGATCGAATCGATTCGCGCACAGGAATACGAGGACATGGAAGCGATCCTGGTGGATGACGGATCGACCGACGATCTTGCTGCATTGGCCGCGAATGGTCCGGCGTTCCTGCACTACGTGCGGCAGGAAAATCGCGGGCCGGCGGCGGCGCGCAACGCGGGGATCCGCATCGCCACCGGTGAATACGTGGCGTTTCTCGATCTGGACGATCGCTGGGCGCGCGGTCATCTGCGGTGCGCGGTCGACGCGCTGGAACAGTCGCATGATGCCGGGATCGCGCAGGGCTTGATCCGTAATACGGCGGGGGGCTGCTACTGCTCCGAGGCGTACCGGTTCATCAATCTCGGCGCGAGCGTTTTTCGGCGTGGCGTATTCGATCAATGCGGGAAGCTCGATGAGTCGCTGCGATTCGCCGAGGATTTTGATTTCATGACGCGCTGTTGGGAGAACGGCGTTCGCAAGCTCGATCTGGATACCGTCTCGCTGCTCTACCATCGGCACGAAGCGAATATGACCAACGGCTTGTCGACGATCGATCTGGGTGCAGTGCAGGTGTACAAGCGGCGCCTGGAGAGAATGCGCGCGGGAGCGGTGGATCCGGAGAAGGCGCGCGCGCTGCGAGTCGGATTTCCGCAATACATCGGGCGCACGATTATCCCGCACGATCAGGGAATCCGGGAGCCGATATGATCAGCGTCGTGATTCCGGAACACAACGGGGCACGCTTTCTGCCCGAGGCGCTCGCGTCGATCGAGGCGCAGCGATTTGGCGATCTGGAGACTCTGCTGATCGATGACGGATCGACGGAAGAATTGCATGCGCCCGATTGGGTGCGTTTGTTTCGACAGCAGCGGATGGGGCAATCGGCGGCGCGTAATCGCGGCGTGCGCGAGTCGCGCGGAGAATATCTGGCGTTTCTCGATATTGACGATTTGTGGACTCCCGGGCATCTGTCGCGGCTGCATGCAGCGCTGATGCGTCATCCCGAAGCCGGAATCGCGCAGGGGCGGATGCAGCAGCTTGCCGGCGGCAGGATCAGCGGCGCGTATCGCATGCCGTACGCGGGAAGCTGCCTGTTCCGCCGTGAGGCGTTCGAGCACTGCGGCGGATTCGATGAGACGATGAGGCTCGGCGAGGATTACGATTTTCTGTTTCGCTGCTGGGAAAAAGACATCGTGAAGATCGACGTGGAGGAAGTGTCGCTGATCTACCGGCGCCACGGCGGAAATACGACGCGCGGAAATTTCGCGCGGTCGCATATGATCGTCCTCAAGCGTCGCATGGAGCGCATTCGCAGCGGCGCGGTGGATGCGGCGGAAAAGCGGAGCTTTCGATTTCAGGACTATATCGGCGAGACGGAAGGAGCCGGCGAATGGACCCTCTGGTCAGCGTCGTAATTCCGGCGCACAACAGCGCGCGCTACATCGCCGAAACGCTGGCGAGCGTCCTGGCGCAGAAGCACCGTCCGCTGGAGATTCTGGTGGTGGACGACGGGTCCACCGATTCGACGCGAGAACTGGTGCGCGAAGCCGCGGCGGAGATTCGGCTGATCGAGCAGGAGCAGCGCGGCCATCCGGCGGCTCGCAATGCGGGGGTTCGCGCGGCGTCGGGAGAATTTTTGGGGTTTCTCGATCATGACGATCTGTGGAGCGCGGAGAAACTCGAGCTGCAGCTTGCCAGCTTCGCGCGGGATCCGTCGCTCGATCTGGTGTTCGGGCACATTCAGAATTTCTTTACGCCGGAGATGACGGAGGAGGAGCGCCAGCGCGTCCGGGTGCCTTTGCAGCCTTTGCCCGGATTGCTGCAAGGCGCCATGCTCGCGCGGCGCGCGTCGTTCGATCGCGTCGGATTTTTTTCGGAAGAGCGCGGCATGGGCGATTTTCTGGATTGGTATGGCCGGGCGATGCTCGCAGGGATGAAGGTGGAGATGCGGGCGGAAACGGTGGTGCATCGGCGCATTCACGCGAACAATTATCAGCGCGTTCACAAGCATCGGCGGCCGGAATATCTTCGCGCGGTGAAGGCGCTGCTCGACCGGCGGCGGGGGATTCTAAAATAGGCTGCTAACCATGGTGGATGCGTCCACACGTACGCTGCTGCTGAAAGCTCTGACGACTCCGCCGGCCGAGGACGAGGGGCATTGGCGCGAATGGCGCGCGTCAATTCGCATCGACGAACTGGACGGCGATGCTTTGCGGATGCTGCCGTTGCTTTCCGAGCGGCTGCCGCAGTGGCTGGCGGACGATCCGGCGCGAGGGTTGATTCTCGGGATCTGCAAGCGGGCGTGGAGCCGCAATCAAATTCAGCTGAGCCGGCTGGCGGCGGTGATTGCGTTGCTGCGTGAGGCGCGAATCGATCCGGTGGTGATCACAGGCTCGGCGGCGTGGAGTTTTCGGCATCAGCCTGCGATTCGTTTGGTGGAGGCTTTGGAGATTCTGATCCGGCGCGAACAGCTTCGGGATGCCGCGGAAACCTTGGCACGGAACGGCTGGGCGGCGGCGCGCGAAATTCCTGCGGGCGACGAACTCGATCGGATCGAAGGACTGTGGTTTCGCGGCGGCGACGATCATTTGAAGCTGAGTTGGCGGCTGCTGCCGGGGTCGCCCGAGATCGCCGGGGATTGCGAAAGGCTGCCGCGGCTGACGGCGTCGGGGATTGCGGGCGCGGATTAGCTGCCCGATGAAGAGATGCTGCTGCACGCACTGGCCGGATATCGCGACGAACAGGAGATCGACTGGCGTTGCGATGCGCTGCTGTTGATCGGGCCGCGGAAGGTCGATTGGCGCCGCATGCAACGGTTGTTGCGCGACGCGCCGCAAGCGCATGTGCGGCTTCGCGAATTGCGTGAGCAGTGGGGTTGCGCGATTCCCGTCATTCCGCAAACGCCGACTCGCTTTGAAAAGTTGTGGGACGATTATCGCTGGCGCGCGTGGGAGCGCGGGCGCAAGCGATCCACAGCGGGGTTCGTGGGGTATCTTTGTGAGCGTTGGTGGAACGTTTTCGTGAGGTCGCGATGACGGTCATCACGCCCAGCGGAGCCCCGCTCGCATCGCGGATCGCCGAATACCGGCACTGCGCGACGCTGCTGGTCTTCCTGACGCTGCGCGACATCCGGCTGCGATACCGGCACACGCTGCTCGGAATCTTGTGGGCGGTGGCGCAGCCTGTGCTGCCGATGCTGATCTTCGCAGCCGTGTTTTCGCGGACACTGCGATTCGAAACGGGAGCGCCTTATTTTCTGTTCGTCTTCGCAGGGCTCGCGCCGTGGATGTTTCTGGCGAACGCCGTCAACTCGGCCAGCACGGCGTTCATTTCGAATTACAACCTGCTGAACAAAGTCTATTTTCCGCGCGCGATTCTTCCCGCGGCAGCCGTGTTCGCATTCGTGATCGACTGGCTGGTGGCCGGCGCGGTGCTCGCCGGTCTGTGCGCCTGGAACGGATTCGCGCCGCAGATGGAGTGGCTAGCCTTGCCCGCGATCGTGCCGGCCGGAGTTTTTGTCGCGATGGTCGCGGGACTGGGAGCGGCATCGCTTTCGGCGCTGTTTCGCGACATGAAAACGGTGGTCCCGTTTCTGGTGCAGGTGTGGATGTATGCGACGCCGGTCTTCTATCCGCTCGACGTTCTGCCTGCCGCGATCCGGCGGGTGATCGGGTTCAATCCGATGACCGGAGTGGTGGAAGCATTTCGAGCCTGCCTGTTCGGCCGGCCGCTCGACTGGACGCTGATCGCACAATCGGCCGTGGCGACGGTTGTGTTGACCATCGCGGTTGCGATGCTTTTCAACGCCCTCGAGGCCGACCTGGCGGAGCAGGTGTGAACGCCATCTCCATCCAGAACGTCTCGAAAGATTTTTCGCTCGGCGCGAGCGGGCGCGGGTATCGCACGGTGAAGGACGTCCTTTCGAGCGGATGGCGCCGGAAAGGAAAACCGTTTCGCGCGCTCGACGGTGTGAGCTTCGACGTCGCGGCGGGGGAAGCGATCGGCGTGGTCGGGCGAAACGGCGCGGGCAAATCGACGCTGCTGAAGCTGCTGGCGCGCATTCTCCGTCCAACGTCGGGCCGGATCGAGCTGCGCGGCCGCGTCGGCAGCCTGCTGGAGGTGGGGGCTGGTTTTCATCCGGACCTGAGCGGACGCGAAAATATCTTTCTCAACGCGGCGATTCTGGGGATGAGCCATCGCGAGATCTTGCAAAAGCTCGATGCGATCGTCGCGTTTGCGGGATTCGAAAAACACCTCGACGAGCCGGTGAAACATTATTCGAGCGGAATGTTCATGCGGCTGGCCTTTGCGGTGGCCGCGCATATCGACCCCGAAATTCTGCTGCTGGACGAAGTGCTGGCGGTGGGCGATGCGGATTTTCAGAAGAGGTGCCTCGATCGGCTGGAGCAGGTGGGACGCAACGGCCAGACCGTAGTGTTCGTGTCGCACAACATGCAGGCGATGGTGCGGCTGTGCTCACGTGCAGTACTGCTCGAGGACGGAAAAGTCGCGGCGATCGGCAGCGCGCAGGAAATCGCCACACGGTATCTGCAGTCGGGCGCAGGGAATCGCGCGGAACGGTGCTATTCGGATGGGCTGCACGCGCCGGGAGATGGGATCGCGCGACTGCGCGCGGTGCGTATCCGGTCGCGAGCGGGCGAAGTCTTAGAGACCGTCGACATCGGATGCGAATTCGCGATCGAGGTCGAATTCGACGTGCTGGCCGGAGGCGCGGCGCTGTTTCCGTCGATCGTGCTGAACAACGAATGGGGACCGGTCCTGTGGACCACCGACGTCGCGACGGAGTGGCACGCCAAGCCGCGGCCGGAGGGGCGCTATCGCTGTACGGCTTGGGTTCCGGCGGACCTGATCGGTCCCGGAGCAATGAGTGTCACGGCCGCGATGTATTCCTTTCAGCCATACACTCTGCACTTTCGGGAATCGGACGCCGTGAGTTTTCAGGCGGCGGAAACGCGCTCCGGATCGCGCGGAGGATTTCTCGGTCACATCGATGGCGGGGTGCGTCCGCGATTAGAGTGGACCGTGGAGCATCGCGATGCTGTTTAACTCGCGCGAGTTTGTCCTGTTCTTGCCGGCCGTGCTGGCGGTGTATTACCTGCTGCCGCATCGCGCGCAGAACCGGTTCCTGCTTGCCGCGAGCATTTTCTTTTACGCGTCCTGGGATTGGCGATTTCTGGCCCCGCTGCTGGCTTCGACCACCATCGACTATTTCTGCGCCCTGAAGATGGAATCGTCCATCCTGGCGGGCGAAGCGCCGGCGCGACGCAAGAAATTTCTGGTGATCAGCCTGGTGACGAACCTTGGGCTGCTCGGATTTTTCAAGTACTTCGATTTCTTTTCCGGATCGATGCAGTCGCTGCTGCACGGCATGGGGTTCCACGCCGACCTCTGGACTTTGCGCGTGATTCTGCCGGTCGGAATTTCGTTCTATACGTTTCAGGCGCTCAGCTACACGATCGACGTATATCGCGGCGAAATTCACGCGACTCCGCATTTTTTCGATTTCCTGCTGTGCGTGATCTACTTTCCGCATCTCGTGGCGGGGCCGATCCAGCGGGCTCGCAGCCTGCTGCCACAGGTCGTCTATCCGCGAAAGGTCACGCGCGAGCAGATCTTCGAAGGCATTCACCTGATCCTGTGGGGCTACTTTCAGAAGGTGGTGATCGCCGATAATCTCAGCCGCTCGACCGGCTGGATCTTCACGGACAAGGCTCCGGATGCTTTTTACGTGCTGTTTGGAACGTATGCGTTCGCCGTTCAGATTTTCTGCGATTTTTCGGGCTACACCGACATCGCGCGAGGCGTCGCGAAGCTGATGGGCTTTGAGTTCATGCTGAATTTCAACCTGCCCTACTTCGCGAAAAATTCGCAGGACTTCTGGCGGCGATGGCACATCAGCCTGTCGACATGGTTTCGCGATTATCTGTATGTGCCGCTCGGCGGCAACCGGAGCGGCGCGGCGCGAGTGAGTTTCAATCTGCTGATCACCATGACGATCGCGGGATTGTGGCACGGCGCGGCGTGGCACTTCGTGCTGTGGGGCGCCTATCACGGCGCGCTGCTGATCCTGCATCGCGCGATGAATCCGCTGCTCAGCCGGATCGCTCCCGCATCGGCGATCGGCCGCGCGGGATGGTCGGCGGCGCGGATCCTCGTCATGTTTCATCTCACCTGCTACGGATGGATTTTGTTCCGCGCGCCGTCGTGGCCATCCATCGTGGCGCTCACCCGAAGCCTGTTTCACGGCTTCCATGTTTTCCAGCCGGAGTTCGCGTTCTGGATCCTGGTATTTTCCGCACCACTCGTGGCGATTCAGATGATTCAGTATTTTGGCGGAAAACTTTATTTCCTGGACTATTCCTGGATTCCGGCCGAGGCTCGGGCGATGATCTATGCGGTGTTTTTCTACCTGATCGTCTTCCGCGGCGGGCCGCCGCAGGCGTTTATCTATTTCCAATTCTGATGAACCGGATCCCTAAATGGCGGGTTGTCGCGTGCGCGCTGGCGGTGATGGCGACGCTCGAAATCTGCGCGCGTGTCGACGATTGGCTTTCGTTTCGTGCGCCGCTCGCATCGCGCTACGGATTCGAGCTGCTTTACGCAAACGACCAATTGGGCCGCACGGGAGCCCCGCACGCGAAGTTTGAGAGGTTCACGCTCAACAGCCTCGGATATCTCGGGCCGGAGCTGCGGACAGGCACGATTCGGATCGCATGTATCGGCGCATCGGAAACATTCGGCACGTTCAATTCGGAAGACAAAGAGTATCCGCGCCAACTGGAGCGTCTGCTGAATCAAGCAATGGAGACGAACTCCGTCCAGGTTGTAAATGCCAGTATGCCCGGAAATAGCCTGCACAACGACCTCAAGCGGTTTCCGCAGCTTGTGGATCGCGTCCATCCGGACATTGTCGTGCTTTATCCGAGCCTTGCGATTTTCGGATGGGCCGTGGTGGAAGCGAAACTTCAGGAGCAGCGTAAAACCCGGCTTCAGCCTGCCAAGACGACCGGTCCGCCGCCCCGGCCTTCGCTCGCGCGCCGCGTCGCCGGCAGGCTGATCCGAACGCCGCGTGCGATGATCGCGCGCGTATATGTTTTCCTGCGCTACAAGCTTCTGGCGTTCAGCCCCACGCCGCCGATGCTCCGTCTCGACCGCAAGTCGACCGACGTGTGGAATCGCCTGGAACCTCGCGCCGTGTCGGCACTTCGGTTCAAAGCTTCAATTCGATTCGAACAATGGCGCACGAGGACATTTTTCCCCCATATCTCCGACGACGCCGCGCCGATGTTCCGCAAGGATCTTCTTGCGGCGATCGATGTTTTCGAAAGCCGCGGGATTCGCGTCGTGCTCGCGTCGCACGCGAATTCGATTACGCCGTCGGGGGATCCATTCGAACTGCTCCGCTGGAGCACCTACTATCCATACACGAATACGGCAGGGTTGCTCGAACTGGAAAACCGGCTTAACGAAGTGATGGCCGAAGTGGCGCGCGAGCGCGGCGCCCTGTTCATCGACACCGCGCACCGAATTCCGAAAGATCCGCGGCTGTTTGGCGATTTCGTGCATTTCAACGACGAGGGCGCCGCTGTGATGGCCCAGCTCCTCGCCGCCGAGCTCCGTCCGGAAATTGAAAAGAGACTCGCCGATCGCGCAAATCGATGATGGCGTTGTCTCCGGTTTAACGCTATCCTGCGAGTTCGGAATGTCGAAAGTCGCACTGGTCTCGCACGATGTGCCGACGATTCACGGCCGGGCTGGCGGCGTGGGAACCTTCGTCGCGCAGTTCGCCGCGCTGCTGCGCGAGCATGGCGATGACGTCACCATTATCTTGACCCGCCAGGAAACCGAGCCGACGCTAGTCGATGACGCGTGGCGGAAAAAGTACGAGGCGCTCGGCATCGGTCTGGTCGAGGTGCACAACGCGCCGCCGTCGGCCGAGCGCTGGTCCGATACATGGCCCGCGCGATTGTCCGAACAGCTTGCGCCGCACTTGCGCGAATTCGATATCGCCTATTTTCAGGACTGGGCAAACGCCGCTTTCTGCGCGGCGCGCGCGAAGCGATTCGATCCGTCGCGACGGCCGCTGCTGGTTACGGTGCTGCACGGGCCGTCGGGCTGGATTCGCGTGGCGAATCGCAAATACCCGAACATCCCGGAGGATCTGCACGTTGAATTTGTAGAGCGCTACAGCGCGCTTCACAGCGACCGTGTGATCGCGCCCAGCCGCTACATCCTCGACTGGGCGATTTAGAACGGCTGGAAATTTTCTTCGCCGCCGGAAATTCTCGGGTTGCCATGTCGCCCGCTGCCGTTTGATGCTTCGAGCGATCCGCTGAAGCCGCGGCAATTGGTTTTCTTCGGACGCCTGGAAACACGCAAAGGATTCGCGCTGTTCGCTTCCGCGGTGCGGCGCGTCCGGGAATCGCTGGCGGGACTCGATCGGATTGTGCTGCTCGGTCCGCAGGACGAATCGGGTGCGGCCGACCGGATGCGGCGTGAGTTGGGCGATCTCGCCGTGGAGCATATCGCCGATCTCGATAGCGACGGCGCGGCGCATTATCTTCACGCGCATCGGCGTGAGTCGCTGGTAGTAATTCCGAGTCCGGTCGAAAATTTTCCCTACGCGGTGATCGAAACGTCGCTGATTCCGGGGCTGCAGGCGCTCTATTCGTCAGGCGGCGGTGTTCCTGAAATTTTCCGGGACTCGGGCGGCGCGCGACTTTTCGATCCGCATCCGGAGGCGCTGGCCGGGAAGATCCTGGAGCGATGGTACGCGCCCGCGGACGACGCGGTCCCTTATGATTTCGCGGCGGCGAACGCGCGCTGGCTGCGATTCCATGAAAAGGCGCTCGCCGCACGGAGGGACCGTGTTTCCATCGTCCAGCCGGATGCGCGCAACGTGGACGTCTGCATCACGTATTTCAACAAGCGCGAGCATTTTCCGGAATTGCTGGACGCTTTGGACCGGCAGACCGCGCAGGGCTTCGGAGTGATCGCGGTGGACGACGGCTCGAGCGATGCGGATGCTCGCGATGTATTCGATGCGATGGCCGCGAAGTACGCGCCGCGCGGCTGGACGTTTTTCCGGCAGAAGAACGCGTTTGTCGACGCGGCGCGTAACCAGGCGGCGGCGATGTCCGATGCGCCGTATCTTCTTTTCATCGATGCCGACGACCTTCCCGCGCCGGATGCGGTGCGGAAAATGTTATCGGCCGCGCTGGTTTCAGGAGACGATTGCCTGATCGCGGCCGGGTGCTTCATCGAGGGCGAATCGGTGAAGGCTCGCTATATGCCGCTGGGTCCGGACCTGGCCGGTGGGTTGATCGATCCGATCGTATTCGGACCGTCGATGATCTTGATTCGTCGTGCGGTCTTCCAGAGCGTCGGTGGCTATCGCCAGGTTCGTGGCGCGGCGCATGAGGATTGGGAGTTGCAGGTTCGGCTGCTGCTCGATGGATATAAGACCGATGTGATTCCCGAATTTCTGTTGCGCTTCCGCCAGCTTCCCGACGGGCTCGCGCTGACCAGCGACGAATTCGCGGCCAAACGGCGCCTGATCGAGGCCTATGAAGAGCGGTTCGCGCGGATCGGGCTGCATGGAGCGGCCAGCCTCATGGTTGCGCTGTACCGGCGTTGCCAGGAATTGGAAAAAGCCGCGCGCGAACAGGTGCCGCTGGGCCTGCGGCTCCGTTTGCACGAACGCGTTCGCCAGATGCTTTCGCAGAAGCCGCCGGCATGAGCGTCAGCATCGTGATCCCGGTGTACAACGCGCTCGACGTTGCGCGTGCTTGTGTCGAGAGTGTTTATGCAGCCAGGACTGCCGTGCCATTCGAGGTCATTGTCGTCGACAACGGATCGGCGGACGACGTTCGGGAATGGGCCGGCCGCGAAAGAGTCCGCTATCTCCGCTTCGATCGCCCGCTGGGCTTTGCGCGCGCGGTGAACGAAGGCGCGCGCCAGGCGCGCAACGAATTTCTGGTCGTGTTGAACAGCGACACGATCGTCTACGACGGCTGGCTGGATCTGCTGGCGGCCGCTTTTGACGAGACCGACGTTGGCGTGGTCGGTCCCGTGACGAATTCGTGCGGCCACGACGTGCAGGCGGATCCCGATGCGAAAGGTTTTAGCGAGGGCGGAGCGCGCGAGTATGCCGCGTCGATCCGTGATCGGACCGCGGTCGGCGAGCCTCAGCGGCTGGTGTTTTTCTGCGCGATGATTCGCGCTTCGCTGTGGCGTGAGCTGAACGGCCTGGACGAATCGTACGGCGCTGGAAATTTCGAAGACGACGATTTTTGCCTGCGTGCGCTCATGGCTGGATACCGTCTGGCGGTCGCGCGAAATGTTTTTGTGTTTCACCACGCAGGAAAAACGTTCGGCGAAAATCGCGTCGATCACGAGGAAGCAATGGCGCGCAATCAAACGCTGTTCTGCCGGCGTGCCGCGGCGTTGGCGACGGCACCCGCACGCGCTGTGCGGCGAAAAGAGGCGCCAGACATTGCGATCATCGTGCCCGTGACGCCGGATCGCGCCGAGGGCCTCGCGGACTCGCTCGCGAGCCTGGCCAATCAGACCATCGGCGGATTCGACGTCATCGTCGAGCGCGCCGGGACTCTCGCCGCGGCGCTGAATGCGGGGATCGCAAGAGCACGCGGGCGGCGCGTCGCATTTCTTCCGGCGGGCGACATCGCCTTCCCGTTTCATCTGGAAGTGCTGGCGAACTCCCAAGCAAGTTGCTCCTACACGGCCTGGAGCGTCGCGGCGGGCGATCGCATCGGAGTGGTGCGATTCGATCAAGCCGAGCCGCGCCGGATCCGCACGGGCGATTGGGCTCCGCTTGCGTGCTGGATGCATCGCGATCCGCCGCGGTTCGACCAATCGCTGAACGACTTTTGCGGCTGGGAATGGACCATGCGGCAAGCCGCGGCGATGTATATTCCGCGCGTGACATGCCAGAAGATCGCGCGGCCGGCATCGATCGAGGACGCTCGTCGCGTGATGGACGTGCATCCGGCGGCGGGCGCCTGGTATCAGCATGAGCGCCGGCGATTCCTGACCGCGGTGGAGCGGGGGACCTGGGAAAAATCGCTGATCATTGACGGCAACGTCATCGAGCGCCGCGCGCGGCGCATGATGAGCGCAGCAAGGCTCGATGCGGCGAAGAAGCGGATCGCAACGGCGGGTGCGGCGAGCGAAGGCCGCTGTGTTTTTCTGTTCAGCATTATTTCCTGGAACGAACTGACACAGCGGCCGCATCACTTCGCGCGCGGCCTCGCCTCCCGCGGATTTCGCGTGTACTGGATCGACGTGCGCCTGAAACCGCCGGAAGAAGCGGCGAACATCGCCAACGAGATCGAGCCGAATTTGTCTTATGTCGAGCTGCCTGGACTCTCGGGCGACTTGTATCGCACGGAATGGCGGCCGGATCTGATCGACTTGATGGAGTCGGCGGTCGTCGCGCTTGGCGCTCGCGACGCGATTCAACTGGTCAATTTTCCGAAATGGACTCCGCTGGTGATGCGGCTGCATGAGCGATTCGGGTGGCCTGTGGTCTACGACTGCCTGGACGATCAGCAGGCGTTTGGGGCGCTGCATCCCGGAAATGAGCCGGAGCGCGAAGCGTCGCTGATCCGTGAGTCCGCGCTGATGATTGCGTCGGGGCGTACGCTGCATGGGCGCCATCCGCAGTCGATTTTGATTCCAAACGCGGCGGATTTCGATTTGTTTAGCGGCGCAAAATCAGCGGGGCTGCTGGATCATCTGCCGCGGCCCGTGATCGGATTCTTCGGAGCGTTTTCGGACTGGCTGGACCTGGATTGGATTCGAGAATCGGCGCGATGTTTTCCGGCGTGGTCGTTCGTCTACATCGGGCGCGAGGGATTTTCGTCTCATGAAATGCGAGAGCGCTGGAGGCAAGCGGCTTCCGAGCCGAACATCCATGTGATCGCGCAGCAGCCGCCGCCCGCGCTGGCATCGTATCTGGCGCAATTCGACGTGTGCACGATGCCGTTTCGCGATCTGGCGATTACGCGGTCGATGAATGCGGTGAAGATTTTCGAATATCTGGCGGCGGGAAAGCCGGTGGTCGCGCCCGATCTGCCGGAGACGCGTCCGCTTGCCGAGCTGGGATTGATCGAGGTGTACCGCTCGTTCGAAGATTCTGTGGCCCTGCTGCGGCGTGCGGTGGAACCGCGCGACGATCGGATTGCGGCGCGGCGGAGTTTCGCGACCCAGAACACGTGGACGCGGCGGGTGGATCAACTCATCGCCGCGGTCGAGGCTCTGTGGCCAGCGAAACCACGGCCTTGAACTTTGGCGTCGCCGCGAGCCGGTAATCCTCGGTTGCGCCGTAGGAGCCGAAGGCGGCGTAGGGGCTCGACAAAGAAAAATATGTGAAGGAAGCCGGACCGTGGGGGAACCAGTTTCGCCCGATATGCCGCTCCATCAACGCGGCCATTTCCGGCGTACGATTTGCGGCGATCCGGCTGGCTAAATTCGCGTTGCTGCTACCTCCATTGTCAGGACCGCCTTCATAGCAGGTGTGGCGCAGGCCGAACTCGCGCGCGATCGCATCGATCCGGCGCGTGTACGTCACGCCCGCGTCGCTATTGGCGCGCATGATCGAAAGAATCGCGGGAACCGTGGACGAAGCGCCGGCGCCGGCATCGTCGAAATAGTCGGATTGGGCGATCGCCCAGAAATAAGTTTTGGGCGGGCCGTAGGTCCTGTTCATCCACGCCAGTACGTCGCGAAATTCCGCGGGCTTGAGAAACCACCACGCAAAGACGGGGCGAATTCGAGCGGGCCCCCCGAACACGGCGTCGAAGATTTTTGTGATCTCGTACAGGCGCTTCGCCTCGCGCCGGCGCGCCCAGACGTTCAGGCCGCGGCTGCCGTCGCTATTCAGGGTCGATCCGCCGCGCGCGACTTCCGCCGCCGCGGCTTGACGATTCCATGCGTACGCCGGGAAGCGGTCGTACCATAGCTCGTTGGAATATTCGACATAGATCGAGATTCCGGGATTGAGGTCGCGCTTCAACAGAGCCGCGAGTTGATAGACGTAGCTGGCCTGGTCCTTCGGATTTTCACCGGTGGCGTCGGCGGGGACGTTGATCCAAATATCTTTCCCCAGCGTATTGGCGAGCGCGACGACGTATTCCCAAGCGATGCCGCGGGCGCCAGGGCGCAGCGCGGCGAATCCCTGAACGGCGTCGGAAGGGAGCGCGCGATCGGCCCACTCGATCTTCGGCGCCGCCGCGCGCGTGGTTCCCAGCCACGTCATGAATCGAAGATAGGCAAAGGGGCGGAGCGCGTCGAGAAATGCGGTGTCGAAAATCTGCGTCGTCGCGGGAGAATAGCCGGGACGGATGCAGCGCAGTTCGGTGATCCCGCTGCCTTCCTTGTCGTGCGCGGTGCGGCGCGTCCGGGAGAAACGAAGGCACAACATGGACGGCGAGCCTTTCGGAAGGGTTGCGCGAAACGTCGTGCGATTCGCGGCGCGATCGTAATGCTCATCCGAAATCGTAATGCTCGCCGGGCCGGCGTTTGTCACCACCGCCTGTCCGGTGAACGAAAGCTGATAGGCCCCCGACATATCAGGCTGAAACAGCGCGGGATCGTCGGCCGGTGGAGCCCAGGCCTTCACGGGGCGTTCGTCGAACAGCACGACCTGGCCATCGCTCAAGGGCCATCCGTTCCTGTCGACGGGCGCGGCGGTTCCGTCGAATTTCGTGAACGGCCGCGCTTCTCTGGCCAGATCGACGAAGGGCGACGGCCGCGCCATCACTTCGATTCCGATGTCGCCGGCAAGGAGAGAAGCCGCAACGAAGACGGCGCAAAGGAGCATGCTTATCGGGATCGTAGCACGCGAGGCTCGCTTCGATCCGTCGCGTTGTCAGCGCGATGCGATCACCGGTGAGCGCAGGATCGGTCCGGCAGGCGAAAATCGAGCATGCCATTGAGTGGTCCCGATTGGGTGTCGCAATTTCCAACCAGCAAGAGCGCTGACGATCTTGCGGAGCCGTTCCGAAGCCGGGCGAAAAAATTTCTTGCCGCACTCCAGGCGGCGGGCGCGAAGATCGAGATCGGCGATACGCTGCGTTCGCCCGAGCGGGCTTATCTGATGCATTACGCGTTTCGGATCGCGCGGAAAGGAATGGATCCCGCGACGGTTCCCGCGATGGCGGGCGTGGATATTGAATGGACGCATCCGGAGTCCGCGGAGTCGGTCGACGCGGCGGAGGCCATGCTCGCGAGTTACGAGATCGTCCACGAGCCGGCGCTCGATACGCGCCACACCGAAGGACTGGCGATCGATATGACGATCGCATGGCTGGGCGAACTGCGGATCGCGCGGGCGGACGGATCGATCA